>NZ_WHOH01000003.1:743514-1115271 GCF_009741735.1 Lentibacillus sp. JNUCC-1
TCGGAAGCCATGGTCTTGGAAATTTCTTTGCTTTAATGGGATTGTGTTAAGGAAGGAGGGATCCGTATCTCACGTGTAATTTTGGCCGGATTTTTATCTGTGTTGTTTCCAGGGCTAGGTCAGGTTCATAACCGTCAGATGTTAAAAGGCAGTTTGTTGATCCTTGTTGAACTGTTGATCCTGTATTTAACAGTGCCAGGGCTTCTGATGGTCATACTTTACAGGAGTATTTGGATTTATGCAATGCCATTGTTATAGCGCAATTGATCCGAAAGAATAAGAAAGAGATTAGGTTGAGGCGAAGTGTGCGCGATTTCCTTCCTGTGATTCTGACAGCGATGTTGGTGTTGCCAATTGGGTGGTTGCCGGCTTTTATGCCGCAAATCATGCATAAATTGGCGATCAAGGCTCAGCAACCCGATATACCGGAAGAACAGTTGGAGAAAGATCTTGATACTTATCAATCGTATTTAACCCGGAAATATAACATGGAAGCAACATTTGATGATGAGGCCTTCAGTGAAGCAAATGGGCATTATACAGTATCAGCTGTACCGGTTAATGGGGAGAATATCCCTTTTACTGTCTCACAGGACCATAACGATAACATTAGAGACACTTATATTGGATCTTTATGGTCTAAGGAAATATATGACGTTTTTGACCCTATGGTTAGTCAGCTTTATGAAAATGTTTGGATATTCGAAACTAAGGTAACCACTTTTCGGGAGATGGATCAGTATGTCCTAGACAACTATGAAGCTATTCCAGACTTTTTCGACGTATACAGCGAATTCCCTAATGGCTATCGTTTTTGTATTACACTGTATGTGTTTAATGACTTTTCCAATGAAGAGGAAGAGCAAGTAAAGATTTATAAGTTGGTTGAACAGCTGCAGGAGTCTGGCATAACCCTCACAGGTTTTGAATTAAAGTACTATGATCAAGCGTTGTATGAACAGGCGGGAAAAGATATGAAGCCGACCAATGAACACAGAACATATGCCTCACATTTCCTTGCACTGAATCAACAACAGCTTGACAGCATACAAACCCTGAAGACGTTAGAGAATATCTGGTTAAATTGGAAAAGTTCTATCAAAAATAGAGGTGGTCATATGGTGTCAGTTGAAATGGGTCACGAATGGGAAGAAGAGGACAACGGAACCCCCGCAGGTTTTTGGATGCGTCTTGCTGCATGGGGCATTGATGTTCTGCTGGTTACATTCTGTCTGGTGTTTACCAAGATAGCGCCACATGGATCCGTTGCTCTCACTGGCTTGCTGTTTGGAGACAGGCCTGCCGACGAATATCTCATGAACTACTGGGTGATTCAAATTACGATGGTATTGGCGGTTTTTTGGCTGTACGACGCCATACTTGAAAGCAGTCCATTGCAGGCTACCGTCGGTAAAATGCTTGTGAAAGTTAAAGTTTCCGGTGAGTTCAATACGAAGATCTCCTTTACCAAAGCGAGCGGGAAATTTGTTCTGAACGTTATATCTCTTATGCTTCTTGGCATCGGACAGTTCATCTCTCTTTTCACCAAAGATAAACAAACCATTGTCGACAGAGTGCTTAATTATGGCGTATATAAGGCATGAACGCACAGAGGGAGCCCGCAGCAACCGGGTCCCTTCATGCAGTTAAAGAATACTTTTTAAGAATGAAATGAGTTCTTCGGCTTCAAAGCCGGACACTTGGAATAAATGAGCAATCTCAGCCTGGCTGCCAACTTTGTCCTGATCCACTAAAGCATAACGGTTTTTATTCAAGTCGATCACAAATATTTTATTCTTATCGACAGTATGTGTCATGAGTGCAACATCATAACGATTATAATCACCCATAACACTTACATATCGCACGTCTTTTTGAACCGTTTGATCTTTAATCAATTCGAATGATTGTGCCATCCTATCATCCTCCATAGAATTATAATTGACTTTTTTTACTATATCATTGTTTATTCTAATAGCGGTACTGATATGTTAAAATAGAATAAGATGTTTATGTAAAATGATGTAATGGGGGAAGCGTCATGTATTTTGTAGAACGTAAAAAATTGAGCAATTGCTTGTTCATATTGATCAGCTGTTGGCGTTGTATGATAAGGAGAAACCCTTTAATTCCAATGTGGAACACCTTGCATTGGAACGGCTTACGCATACACTAATTGAGTCAATGCTTGATGTTGGTAATATGATGATTGACGGGTTTATTATGCGAGACCCTGGGAGTTATAATGACATTATTGACATCATGGTAGATGAGCGTGTTCTGCCTGAAAGCGATCAGCAAGCCTATCACAAGCTAATCGAACTGCGTCAGTTGCTTGTACAGGATTATGCAGACATAGATCATAAAACATTAACCAATGTATTATACGAATATCAACAGGTGCTGGAGAAATTCAGTACGCATGTAACAGCGTATTTGGATAATGAACTGGGAGTCGCCAACGCATTTACGAAAGATTGAAAGGAGGCTGTGAAATGAATAAGCTGCCTTCAACAAAACAGAAGTTATTAAATGTGTTAAAGAAGACACAACCATGTACGATTGATGGGGTAATGCTCCACTTCTCTATTTCAGAAGTTGCGGTGAGAAAGCATTTGGGCGAACTGGAACGACAGGGCTTTATTGAACGTCGTACCCTTAAACAAAAGATCGGTCGACCGTTGCACGAATATCGTCTGACCGATAAAGGGCACAGTACTTTTCCCAATCAGTATGAGCAACTGCCAGTTGAACTGCTCAAAGATCTAGAGGCCGTGCAAGGACGTGAAGCCGTTCATGCTGTTCTAAACAGGCGTAAGGAACGGGAACAGGCCCATTTTGATGAAGCATTTCAAGTCGATGACTTTGATGAGAAGATCGCACAGGTGACAGGCATACAGAACGAAAAGGGATATATGGTTGAAGCTGAACAAAAAGACGAGGGTTTGTATGAACTGACCCACTATCATTGTCCCATCATAAAACTTGCTGAGGAATACGGGCAAGTATGTCTAAATGAAAAAGAAGTATTTACAAATATATTTGCTCCCGGTCATGTCGAACAGCAATCTTGCATTACGAAAGGTGACGGGGTTTGCAAATGGACCATTAAAGAGACGAAGGAAGGATGAATCTGAAATGGGTTCATCTTTTTTCAGCATTTGGAGGACGAAATAATGACAAGTTACAGCGGTTATTTAATTGATCTTGACGGAACGATGTACAATGGAACAGAACCGATTGATTCAGCGATTCAGTTTGTGTGTCGGTTAAAAGAGCAGAACAAATCTTATTTGTTTGTAACGAATAATTCATCAAGCACCCCTGAACAAGTGGCAGATAAATTGCAGAAGATGGGAGTTCCTGCAGCGAGCGAGCAAATCATCACCTCAAGCTTAGCAACAGCCACTTACATAAGAGAGCAATATGGGGCTGCACGCTGTTATGTTATCGGAGAAGAGGGGTTGAAGCATGCGCTTGAAGAGACGGGTCATACAATCATAGATGATGACAGTCAGGTAGACGTAGTTATTGTCGGCATCGATCGTTCGGTCACATATGAAAAGTATGCTAAGGCATGTCTTCATGTTCGGGCCGGGGCAGCATTTATTTCAACAAATGGAGATATCGCTATCCCGACCGAGAGAGGCATGCTGCCTGGAAATGGTGCATTGACGTCAGTCATTGAAGTCAGTACAAAAGAAAAGCCCGTATTTATCGGTAAACCCGAGACGACAATCATGAATACCGCTCTAAAAAGAATGGACTTGAGCAAAGCGGCAACAGTCATGATTGGAGATAATTATGATACTGATATTATGGCAGGTGTTAATGCTGGTATGGACACATTAATGGTCCTGACAGGGGTTACAACCACATCGCAGCTGTCCGAAATCAAACATAAACCCACACATGTGGTAAATGATCTGTCAGAGTGGCTCATTTGACCCAAAAGTAATAAAACCGGGGTGTTCCTTTAATAGCAGGAATACCCCGGTTTTGTGTATGCTTAAGAAATTATAAATATTCGAGCTGTTGATAAATGTTGTCAAAGGGCACATCCAGCTCCAACGCCTACCCCCTCGAGTCATAAGTATGAACGTTCGTGGCAAAGACCGCCACTACACGTTCTTGCTTATGATTTTCGGGGGCAACCAAGACGTTTCCGCTTTTGTTTATCAATCATCAAGTAAAGCGTCGTCTGCGGTGGCATGAGCCAAACGACTTGATGCTGCGGCTGCGATAGCACCCACGATGTCATCAAGAAATGTGTGGCATTCCCCGGTGGACTTATCGTTCAAATGTTTCAGAATACCTGGTTTTTGCTTATCGATATAACCATAGTTGGTAAAGCCGATTGAGCCGTACACGTTTACAATTGAAAAGGCAACAATTTCATCGATGCCATACAAGCTTTCATCTGTTTCAATCGTTTCCTGCAGCGGGCTGTCGAGTTTTCCGTCTTCAGCGAGTTTATCAAGCTGAATGCCTGTTAAGATGGCGTTTTGCACCTCTCGTTTTGTCAGGACTCTGTCAACGTTGTACAGGCAGTCTTCCATTTGAAGATCTTCATGATATTTAGCCTGGAGGTAATAGACCAGTTCAGCAATATCCTCCAGTTTGACGCCTCTTTGTTTAAGCCATTCTCTTGCAACTGATTCTAAAGTTTTATTATCTGTATTTTTATCCATCATACAACACCTCTTCTTTCTTGTTTTATTCTTCATATATATTTTATAAAGCATTAGGAGGGATCATGATGAAAGCATTTCTTGAAATGCACTATAATATCCGTGACACGTATTCCACGCATATAGACAACCGTAGCCTATTGACCGATGGGGAATACGTCTATCTTATCATTCCAGTCGAAAACAAGGAAGCAATGTATATGGAACAAGGTGCACTTTCTGCATTTTTACACCAAAATGGGTATGAATTGGTTTCGCGTTTGCTGCCCAACAGAAATGGAGAATGGGTAACCTCTCATGAAGGGGTTTCATATATGCTGATGTACGCATCTCTTCCACGCGTTCCACAAGAACATTCCCACGGCAGGCAACTCGCACATTTGCATGCAGCAGGGGCAACGCAACAGTTTGAACCACAGCATATATCTAGTTTCGGTCAATGGAAACAAGTATGGATGAAAAAATTAGACCTTTATGAAGGCGAGATTCATCGTCAAGCATCTCAAAATGAGTCAGCTTACATGAACCTGCTTTTGGATAGCCTACCATATATTATTGGTATAGGAGAGAATGCCATTCAATATGTTCAAGAAACGGAAGGAGAATGGCGGACAAATGAATTTGACATAGGCACAGTTTGTTTTCACCGCTATACAAAACAACTACGAACCAGCGTTATCTGGTCACATGAATTTGTTTTTGATCATGGGGTAAGGGATTTGGCAGAGGGGATCAGATTCTATTGGATTCGGGGTAAAGAGGAAGAAGCTCTTCGCTTGCTTTATGATTATACAGAGGTTCGCCCTTTATCCATTCTTGCATGGCGAGCACTTTATGCGAGGCTCGTGATGCCGCTCCATGTGCTGGATATCATTGGAGAAAGCTTTCTTGCAAAAGACCAAGAGGCTTACTATTATGAAAAACTCAACGCACTTCTGGCACAACAACCTGATTATGAAGCACGGCTTGGTCGTTTTTATGAAGAATCGGGCGTAGATGTTCATGCGATCAACGTTCCTGTGATACACTGGTTATAGTATATGAATTGGAGGGGAAACGTTTGGCTAAAGGAAAAATATACATTACCAGAAATATTCCAAATGACATCATACAACCTTTTGAAGATGCTTTTGAAATTAAAATGTGGAAAGAATCGGAGACCCCTGTGCCGAGAGATGAACTGCTTCGACAGACGCAAGATGCGGATGGGCTTGTGTGCATGTTATCCGATGCCATTGATGAAGAACTTCTTTCACAATCTCCGCAACTTAAAGTAGTAGCCAATGATGCTGTCGGTTTCGATAATATAGATCTTAAGGCGGCAAACGACAGAAATGTGGTGGTTACAAACACGCCTGATGTACTGACCGACACGACAGCTGACCTGACATTCGCTTTATTGATGGCAACAGCGAGAAGAGTTGTTGAAGCGCGAGACTATGTATTGGATGATAAATGGCAAAACTGGGCTCCTTTCCTTCTTGCTGGTCAGGACATCCATCATAAAACAATTGGTATTGTCGGTATGGGACGGATCGGTGAAGCAGTGGCCAGACGGGCAAAAGGATTTGACATGAACATTCTTTACCATAATCGTTCCCGCAAAGAAGCAGCTGAGCAAGAACTTGGAGCCACATATGTGTCTTTTGACGAATTGCTCAGGAATTCTGATTATGTCGTCGCTTTACTCCCTTTAAATAAAGACTCTGAGAAGTTGTTCAATGCGTCAGCGTTCAAACAGATGAAGTCTTCAGCCATTTTTATAAATGTGTCACGTGGAAAAACAGTGGACGAAACAGCGCTTTACAAGGCTTTAAAAGACGGAGATATCCACGCAGCAGGGCTGGACGTGTTTGAAACTGAACCGATCGATTCAACACATCCATTGCTGGAACTGGAGAATGTGGTCTGTCTGCCGCATATAGGTTCCGCGAGTTATGAAACGCGTTGGGAGATGCTCAAGCTATGTCTCGATAATATCAAAGCGGTTTTGAACGGTAATGACGCGCTCACACCGGTCAAATAAAAAACCAGGCGTTCGTTTTGAACGCCTGGACATTTAAAAGACCTGTTCGATTTCTCTCACACCGGGAACTTCAGCCATCAAGGCGCGCTCGATACCGGCTTTCAATGTGATGGTTGAGCTGGGACAGTTGCCGCAAGCGCCCATCAGACGAAGAAGTACAATTCCATCTTCATCAACATCAACGAGTTCTACGTCTCCTCCATCACGAAGCAAAAATGGACGTAATTTATTCAAAACTTCCTGTACTTGTTCCTGCATATGTCATCTTCTCCCTTCCGCTTAATATAGTATAGGATGATCTGCAGAAAAAATCTATGTCTAATTGAGAACATCAATCAATTGGTTACTTTCATTTTAACTTTAAACGCAGATTTTGTAAAATGAAATTGATGGGTTTTTCCGGAATACCGGTAAAATAAATAAAGGGGACAGCAAAATGACAAGTTCAATATTGATTACAGTGTATGGGGCTGAACAAATCTGTGCCAGCTGTGTCGGTGCACCAGGATCTAAAGATACCTACGAGTGGCTGCAAGCCGCAATTGGCCGCAAATATGAGGACGATCATATCGCTTATGAATACGTAGATATCGATCAGCCTCAAAACGATGAACAGCACCATGCGTTTGTGGAACGTATTTTTGACGAGGATTTGTTTTATCCCATTGTGTTTGTTAATAATGAAATGGTTGCAGAGGGCATACCACGCTTGAAAGAAGTTTATAAAGAACTTGATGCTTCTGGGCTAAGCAGAAATAATTGAAGTATCCGCTAGGTTGGTTGTATACTTGATAGAGAAAGAAATCGTACAAAAAGGAGGTAGTTGCATTGGCATTGCCATTTACATTAACAGACAGTGCAAGGGATCAAGTACGTGAAATGATGAAAGAAGAAGAAAATGATGTCCGGTTGCGCTTTGGCATTCAGGGCGGTGGCTGCAGCGGCTTGTCCTACAGCCTCGGTTTTGATGATGAAATAAACGAAGACTTGGATTTAACAGAAGATATAAATGGAATTCCAGTCGTTATATTTAAGCAGGATATTCCTATTATAGAAGGTACAAAAATTGACTTTAAGCAAAATATGATGGGTGGCGGGTTCGCAATTGATAACCCGAACGCCATCGTTAATTGTGGCTGCGGGTCTTCTTTCCGGGCAAAAGACAAAGAAGGCACGCCAGAAAAATGTTAATACCATACAAAAAGAACCGGTGCTAAAGCATCGGTTCTTTCTTAATAATTAAGGCGCTTCTGCTTTTTAACGTCCAGCTCCAGCGCCTATCCCCTCGAGTCATAAGCAATACCGCTACGTGGCAAAGACCGCCACTGCGCGTTCTTGCTTATGATATTCGGGGATGACCAAGGCGCTTCCGCTTTTGATCCTAAAACATGCTGGTTGAGTGTTTTGGTTGTATACGTGCTTTGGGATCGATGTATTGTTTGGCGTTGTTAATGGCAGTTGGTCCTTCTCCAAATCCTGTGGCAATCAATTTTACTTTCCCAGGATATGTGGTGATATCTCCTGCAGCATAAATTCCGGGAATGTTGGTCTCCATTTTAGTGTTGACAACAATGCTGTTTTTATCGATTTCCAATCCCCAGTCTTTGATTGGACCAAGCGTTGAGACAAACCCATAATTACATAACACAGCATCGACATCTAAGGTGATCTTGTCATCGCCCTTAACTTCTTCAAGCTTCAGCTGATTAATTTGATCGGTTCCGGAAACATCAATCGGTACATAAGGGGTAAGGATATTAACAGTCGAGTCCATTAGTTGGGCCACACTGCTTTCATGTGCTCTGAAAGAATCACGACGGTGAATCAAGGTGACTTTTTTAGCAATGGGTTCCAACATCAAGGCCCAGTCCACAGCCGAATCGCCACCGCCTAGTAATGCCACATGTTTATCCTTGTAATGGTTCATGTCTTTCACATGATAATGCAAATTGATATCTTCAAATTGTTCTGAGCCTTCAATCTTAAGGCGTCTGGGCTGGAATGCGCCATTTCCGGCTGTGATAATGATGGTTTTTGTGAAATGTTTGTCACCCGTATTGGATGTGAGTTCAAATGTTCCATCCTCATGTTTAACCACTGTTTCGATGGCCTGGCCGAGCACAATATCCGGATTGAATAAACGTGCTTGTTCCTCTAGGTTGTCGATCAGTTCTTGGGCGCGAACTTTCGGAAAACCAGCTACGTCATATATATACTTCTCGGGATACAGAGCTGTCAATTGGCCGCCTGTGTGAGGCAAGCTTTCAATGATTTTGACACTGGCCTGGCGCATACCGCCATAAAACGCGGTAAATAAACCGGTGGGCCCCGCTCCGAGAATGGTTATATCGTATATTTTATCTGTCATGGTCTGTCCCCTCCATTAATAACATATAGAAAGAAAACGACTCTTTCTGTCTTGCATCCACAAATATAGTATCATAAAAATGCATGGCATTGCATTGTTCGTGAGTTGTAAACAACGAAAGACGTTAGGTTTAATTGTGGAAAAACTTAAAAAGGGGTTGCATCAGACGTCTGAACAAGCTAATATATTTATGGTTAAAGTATTACAGTTTGGTTACAGAGTCGCCATGATTTTTGATCGACAGTTCATTAGCGACTGTTTATACGTGAACACACTCACAAGAATAGGGTAAATAGACATATAAAATAGAGATAGATAGGTGATTTAACAGTGAAGAATCCAAGCATTGTCATTTTAGGTGCGGGTTATGGGGAATCATGACCGCAGTCAAACTGCAGAAAGCTCTTGGAATTAATGAAGCACAGATTACATTGGTCAACAAACACGATTATCACTATCAGACGACTTGGCTCCATGAGAATGCGGCTGGCACCAGGCATCATGACCAGACTCGGATCCCTATCCAGGAAGTTGTTAATCTAAGTAAAATAAAATTTGTTCAGGACACAGTGATTTCGATTAAGCCAGATTCAAATAAGGTAAAACTTGCTTCAGATGAACTCGATTACGATATCCTCGTGATCGGCCTTGGTTTTGAATCAGCTACATTCGGAATACCTGGTCTCGAAGAAAATGCCTTCATGATCAACAATATAAATACTGCCCGTTTATTGCGCGAACACATTGATTACAACTTTGCCATGTATCATAATGAAGCGGAGAAAAATGATGGTCGTTTGAATATTGTGATAGGTGGCGGGGTTTTACTGGAATTGAATTTGCAGGAGAGCTGGCTAACCGAATTCCTAGGTTATGCCGGGAATATGATATTGATCCAGCCAAGGTAAGAATGATTACTATAGAAGGCGCACCAAATATAATGCCTGGGTTTGATCCTCAGCTTGCAGAATATGCCATGAATTCCCTGGAAGCTCGGGGTGTTGAATTTATCACAGGCGCCATGCTGAAATCATGCGAAAAAGATAAAGTTGTATATGAAAAAGATGGCATGAGTGAAGAAATTCCAACCTTAACAACCGTTTGGGCTGCAGGTGTAAGAGCCAATTCTATTGTGGAGAAATCCGGATTTAAAACAAACCGCGGCAAAGTTGAAGTTTGTGGGGATATGCGCACACCAGAGTATGATAATGTGTTCGTAGTCGGAGATTGTGCTTTAATTATGAACGAAGCATCCGGAAGGCCGTATCCGCCGACAGCTCAGATTGCCATTCAGGAAGCAGAAACCGCAGCACGGAATATAAAAGCATTGGTGCGCGGTGGGGATATGGAAACTTTTGAACCCAACCTCAAAGGGACTGTTGCATCACTCGGACACGATGATGCCATCGGTGTAATCTTTAAAGATACAAAGATATTCGGCTGGAAAGCAACATTTATGAAAAAAGTGATTGATAATCGTTATTTACTCAAACTTGGCGGCCCGAGTCTTATGTTGAAAAAAGGAAAGTTCAATATTTTTTACTAAAGATCTTTAAGCAAAGGCACAGAGAGGATGCCTTTGCTTTTTCGGGCTAATAAGATACACTATAGGGTGGATAAACAGGAGGGAACGACATGATTCAGGCATTTGTTGAAGTGATCTTATTTTTTGTGATGTTTTTTGGACTGGCATTTATTTTAAATATGCTGTTGCGGCGTACTTGGCTGATGTCAGGACTTTATATTATTATCATTATCATTATGATCGACGGGGTATCGACTATTGAATATTTCACCAATCCAAAATCAACTTTCAGTATCGCATGGGATAAACTGACAGGCATTGGCGCATTTGATTATATTGTGTTTTTGGCAGGTTTTATAGGGACGATCGTCTCGGGTATTGTCATTAAAAAACTAAGAAAAAGTGGCTATCAGATGTTTTAAATGAATAAAAGTGCTTCGTTTAGGGGATGATACATCAGAGAGGTGTTTTCATTGATAAAAACGAAGCATTTTTTAAAGCATTGTTTAATGATCGGATTATTCTTTGCAGCGCTCTATTCTACATTTATGTTTGTAACCAATATGTCCCTTTCAGATGTTCATACCTTCATGAACACAGAAAAAGGTGAAGAAGAAATTGCTGCAACGCCAACTGCTGCTTCAAAAGATAGAGATATAGCTTTACAGCTTAAAAATGTAAAAGCAGATAGCTCGGGCCAAGGAATGGACAAGCCTAAAACCCTTGAGGACACAATCGACTTATCGGGATACCCACGTGACCGAGTCATTGCCACTGGGTATACGGCAGGTGCTGAATCAACTGGAAAAACGTCAGACCACCCACAATACGGTATTACGTATTCAGGACTCGAAGTCGAACGTAACATTTATTCAACAATAGCAGCTGACTTGGACGTATATCCTTTAGGGACCATACTTTTTATCCCAGGTTATGGATATGGTGTGGTGGCAGATAAGGGCTCAGCAATCCAAGGGAATAAAATAGATCTTTATTACCCTACAGTTAAAGAAGTATTTGCCAATTGGGGCAAGAGAGAACTAGA
The DNA here is from genome assembly GCF_009741735.1 of Lentibacillus sp. JNUCC-1. Lineage (NCBI taxonomy): Bacteria > Bacillati > Bacillota > Bacilli > Caryophanales > Bacillaceae > Lentibacillus > Lentibacillus sp. JNUCC-1. Next base: position 755,170 of record NZ_WHOH01000003.1, read on the forward strand.
TGTCTATGTGATTGAAATGGGAGATGGCGATTTAACGGAAGAAACATTTAATAAACTGAATGAAACAGAAGCGTTGCAAGTATTTCGAGAACAGATTATTAATCCTTAAAAAAATGATTGAACAAAATGTGGCTTAAAAGACTTCGTGTTTGCGAGGCCGTTGAAGATCAGAAAAAACCCGAAACTGTCCATAATAAAGTGGAGGTGTTCGGGTTTTTTATGCAATCATTTTTTAGTATAAGTTATACAATAAAAAAGCGAGTATAATTCCGGAGATACTTCCAAAAAAAACTTCTATAGGCTGGTGACCGAGCAGCTCTTTTAATTCTTTGCGTTTTTCATAAGCTTCTTTTCGCTGCCAGTCTTTTGCTTCGCCGACAAAATATTGGAAATCCCTGATCAGCTGGTTAAGCAAAATGGCGTGCTCGCCTGCTTGCCTACGAACTCCCGAGGCATCAAACATAATAATAATGCTAAAGACACATGACACGGCAAACAACGTAGAGGAGACACCGTCGATGATCCCGATTCCTGTTGTAAGAGCTGAAACAGCTGCCGAATGGCTGCTGGGCATCCCGCCTGTGCTGAAAGCAAGCCCCGGCTTGAATTCATGGGTAACAATTAAGCGAATTGGTATTTTGACAACTTGGGCAAAAACGATTGCAGACAAAGCTGCAATTAAGGGGAAATTGAGTATTAAATCCATCTGTGTTGCAACATCCTTTCTGTGTTGCTTTTTTGTCTGACAATTGATATGTCTAGTTTAGCATATCTGAGACTTAAAGCATAACAGGTTCAGAAGGAAATGTTGATGATTTAGGCAAGTTGTTTTGTGCGTGTTTGTGTCCAATGAGTGGGCAGCCGTTTGCTGATTTGCACCATGAAAACTGCAGCAAGAACAGCCATGCCTGCGTCTTTAATAAGAAATGGAATCATACCACTCCAAGCCACTGTATAGGAAATTTCCAGATCAAGCCAGCTGTTCATGGCGAGATACATATAATTGACTCCAACCATATAGTTGATCGTTAACCCTGCAATTGCCCCGGTCATATAAATTCCAAGTGATGGTTTCTTTTTCTGCTCAGCAATCCACCCTGCAATAACAGCGACTAAAATAAATGATAAGATAAATCCCCCAGTAGGCTTAATAAGCTGTACGGGGCCTGCTTGTAAGTTGGCAAATACAGGGACGCCCGCTATGCCGATCAGAACATAGGTAAGAAGAGCCATTAAAGCCCGTTTCGCTCCCAACATCAGACCAGTAAGAATCGCAAAGAAGGTTTGCAGAGACAGTGGAACGCTCGCACCACCAATGGGTATTGCAAGGAACGGAAACCATACTGTAATGTTAGCTCCGATTGCCATTAAACATACAAAAACAGCTCCAAACGTTAAATCAACAGTTCTTAGTTTCAAGACTTCATCTCCTTTCATTACTATATTAAAAAGGAGAAACGGAACAATGTCAACCTTTATACGTAAAAGGTTAACAATCGGATAGACAAAAAAGATCCCTGCAACAGTTTGGCGAGGGATCCTTTGAAGAAGCTTATTGAATGATGGCATCCAAAGCAATTTCCATCATATCATTAAAGGTTGTTTGTCGTTCTTCTGCTGTCGTTTCTCCACCTGTCAGGATATGATCGGAAACGGTTAGAATGGATAATGCCTGACGACCATATTTAGCTGCAAGGGTGTATAGCGCTGTCGTTTCCATTTCAATTGCAAGCACCTTATAAGCGGCTAACAATTCATTCACTTCTTTGGCGTTGTCTCTGTAGAAAGTATCACTTGTGAAGACGTTTCCGACTTGAGTGCTTAACTTCTTCTCTTGGGTGAGATCATATGCTTTTTTGAGCAAATCAAAGTCTGCCAGTGGCGCGTAATCAATACCGCCAAAAATCATCTTGTTGACCTGTGAATCGGTTGTAGCACCTTGGGCCAGAATAACATCACGCACTTTGATGTCTTTTTGAATGGCGCCACAGCTGCCGACACGAATTAATTTTTTGACGTCATAACTCTGGATCAGCTCGTTGACATAGATTGAAATAGAGGGTACTCCCATACCAGTTCCCTGAACAGAAACGCGTTCCCCTTTGTACGTTCCAGTGAATCCATACATTCCGCGAACTTCATTATATTGAACAACATCGTCGAAATATTGTTCCGCTATGAATTTGGCACGGAGCGGATCTCCTGGTAAAAGTATTTTATCTGCAATTTCGCCTTTTTTTGCTCCAATATGTACACTCATTAAAATAAGCCTCCTGAAAGCTATATTGTTTTCCAAGTAAAAGATATCATAACCCATGTATAAAAACAAATAACTGCACAACCTATGAAGACGCATTATTCGTGTTCTAAATATCATAACTGTTTCATCATAGCGGAATTTGTATTATAATATACGTGTACTACTATTAAGTGAAACGGTTAACAACTTCTGTATGTACAATAATAAGATTATACTTGAGGAAGGATGGAAGTCGTCATGAAAGAACAAACATTTACAATTACTGCTGAAACAGGTGTCCACGCTCGTCCTGCCACATTGTTGGTGAATAAGGCGGGACAGTATCAGTCAGAGGTAGAGGTTTCATATAATGGCAAAACAGTTAATTTGAAGTCAATTATGGGCGTTATGTCACTGGGGATTCCTAAAGGAGCAGAAATCACTGTGAAGGTTGACGGAAACGATGAAGAAGATGCCATGAATGGCGTTGCTGAAGTGATTAAAGAACAATTGGGTGAATAACTTGCAATTAAGCCGGAGAAAATATAACTCTGGCTTTTATTTTTATCGGAAAAAGACTTTTGTGAGATGATGAGGTGAGAGTATGAAGATATCTGTTTCCAAACTGCCCGGAATTGGACAAAAAATTACGTTTAAAGCCTCTGAAGGCAGTATGCTGGTGATTGTTGTTCATCATACAGGAAAAAGAGAGTTATATTTTTTTGAAGACAGTGATCAGGATGAAGCTGATTTTGTAATGGATTTATCTCCTGATGAAACAAGGGAATTAGCTGCTCAACTGCTAGGGGCAACATACCAGCCCGCAGACATTGAAAAGATTCGAATGTTCAAGAAACAGATCATCGTTGATTACATTAAAATTACTGAGCAGTCACCGCTTATATACAAAACGATAGAGGAATCAGATATCCGCAACCATACAGGTGCTACAATTATCGGCATCGTGCATGGAGACGATGTCATTGCTATACCGGAAATCGATACGACATTAAAGCCGGGCGATGTCGTCATGGCAGTCGGCAAGGACGAGCAGATATCGGCATTGTCAAAGCTATGTAAAGGCGAAGGGTGATGCGTTTTGCTGGATAATTTGCCGATTTTGCTTGATGCCGGACTGATTTTAATTGGAATATTCCTCCTCGGCTTCTTTGCTTTAAAAGTCAAGATACCCAGTGTTGTGTTTTATATTCTATTCGGTATTTCATTAACTGGCCTTCTGGATCATAACCAGTTGCTTCACTTTTCAAGCGAAGTCGCTATTGTCTTGCTATTCTTTTTGCTGGGATTGGAATTCAGTACGAAACGTCTTGGAGACATTGCCAAGAAAATTTGGCATGCTGGTTTGCTTGACGTCGTGCTGAGTTTTGGCATAACGATGTTGATCGCAATTTTATTCGGCATGGATCTGATGACAGCCTTCTTGATCGGTGGTATTACGTACGCAACCAGCTCATCCATCACGGCAAAGCTTCTGGATGATAAAGGGCGCATGGCTAATACAGAAACAGAGTTCATGCTTGGTTTGCTTATCTTTGAAGACTTAGTTGCCCCAGTTGCAGTGGCAGTCATGATTGCTCTTTCAACCGGTGAGGCGTTTACAACTGGTGCGTTGCTGATTTTAGTTGGAAAAATAGTCGGTCTGGCCCTTGTCGCTATAGTGCTTGGCAAGACCTTATTTCTGCATTTTGAGGAATTTCTTGAGAAATTGGAAGAAGAGGATATCAAAATTGCTTTGCTTGTGGGAATTGCCATTTCTTACGGCGGGCTAGCAACATACTTAGGGCTCTCTGATGTTCTTGGCGCATTTCTTGCGGGCGTGATGCTTGCTGAGATTGGGAAAGTGGAACTGATCAAAGGTATTGTCACACCAGTAAGAGATTTGCTTTTGCCTACTTTTTTCGTTTACTTCGGGACAACCATTAGCCTTGGCGCTGGTGTTCCGATGCCTGTGTTGCTTGTGGTGTTGCTCATATGGTCAATTGTGGCAAAAGTGCTCGTTGGCATGATTGGCGGGAAGTGGTATGGGTTATCACCGCGCGTATCATTTAGAGCTGGGCTGTCCTTCTGTGCGCGTGGAGAGTTCTCGGTCGTCATCGCAAGTATAGCCGTTGGTGCGATAAAAGTATTCTCAGGTGTTTATATTGTCCTGGCCGCTTTTCTCGGCATGATTTTGTTTAACATGGCGCCGGCGATCACTACTAAAGTTTACGGTAAGCCTGTTAAGAAAAAGCAAGGCATCAAGGTTCCAGGTTCATAAACACAGCTTGAAAAGGCTGAGCCCCTTATGATGACAGGGAGCTCAGCCTTGGTCTGATATTACTTATGTGTAGTACAACTGATGGTACACGGTCTGTTCAAGATTTTCTAATGTCTGTAGCGCTTTATGGTTAAATGGTGTGTCTTTTTTGGATAGTTTGTTTTTCAGATCTTCAACTGCTTGTTTTAAAGAAGGACCATAGTCGGGAATAGCGCCTTCATAAGGATGAACCGCTGCTTTTTTAACATTCATTTTTTCATGTGGCGCCAGAGCCTTTCGTTCATGAAAAAAGACGCCCTCTGTCTGTCCATAATTGTGAATATCGCCTTGCAGCGGATGTTTTTCGACAGCGAGGACTTCCACTAAATACTGTTCTCCGCGGTCTTGTATGATTTTCCCTATGTATGTGCCGGATTTCTGATGGGCGCGTACGGTCTCTCCTGTATTAAATACTTGTGCCATTTTTCATTCCTCCTCTTGTCCATTGTGCCAGAATCCAGCCTGTTTGGCTAATGAACGATAATTTGCTATAATGATTTTGGAAGGACGTGAGTCACCATGATGGAGTTTTTGTATTTTCCTGAAGATAAAATGGAATATATACCGGCATTTATTTCATTAACGATATTTATGATTGGCGCAGTTGCGGCAATGTACTTTTTTTATAAAAAGTCCAAAAAAGATGAACAGGCGTTTAATGAAAAATTTGAGGAACAGCTGAAACAAGAAGAAAAACATTCAACATATAACGACCACAGTATACAATAGCCAGAATATCTCACTTGAGCGAAGCTTCTAACCGACAGAAGCTTCTTTTTGTTTGCTGCTTTTGTATAGATAATTACTGCGTATGCATATTAAGGCACAATATAAGTAAACTGCGAACTAACTTATGACTGCCTTATGCAGCCGCTCGGGGGAAACACTGCGCTTTCCGCGGGCGCTGCTGAGCCTCCTCGGTCTGCCGACCTCCGGGGTCTCATCGAGGCTTTGCATCCCGCGGGAGTCTCCGTGTTTCCCCCGAGCTAGGTGTGGAATGCTCACCTTCTTTCTCTTGCTTAAGCAGAACGGTTGAGGGTGTGAATGCGCATATAGGAGTTGGGATCACTTATAACCGGAAATAAATGCTCATAAGCAAACCGTGATTACGCATAAATCGGAATTAATAGCATAAGTGGACCTAGTACTAACTGCTAAAGAAGTGTTTACGTTCTTACTTGAATTTTGAGCAGAACCGTCCAAACACCACTTTAACATAAAGTGATTGGAGCGGAGGGAAGACTCCTGCGGGAACAGCACGAGTCTGAAGACCCCACAGTGAGCACATTAAGGATGGTCGACTAAGACCGTCCTTTGCGGACAACGTCGACATACCCCTTGCCGGGGCAAGGAGGATGAAGCCGTGCCCGCGGCTAGAAGACACTGTGAAAGTGTCCTTCTTGAACAGATGTCGCACTTGAGCTGTGATAAAGTTAAAGCGACTTCCCGCAGCGCAAATCACGATACTTTCATTGTGGTGGTTAGTTGCCAGAAGCAGCCATCCAAGTTTTCATTAGTTCGCATTTTGTGTCGACTATTTATGATAAAGGGGATTTGTTTACATATTTAATCAGGATTCGGCAAAAAGTATCAGTGAAAGGAAGTATGGCGTATGCGTGTATTTATTTTGACACTGATGCTTTTTCTGATGGCCTGTCAGCAGCAGGAGGATACCACACGAGATGTGGATATGTATAACTCATCTGGGGATATGATTGGTACAGCGAAATTATCGGAATCTCCAGAGGGTGTGAATGTTAAATTGAAGTTGGAAGGTCTGATTCCCGGTTTTCACGGAATCCATGTTCATGAATTTCCTAAATGTGAGGGTCCGGATTTTAAAAGCGCAGGGAATCATTTTAATCCTGAAGGCAAAGAACATGGGCTGTTGCATCCGGAAGGTCCACATTTAGGAGACTTGCCAAATATTGAGGCAGACAGTGGCGGATTGGTAGACGCTGAGCTTATGGTGAGTGGGGCAACGCTTCTTGACGGCAAGAAGTCTATCCTGCAAGGAGAGGGAACGTCACTGATTATACAGGAAGGGCCTGATGACGGCATGAGTCAGCCTGGTGGTGATGCAGGCGCACGAATTGTCTGTGGTGTTATTAAAACAGATGAAGAGGCTGGTGGTGAAGAAAGCCCCACAGACCCTACAGATTTCAATGAAGAACAAGAAGAGTAACGATGCTTAAAAAAGAGGGGTGTATGCCCCTCTTTTTAAAAGCGTCTATTAACCGCCTCCACCACTCGCGTGACGCCTTCTTCCAAAGTTTCATGCGGGCAGGCAATGTTCATGCGCATATATTGAGAGCCTTCTTCACCATATGCAGCCCCATTATTTAAACCAACTTTCGCTTCTTTAACAAGAAAGTCTTTAATTTCTTCATTTGTCATACCTAACTTACTGAAATCAATCCAAAGAAGATAAGTCCCCTCAGGCTCTAGAACGTTTAATTTGCCGTTTGTATCTTCTGTTAATCGTTTTATAACATAGGTCTTATGGGATTCCAAAGTCGTCATCAATTCGTCCAGCCATTTTTCACCGCACCGATAGGCCGCTTCAAGAGCAAAATTGCCCATTGTGTTCAACATTTTAAGCCCCTGTTTTTCAAAAGCTTCATCAAGCTGTTTGCGTTTGTCGTCATCTTCAGTAATTATGTAAGATGCTTGCAAACCAGCGAGATTGAATGTTTTTGAAGGGGACATACAGGTAATGGTCTGCTTTTTGATGTCATTTGACAAAGATGCAAGCGGGATATGTTTAAAGCCTGGATAAACCAAGTCACAATGAATTTCATCTGAAATCATTAGAACATCATATTCAAGACACAATTCAGCCATCCTTTGAAGTTCATCCTTTGTCCAGACACGGCCGACTGGGTTGTGAGGCGAGCACAAGATAAAAGCTTTAACCCCTTGCTTTAATTTATTTTCAAAATCCTCAAAGTCAATGGTGTAGTAACCATTTGTTTCAGTGAGTGGATTTTTAATCAATGTCCGGTCATGCTGTTCGATCACGCTGTAGAATGGTGTATAGACAGGAGATTGAATAAGGATGCTGTCTCCCGGTTCTGTAAACGTCTGAACTGCAATATGCAGGCTTGTTACCACGCCAGGACTAAAGGTTAACCATTCCCCCTGAATGTCCCAGTTATGCCTTTTGCTGATCCAATCTATAATGGCGGAGTGGATATCATTGTCAATGCTTGTATAACCATATACGCCATGATCGACCCGCTTTTGCAATGCTTGGGTCACGGCCTCAGGCGCTTTGAAATCCATGTCAGCCACCCACATTGGCAAGACGTCATCTGTTTCAAATAATAACTGAAGTGCGTCCCATTTGACCGAACGTGTGTTTTTGCGGTCAAGAAGTTGCTCAAACTGTCTCATCTTTAAACCTCCAAATATCAAATTAACTATATTATAACGTACAATCACCATTTACCATATGAATTGAGCTAACAGCTCGGGTATTTTATAATTTCCTAAGAAATAAAAAAAGACAAAGCGAGGGTTCGCTTTGTCCACAGGGGGAATACGAGAAAGTCTTACGTTATTAGTATTACCCCTGTGTATAAATTATAAACCTCCAAGAGTAGAAATTTATAATCTTTTTTCAAGTATTTTTCTTTGTTCTTCAAAGCCCGGCTTGCCTAAAAGGGCAAACATGTTTTGTTTATAGGCTTCAACACCTGGCTGGTCAAATGGGTTAACTCCGAGTAAATAGCCGCTTAAAGCACATGCTTTTTCAAAGAAATAAACGAGATACCCAAATGAATCAGCATCAAGTGCTGGAATTTCCACAACCAGGTTTGGAACGCCCCCATCTGTATGGGCAAGTAAAGTGCCCTTAAATGCCTGGTCGTTAATATCATGAAGGTCCATACCTGCTAAATAATTAAGTCCATCTGTATCATCTTCGGTTGCCTCAACTGACAATTGATGACGTGATTGTCCCACATGCAGAACTGTCTCATATATATCACGTCTACCCTCTTGAATATATTGTCCCAGTGAGTGCAGATCAGTCGAAAAATTGGCTGAAGAAGGGAAGACGCCTTTATGGTCTTTTCCTTCACTTTCGCCAAATAACTGTTTCCACCACTCAGCGAAATATTGTAAGTGTGGTTCATAGTTCACAAGCATTTCAATCGTTTTGCCTTTATTGTATAGAACCTGACGAACTGCTGCATATTGATAAGCCGGGTTTTGCTTGATGTCGGGTTCATTAAGGTCTTCCATGGCTCTCTTGGCCCCGTTCATCATATCTTTAATCGATATGCCAGCAGCGGCAATTGGAAGAAGGCCGACGGGGGTCAGAACAGAATAACGGCCTCCTACATCGTCTGGAATAACGAATGTTTCATAGCCTTCACTGTCCGCAACTGTTTTAAGGGCGCCTTTTTTACGGTCTGTGGTCGCATAGATACGTTTGCCTGCTTCTTCTTTGCCATACTTTTGCTCAAGATACTTCTTGAAAATACGAAATGCCAAAGCAGGTTCTGTGGTAGTGCCACTTTTTGAAATCACATTGATAGAGACATCTTTATCTTCGAGCACATCAAACAGATCTTTCATATACGTGGCGCTCATATGATGTCCAACGAAGAGGATTTGCGGTGTTTGTCGTTTTTCTTTCGGCAACAAGTTCTGGAAAGAATGTCCAAGCATATCGATTGCGGCGCGAGCTCCAAGGTAAGAACCGCCTATTCCAATCACAAGGAGCACATCAGAATCGTGCCGGATTTTCTCCGCAGAAGCTTGAATCCTCGCAAATTCTTCTTTATCAAATGTTTCATGGAGATCAACCCAGCCAAGGAAGTCTTTGCCTTGTCCGGTTTTGTTATGAATCATCTGATGAGCTGTCTCTACAAAAGGAGCAAGGTAGTCCAGTTCCTTTTCTTCAAAAAAGGGTCTGGCATTGTCATGATTAAATTTAATATGTGTCATAGTTACCTCCTGAAGAATAGATACTTGATAATGTAACTTTATCGAAAACAGGCATTGAAAGCAAGACAGGTCAACTTGCGCCATACAAAAAGCTGTTCACATTTTAACGTTATGTGAACAGCTTTTTTTAGTAGGTTTATTTTTTAAATGTGGAGGACTGTTCGATCCAGTCTTCAAGTTTGTCTTTAAGTGTGTTAAAGCCTGAAGCGTTAACGTCCTGCTCTTTTTGTTTCGGTTTTTGTTTCTCTTGCTTTTGCGGTGCTTCTTGAGTAGCTCGGATTGATAAGGAAACTTTATTGTTGGCCTCATCCACGCGCAAGACTTTAACTTGAACTTCATCCCCTACAGATAGATAGTCATTCACATCGTTGACATACCCGTGTGTGATTTCAGAAATATGCACCAGACCTTGTGTTTCTTCGTCCAGTGCGACAAAGGCACCATAAGATTGGATGCCTGCAACCTTTCCTGTCAAAACTTGACCTGTTTCAAATTTGCCTGACATACTGTAACAACTCCCATATTTATTCGATTCTTGTTTGCACAATTAAACATTATAGCATGAAAAAAAGCATGCGACAATTATTCAGGCGCTTTTTTATTTGTCCAACTGGCAAACATCAGAAGGGTATCCGTGTTTTTAAACGTATAGTTGGGTCCCGGATTTATTATCCATTTGTCTTCACGAATCACGCCGAGCAATATTTGGTGTTGTTCAAGGAGTGCCGCCGACGCTTCTTGGAAAGTTTTGTATGACTCTATTTGGTCATAAGAGACCTGTTTAAATTGTTGGTTATTTAGAAGTTGTAAAATGTTTTCAAAGGGAGTTGCATGTGGGGTGTGCATGAGTTCGTGATACAGCAATGTGCTTAAAAAGTCATTTGGGCGAATGATCGTGGTCGCTCCTGCACGTTTAGCATTATTAATATGTTTATCTGTTAGGATTTCTGTTACAACCGGAACTTTTTGATGATGCCCTCTGACAGCAAGAGCAGTCAGAATGGTCATTCGATCTGCTTGGTCTTCACTCTGACTTGTATTAGCTGTAATCAACACACGCTCAGCACTGTATACCCCCGCTTTTTCAAGAGTGAGATCGAGGGCAGGATTGCCGTGAATATAGTGAATGAATGAATGGGTCTCTGGTTTTGTTTTTAAAGTTTGGTCAATCACAATAACAGCTTTGGAAGGATCTTTTTGATATACCATTTCTATTAGCTGGCGTGTCCGTTCATTCCAGCCAATAAAGATGAAATGATCAACACCGTTATAAGCAAGCTCCCCATGTCTTTCTTTGAACTTCCGGTCAACAGCTACAGCTGATAAGGTTGTTATATAATACGCGAGCATCCCGCCACCAGTCAAAATAATCATGATACCGATGAGTCTCCCGGGTGTGCTGAGCGGAACATAGTCGCCATACCCTACCGTTGCACCGGTGACAAACGCCCACCAGACGCCATCAAATATTGTAGGAAATTGTTTAGGTTCTATAAGATGAACCGCCGTTCCAAAGAGAGTCATAATAAGGGTGATCCCAATTAAAAGGCGGATGAGCTTGGGGATGCTTACATAAATATGTTTGAGTAATGATACATTCATAATGTCACCTGCGTTTTCTTTTAGTATCTGTAAAGAGATGAGGTTAATATACGCAGGAAATGATAATCACCGGCCCCACATATGTGGAGTCGGTGATTTGTTTTAAAGTGATGATTCAAGACGCTGTTTGATGCTGTCATAAACATCTTTCCAGTAACGGGGGTTATCGCGATATGATTTGGTGAGAAAAAGATACATTTCTTTTTTCTTTTCATCATGATCGGCATCATCTTGCGGCGGGAGGGAGGACAAAGAGTGATTAACGAACGTCTGTATGACATCGGCACGGGGGCCCCATTTGGCAACTTCATTACCTTCTTCGTCAATAAAAATGAAAATAGGGATGGAGCGAGATTTGCCGTTGGTTAGATATTGATCCATCAAGTCTAGGTTTGTATCTCTTTGAAGAATACTGACAGGCATATTTGCTGCTTCTGCAATGTTCAGCAGTACAGGAACGTTCAGCATTGCATCTCCACACCAATCTTCTGTTAACACAATTACCCTTAAACTCCTATCTTTTAAGGCTTGGAGAAAAGCCTCATCATCAGGTATTTGAAACTGCTCATAAATGTGCTGTGTTTCGTCTTGAAAATGATTCATAGCATTTATATATTTTTCTGGTGTCATCCCAATTGAGAACCAATCGTTAAGATTCAAATAAAACGCCTCCTTGGTTTTTGTGTACTTATTTAAATTGTAATCGGGGAAACGCGTCAGGTAAATCAAAGAGCTCTGAAAAAGACAATTTTATGGAAATATAGTATAGTATGCACGTAGCACAATGATATTGGGAGATGGTTATATTGAATAAAGAAGATTTGAAGCAAGACTTCTTAATTGAACTGTTGAATACACCGTCGCCATCCGGACAAGAGATGGACATCCAAAAGAAATGGATCAATTATGTTGAAAAATTTGCAGATGAAATTAGAACGGATCACGCAGGTAATGCTATTGGTATTTTAAATCCTGATGCACCGTTTAAAGTGCTGCTCGCCGGCCATTGTGATGAAATTGCGCTTGTGATTAACAGGATAGATGAAAGCGGCTATCTTCACTTTGATAAAGTTGGAGGCGTTAATCCTAAATCAGCGGTAGGGATGAAAGTGACTGTATTAGGACTGCATGATTCCGTTACAGGAGTGATTGGTGTTAACGCCCAACATCATGGAGGTCTGAAGGATGACTTCGGGCTTGAGGATTTGTTTATTGACTGCGGATACCCATCTAAAGAAGAAGCTGAAAAAGATGTTCAAATAGGCGATATGGCTGTTTACAAGACAACGCCTGAGATCATGCAAGAACGTTATGTCTCAGGAAGAGGTCTTGACAATCGTACGGGGGCATTTATTGTAGCAGAAGTACTCCGACAGTTGTCAAAGGAAGACTTGAATGTAGGGGTTTATGCAGCCAGCACGGTTAATGAAGAAACGAATATGGGCGGCGCATATTTCGCAGCCGCCGGCATTGAACCAACTATGGCGATTGCATGTGACGTTACCTTTGCAACGGACTATCCTGGAGTGAATACCAATAAGCACGGTGATATCACCCTTGATGGTGGACCAGTTCTAGCAAAGGGTGCACCGATTAACCGTAAAATAAATCAATTGCTGGAGCAAACTGCCAGAAAGCTGAATATTAAACTCCAATATGAACTTACCACTGCCATGACAGGAACAGATGCCGACAGAATGCGTTTAACGGGTCAGGGTGTTCCGGTATCACTTGTTTCCCTCCCACTCCGATATATGCATTCACCTGTCGAAACAGCAGCTTTTAAAGATATAAAAGAAGAAATCACACTTCTTGTTGAAATGATCAGTACCATGACAGGCGAAGAAAGTTTGAATCCGCTTGATGATTAAATAAGATTTGGGCCAGAACCGCTTTGCATATTGAGATGCAGAGCGGTTTTTGAGTTGCTTATGATTTTCGGGGGTGACCAAGGCGTTTCCGCTTTTGTTCAGTGAAATCAATTCGAGTCGTTCTGTATCTTTAGTCTGAAGGATTATAAGTTAAATGCTTCTAAGGACATGGTTAAGCCAATTATATACCTTATTTTGCAGGCTAAACGATTCAGAGGGTGCTGTAAAAAGGGGCGCAATGAACAATTCTTTCATGAATGATAGATATAAAGTAATGTTTATTTGGCTTAAAGTTGAAATTCAAGTATGTAGGTATAACGTACCGAGGTCAATAACCCTTGATATATCAAGGGTTCACACACATTTCAAAATCACGCTAGGACTTTAACCCAGTTATCAATATTTACAGACTATTACTAATTAACCAATTTAGAAAAATCGGAATAAATTCGACAATAATCGACACAATTAGGCATTGAGGGCATGTATAGTTGAATGTGACAACTCAGAACGGCGGACAGTACAAACCGATCATACAAGGGGGGAATACATCTGATCAGTGCTGTCACCTGCTGCAGAAGTTGAAAAATAAGGGGAGGAATCAATTTTGGGGAAAAGACGTAAGCTTCAAATCCGCACATTTAGCATTTTGTCGACTCTCATCATGATTTTCTCGCTCATTTTACCAGGCATGACTGTTGCCGCTCAGGCTGATGGCAAAGTGCATCACGCACTTAATGACTCAAAGGCAGCGGCAAAAGAAAAAATGAGCAATCGTCTCCAAGATGTCTTCAAAGAACAGGACAAAGTCACTTTCCTTGTTAAGTTTAAGGAAAAAGCCGATACGAATAAAGCGGCTACAGAAGGAATAGCGAAAGCGCAAAAAGCCAATCTTTCCGGCTATAGAACAGAGCTTATGCAGCGTTCCTCTGTCATATCAGCTTTGAAGACAACATCAATTGAATCGCAGCAGGATGTTAAAACATATGTGGAACAGGAAATAGAAAATGGCAATGCAGATGAGTTTAACAGCTACTATATTGTCAATGGCATGGCTGTAACAGCGACAAAAGAAGTTGCTAAGAAAATCGCAGCTTTTGCTGAGGTAGAGAAAATACTACCAAACGAAACAAGGGAGTTGTTTTCGTCAACCATTGCTCCTGCATTGGACAAGCCTAAAGCGGATGTTGCAGATGACGTTGAGTGGAACGTTGATCGTGTTGCTGCACCACAAGCATGGGACATGGGGGTTGACGGAACCGGCACTGTTGTCGCTTCCATTGATACAGGTGTTCAGTGGGATCATGCAGCCTTAAAAGAAAAGTATCGTGGATATGATGAGGCAACAGGGGAAGTAAACCATGATTATAACTGGTTCGATGCCACTGTTGGAAACAGCGTGCCATATGATGATCAAGGACATGGCACACATGTTACGGGTACGATGGTTGGTGGAGAACCAAGTGGAAGCAATCAGGTCGGAGTTGCCCCTGGTGCCGAGTGGATTGCTGTCAAAGCATTTACAGAAGATGGTGGATCTGACACGGATCTTCTCGCAGCGGCTGAATGGATCATGGCTCCAACTGACGCTGATGGAAATGAACGTGTAGACATGGCTCCGGATGTTGTCAATAACTCCTGGGGCGGTGGAGCTGGTCTGGATGAGTGGTACCGTGATGTTGTTATTGCATGGCGTAATGCCAACATCTTCCCGGAATTTTCAGCAGGTAACACAACACTACTCAATCCGGGTGGACCTGGATCGATTGCGAACCCTGCTAACTATCCGGAATCATTTGCCACTGGTGCAACAGATATTGATGATAACTTAGCTGAGTTTTCTCTCAGAGGTCCATCTCCTTATGATGAGATCAAACCTGATATCTCTGCACCTGGTGTCAACATTCGGTCATCGGTTCCAGGTGACGGTTATGCAAATTATAACGGGACATCCATGTCAGGGCCGGCAGTATCGGCTGTAGCAGCGATGCTAAAACAAGCTGATCCTAACTTAACTGTGGATGATATGGAAGAGATTCTTCTTAATACAGCGATACCAATGACAGATGGAGAATACCCTGAATCTCCAAACAACGGCTATGGATATGGACTTGTCAATGCGTATGAGGCTGTATCTACCATTGTAAGCGGACTCGGTACGATTGAAGGTGTCGTAACAAAAGATGGTGAAGACACAGAAGCACCCGAATTTAACCACGAAGGACCATCTGAAACGTATACAGGCATGGATTTGAATTTGGAAATTGATGTTACAGATAATGTCAGTGTAACGTCTGTCGAACTGACTTACAATGCAGACGACGGACAAACTGAGACAGTTGAAGCAGAACGTATTGCCGGTGACTTCAAAGATGGATCTTACAAGGCTGTCATTCCAGGTGATGCGATTAACGGCAGCGAACTGACTTACAGTTGGACCATCAATGACTTTGGAAATAATGAAGTCACGAGTGATGCATATGTTGTGGAAATTAAAGAAGGCATCTCCCACGGCTATTTCGAGGACTTTGAAGCGGCTCCAGCCGGCTGGTATTCCTTTGGTGATAATGACAGCTGGGAACGCGGGGTACCGACTTCAGGACCTGAAGAAGCTGTTTCAGGTGAAAATGTATATGCAACAAACTTGTCAGGAAAGTATGACAACAACATGGACGCAACACTTGCTATGCCACCTGTGACATTGCCAGAAGGGGAAACCTACTTGCAATTTGAACACTGGTATGACCTGGAGATATTCTCCTCAGGTAATGCGTATGACTTTGGATATGTCGTGGTGTCCACAGATGGTGAAAACTGGACACAAGTTACCACGTATGAAGGCCTTTCTGATGGCTGGGAAAGTGCAGAAGTTGATTTGAGTGAATACAGCGGTCAGACGATCTTTGTTGGTTTCCAGGCCACATCAGACTTTTCAGGGACGTATGATGGCTGGTATATCGACGATGTCGGACTTTCCGCCACATCAAATGCTTCCAAAGTCAGCAACGGGCTTCATGGTTCAAACCAAGTGCAGCCTGTTAAAGAAGACAGCACATCTCTGAAAGATGAGGCGAATAGACTTTCTTCACTTCCAATGCGTGCTCAAGTGACTGTCCTTGAAACTGAACGTTCTACAACGACTGACCCAGCTACAGGCGGTTACAGTATGAAACACGCCCCTGGAGACTACACAGTCAAGGCTGAAGCTTATGGCTTTGCATCTGAAGAGCAAGCTGTAGAGGTCGTTGATGAGGGTACGGCTACTGCAAATTTTAATTTGCAAGAATTGCCTACAGGAACAGTTACAGGAACAGTTACACATGAAAAAACTGGTGAGCCAATTGAAGGTGCAACACTTCTATTGAAAGAAGACGCAAACATTGCGCCGGTGGAAACAGATGCGAATGGGGCGTATAGCCTTACAGCATACGAAGGCGAATACACCTTGAAAGTTATGGCTCAAGATTTCCACAGTACTGAAGTATCAGTGGTTATTGATGGCTCGGTTACGCAAGACATTACTCTAGAGCCGTTCTACACAATACCCGGTGGTGAAATCGGTTATGATGACGGCACAGCAGAGAACGCCCGTGCATTTTACGATGCCGGTAACGGGTGGGCTGTTAAAATGTCACTCCCTGAAGGAAAAGAGCAAGCCGTTGTGACTGACGGTGTTTTCCAGTTCCATGACACAGATTTTCCGAGCCCTGGTGACACACCATTTGCAGTTGAAGTATGGAGCGCTGGAGAAGACGGCATGCCTGATGAAAAGTTAGCAGGCCCGATTGATGCTGAAGCCATAAGGGATCTGGATCAGTGGACGGTGGTTGATCTGAGAGATGAGAACATCATCGTTGATGGAGATTTCTTTATGCTATACAGACAGACGGATGACAATCCATTCGTACCAGGTCTTGCTACTGATGAAAGCAGTCCAAATGCCGGACGCAGTTATCAGGTGGTATCTGGCACATGGTCGCAATCTCCTGCTGACGAAGGCAACTATATGATTCGTGCACGTGTTGCCTATGAAGTAGGTGCGCCAGAGATCACTTCTCCTGAAGAAGGCAAGATCACAAATGAACCAAGCATTACTGTCGAAGGAACCGCTTCACCAGAAACGACGGTAAAGCTAATCAACAACAACGAAGAAGTTGATAGTCAAGAGATTGGTGACGATGGCCAGTTTGCAATTGACGTGTCGTTAACAGAGGGCGACAATGAACTGAAAGCAGTAGCTATGGTTAATGGCGAGGAAGCCAAAGCGTCTGAACCTGTGAATGTGACGCTTGATACTGAACTTCCTGAGCTAACGATCGACAGTCCACAAGATGGTGATAAGACAAATCGTGAGACAGCTACTGTTGAAGGAAATGTGTCTGATGAGCATCTTGATACTGTTACCGTTAACGGACAGGAGGCAAACGTAGCTGGGGATGGTTCATACTCGAAGCGGATATTGCTCGATCCGGGTGAAAATCAGATTGAAGTGATCGCTACTGACCTTGCTGGCAATGCCGTAACGAAGACTGTTACAATTAACGCCAAGTACACAGCACCTGAGATCAGCAATTTAACACCTACAGAGGATAAGGATTTGAAAGCAGGCCAAAGCGTCAAAATTGAATTTGACAGCGAGCCTGGTCTGAACGCAACTTTCAGCATCTTGATGCCACTTACGAATGTTGGAGCACAAGTGTCAAATGCCATTGAATTGCCGATGATGGAAACTTCAGAGGGCCATTATGTCGGCTACTGGACAGCCCGAGCAATGTAGTCGCTGACGGCGCTGTTATCGAAGTTAAAGTTAAAGATGATTATGGCAACAAGACAACGAAGCGTGCAGAAGGTGAACTTAAGATCAACGTCGATGATAACGACGCCTCTGGTAAAGACAAACCAAAGGACAAAAAGAAAGAAAAACAAAAGCCATCTATTGGTGCAAAAGGAAGCAAGAACTAACGTAAAGGCAACTGGCTCAGCGATTGAACGCTGAGCCAGTTTTTTAGTGTGAATAAGTGTGAAGAATTATAAACAAAATGGTTGAAAAATTAAAGCACGTAGGCTAGAATGTAACTATAATAAAATATCGATTCTATCTTCGGGGCAGGGTGAAATTCCCGACCGACGGTAAGAGCTGTTATATCAGTTCAAGTCCGTGACCCGCTTGGCAAATGCCATGCGGCTGATCCGGTGCAAGTCCGGAACCGACAGTACAGTCTGGATGGGAGAAGATACCGCGTACAACAGTGGTGTGCATTTAGCATCCCTGTGTTTCCATGTATACCCAAACCCTAAAGCCCCTTTAGCTTTAGGGTTTTTATAGTGCTATTAGAAACATGGAAAGAATGACGGGTCCTTCATCAAGATTGGAATCGATAAAAATGATGGAGGAGATTGAAATGCAAAAAACACGTTCGACGAAATTATTAAAAATGATTATTCTGGCACTACTTGGGACAGTTTCTTTGGCTTTGATATTCCTGAACTTTCCGTTGCCAATGCTTCCCCCGTTTCTGAAAGTTGATTTCAGTGATGTACCGGCTTTAATTGCATCCTTTATATTTTCACCGCTTGCCGGGGTTGTTGTAATCGCCATTAAAAACGTGCTGTATTTATTATTTGGCTTTGGTGAACCAGTAGGTGTAGCAGCGAACTTCCTAGCAGGTGTCATGTTTGTTTTGCCCGTTTCACTTCTGTACAAAAGATATAAAACCACTAAAAGCATCGTTTCAGGCCTTGTTACAGGGACGATTATTATGGCAATTGGCATGAGTGTCTTGAATTATTTTGTTCTTCTGCCGATCTACGCTATGTTTATGGGAATGGAAGAATTCAGTTCAATTGAAGCTGTGCGTCAAGTCGTTGTGATCGGTGTCCTGCCGTTTAACATTATAAAAGGTATCATAGTAGGGGCACTATTCATCCCGCTCTTTAAGAAAATGCGCACCTGGATCGAACGAGAACGCACCACATTCGCATCTTAACCACACAGAAAAGCCGACTGCACCCCAGTCGGCTTTTTACATGCTTTTTTGCACTTTCCCTAACGAACAATTGCCACAAACTGCGAATTAATGAAAACTTGAATGACTGCTTCTGGCAACCGCTCGGGGAAAACACTCCGCGTCCAGTGGGCGCTGATGAGCCTCCTCGCGCTGCGCGCTGTGGGGTCTCATCTAGGCTTTTTCTCCCACAGGAGTCTCCGTGTTTTCCCCGAGCTTGGTGAGGTATGTGTTCTATCCCTTTTTTTATAAAGCAATTCGCTAATCTAAGCCGCCCACAAACATGCCATAAATAGGGACACATATAGCGGAGAAAATACATGAAGACTCCTGCGGGAACAGCACGAGTCCGAAGACCCCACAGCGGTGGTCTTTCCGCGAGGAGGCTGAGGCCGTGCCCGCGGAAAGCGAAATGTATTTTCGGAGCGACGGCTTTCCTCGTACAAGCTTAGTTAGTTCGCAGTTTACTTTAATTGTGATTAAAAAAATACTTGTTAGTAGTGCGGGTGGTTTTTATTTGGATTTTGGTACGACTCCGATTGTGCATCTTGAGACGCAGATGAGTTGTTCTTTTTCGTCTGTTATTTTGATATCCCAGACCTGAGTGGTTCTTCCGACATGAAAGGGGACTGCTCTGGCTGTTACGGTTCCATCACGTTTGCTTTTAATATGATTGGCATTAATTTCAAGACCGAAAACAAGGTATTGTTCCAGATCAACCTGCAAAGTAGCTCCGACGCTTGCAGCTGTTTCTGCCAATGCAACACTTGCTCCTCCGTGTAGATATCCAACAGGCTGACGTGTCCGATCATCGACCGGCATGGTCATTTCTACAAGGTTTTGATCTAATGAAGTAATTTCAATACCCAGTGCATTCATTAAAGTCTCTTCGGATTCCATACACTCTCAACCTTCCCCTCAGTTAATAAAAGCGCTTATTAATAGACTCAACCCAAGCAGCAAACCAAATAATGAATTTGTTTTGCCAGTGGCCACCATGGCTGGCATCATTTCGATCGGCATTGTCTTCCCTTTGAAGTTTTGAATGACGTCTGCTGCCTTTTTCGCGGAGAGCAGTACGATCAGGGATAAAATGGGAAGAATACCTAAAATAACGTAAATAACAGTTAAACCATAAGCAACGGTGAACATGACGGCCAACAACACAATAGCTTTCGGTCGTCCGAGAAGAATTGCAATGGTTTTACGACCGTTCTCTTTATCGCCATCAAGATCACGTATGTTGTTCGCGAGCAAAATCGCTCCGATGAAAATAGCAGTCGGCACAGAAATCCATATGACGTCTGAAGTAACAGTACCAGTCTGAATAAAATAGCTGATACCGATAATGACAGTGCCCATCAAGAAACCTGAGAAAAACTCACCAAATGGGGTATAGGCAATCGGAACTGGGCCGCCAGTGTATAAATAACCAATTAGCATTCCTACTGCTCCGATTAGCGCGACCCACCAGCTGGTTTCGATGCTGATGTAGATCCCAAGTAAAACCGCAATTCCAAAGAACGCGAGGGCGAGACTTAACACAGTTCTTGGGGCGATGCCGTCACGCACAATCGTGCCACCAATCCCGACTGATTTATCATTATCCAACCCTCTTACAAAATCATAGTATTCATTAAACATGTTTGTTGCAGATTGAATCAGCATAGCTGCAATGAGCATGGCTGCAAACAAGAGCCCATGGAGCGTCCCTGTTACGTAAAAAGCTATCATCGTTCCTATGAAAACAGGCACGAATGATGCGGTTAATGTATGGGGGCGCAACAGCCTCCACCAAACTTGCCAGCCGTCTTGTTCATTAAGCGCGGCTCTTATATCTGTTTTACTCATGACTAAATAATCCCCCTGTCGTCCGTATCATATTAAGTTTAGGCAATTCCCCATAGGGTGTCAATGCCCAACAATATTTTACAGTTATTCTTCCAAAACGGCATCATAAAAAATGATTTAAAGTGCCCCCATTGATGAATATAAGACACAAACTGCGAACTAGTGAAAGTTTTTAAGAGCGTTCTTACTACATAAGATGAAGGCAAATCAATGTGCATAGTAAGCAGATCGTGATTTGCGCTCCGGGAAGTCGCTTTAACTTTATCACAGCTCAAGTGCGACATCTGTTCAAGAAGGACACTTTCACAGTGTCTTCTAGCCGCGGGCACGGCCTCAGCCTCCTCGCTCGCAAAGACCGCTCACTGTGGGGTCTTCGGACTCGTGCTGTTCCCGCAGGAGTCGACTTCCCTCCGCTCCAATCACTTTATTTAATTCAGAGGCTTGGACGGTTCTACTCACATAAGAGTTAGGGAATAATCACTCATACCAAGCTCGGGAGAAACACGGAGACTTCTGGTGCGGCCGAGCATAGGTCGTAATATATAACGGGTGGAATCCCCGTCGAGAAAGAACTAGCCATTCACTCGTAGCGAGTCTTGGACGGCAAATGGTAACATTTGCCCTTAAGCGTAGACAGCGAGGTGATGGGCCGTAAGCCAAGCGGTTGAAGGGATTGAGCTCCGAAATTCGTGCTTTCAGGAAGGTCGATATGCTCAGGAGCATAGAAGGCAACATTGCTATGATCGACAAGGCAAGATCATAACAGCTTCCTCGGAGTCGGTGACCTCGGCACGTCACACATTGATATATTACGGCAACTCGGGAGGTCCTTTAGATCTCTTCTGACGAAGAGTAATGACGAACAAGCGATAATAAAGTAAGGGCTGTCAGATGTCTAAAGGAAGTCGGATAGCGGCATAGTACCAAAGAAATCGGGTAACTCCGATGGAGGGAAGGCCGCTACCTGTCATCGACCTTGAAAGGGAAACATTATCTACACACAGAGGTGGAATTAATGATGGAAACGAAACTAACAAGGATAGCAGAATTAGCTAAGAAAGATAAGAATATGGCGTTTACGTCATTGGCACATCTCTTAAACGTGAACAATCTTAAACAATGTCATTATGAATTGCCTAGTGAAAAAGCCAGAGGTACAAAAGGAATTTCTAAGGAAGGCTACGGCGATAACCTCAATGAAAATGTCGATGATCTGGTCAAACGGCTTAAGAACAATGCTTACCGCCCTGTACCAGTCAGACGCACTTACATTGATAAGCCGGGCTCGAGAAAGAAAAGACCTTTAGGTATCCCTGACCATGAGGATAAGATTGTTCAACGGGCTATAGGGAAGATTCTTAATGCCATATATGAGAATGATTTTCTTGAAAGCTCTTTTGGCTTCCGCCCTAACAGAAACTGTCATGATGCGTTGAAAATCCTGAATGTATATATTGAAAAGCGCCCCACCAACTTTGTGGTGGATGCTGATATTAAAGGATTCTTTGACAATGTTGATCATGACTGGATGATGAAGTTTCGGAACCATCGTATCAAAGACCCGAACCTCTTAAGAATCATCCGACGCTTCCTTAAGGGAGGTTACATGGAGGAAGGAAAGTATTTTGATACGGATAAAGGGACTCCGCAAGGAGGGATCATTTCCCCCATTTTAGCGAATGTGTATTTGCACTATGTACTAGACCTATGGTTTGAGAAACGGGTCAAGAAGCAATGCAAAGGACATGCATACATCGTGCGCTATGCCGATGACTTTGTATGTTGTTTTCAGTATGAGGACGAAGCAAAAGCTTTCTACTCAGCATTAATTAAAAGACTAGCCAAATTTGGCTTGGAAATAGCTGAAGACAAAACAAGTATCATTTCATTTGGTCGAAACGCTGGAAATGGAGGATCTGGAAAGCCATCTACATTTGATTTTCTTGGCTTCACGCACTATTGCAGTAAAAGCCGAACCGGTAACTTTCGTGTTAAACGAAAGACCAGTCGCAAGAAAATGAAAGCCAAGCTAGCGAATCAAAAGGAGTGGCTGAAAGCCAATCGAAACAGAGATATTCAAGAGATTATGGCAAGACTCGATCGGTCACTTAAAGGATATTACAACTATTATTGTATTACAGATAATACGTTGGCGGTGGAGGAATTCCTCTACCGGGTCAAGCAATTGTTATTTAAGTGGATGAATCGACGGAGTCAAAGGAAATCTTTTAGTTGGGATAAATTCAACTTATTCTTAAGAAAATACCCCTTGCCCAAGCCGAAAATGAAAGTGAACATTTACGAACTAAGAAACGAGATTAGCTATATTTTGTAAATGATGATAGGAAGAGCCGTGTGCGGTAATACTGCACGCACGGTTCTGTGAGGAGTGAGGAATACTCTCGAAAACTAGAGAGTATTCCCGCTTACTCGACCGGGATGCAAAGCCTCGATGAGACCCCGGAGGTCGGCAGACCGAGGAGGCTCAGCAGCGCCCGCGGAAAGCGCAGTGTTTCCCCCGAGCGGCTGCATGAGGCAATCATAAGTTAGTTCGCAGTTTACTTAAACTTTGAACTTTTAGTAGCACAACTAAAATCGTCCTTGTGTTAAAAGGTGATTCCTTGAGAAAGCTGTCAATAAAGCATAAAATGAAGTAGGGCTATGATTGATATTTAATGGAGGACTTGTTCATGATAGATACAAAACATGCTGGCTTGTTTGATTTCCTCAATAAAGGAATTGCTGAGGCGAAATCTGCAGGTCACGGTCAATTACTTAGCATAACTGAAAAATTCAAAGTGACATCACTTTTAAGATGCTTTGAAAATGCAGGGAAGTCAGCCATGTCCCGCGCGTTCTGGATGAATCCAGATCATTCATTTACGATGGTTGGAGCGGGTGATGTCTATTCAATGATCGAAAAAACTCAGGAAAATTATAATATACGTAAGGAATGGGCTGATATTCAAGCTCAAGCGATCATCCATAATCCTTATGATGTTCCAGGTACAGGCTTGGTAGCAATGGGAGGGATGTCTTTTGATCCATTAAAAAAATCGACGTCGCTCTGGCAGCAATTCCCTGAAAAGAAATTTATTGTGCCTGCATTTGTGATCGTTCAAAATGAAACAGGTTGCTTTTTAACAATGAATGTTCTAGTAAATGGTGATGAGGATGCTTCCCGTATAGAAATGCAGCTCAAGGCTACCGCTGAAACACTTTTGCGCGATCAGTCCATTCCAAAAAAAGATTCTTTTACTGTTAAAAAGCAGATGGAAATAGAACCCGACACGTGGAAAAAAACAGTGGAAAAGGCGATTGAAACAATCCAAAACGGACCAATAGAAAAGATTGTCCTGGCGCGGGAAATGCGCTTATATTTCTCTGATCCTGTGAGTCATCATGAAGTACTGAAGCAATTAATCGAAACCCAACCTAATAGTTACGTATTTGCTTTTCATTTTGGAGAGGCTTGCTTCATTGGGGCAACTCCGGAGCAACTTGTCAAAATTGACGAGGGGCTAGTGTTCTCTATGTGTCTTGCAGGGACAGCTCCACGAGGTGAAACTCCAAGTAAAGATGCTTCTCTGGCAGATGAATTATTAAATGATCAAAAAAATAGGCAGGAGCATGATTTTGTTGTGCAGATGATCCGGAATTCTCTTGAGGATCATTGTGAGGATATTGCAATTCCGGAGATGCCTCATGTACGCCAGCTGAAGAATTTACAACATTTATATACGCCTGTGACAGCTAAGCTAAAGCAGGGACATGACTTGCTTCAATTGTCTGAAGCCTTGCATCCCACTCCAGCTCTGGGAGGTGTCCCACGGGATGCCGCGCTTGCTTTTATTCGCGAGGAGGAAAAGCTGGACAGGGGTTGGTATGGGGCACCAATCGGTTGGATGGACAGCCATGAAAATGGCGAATTTGCTGTAGCTATCCGCTCAGGACTGATTCGGAAAGACCAAGCGTCTTTATTTGCCGGCTGCGGCATTGTTGATGACTCTGATCCGGAAGCAGAGTACGAGGAGACCCTTATAAAACTTAAACCTATGCTGAACGTGCTTGGAGGTTCTTCCACATGAATCACACAGAACACCTTACAAAATATATCGGTCAATTTGTCGACGCATTGTGGCGGGGTGGCATGACAGACGTGGTCATTTCTCCTGGTTCACGTTCAACGCCGCTTGCGATGTTGTGTACTGAGCATGATGGGTTGAATGAATGGATCATAATTGATGAACGTTCAGCAGCATTTTTTGCACTTGGGCTTGCTAAGCAAACAAAACGTCCAGTTGGATTGATCTGCACATCGGGGACGGCTGCAGCCAATTATTTTCCTGCTATAGTCGAAGCCTATTACAGCCGCGTACCACTCGTTGTTATGACCGCAGATAGACCTCATGAACTAAGAGACGTTGGTGCGCCCCAGGCAATTGAGCAAATTAAACTGTACGGAGACTATGTTAAGTGGTTTCAGGAGATGGCGCTCCCGGAAGCGACACAGGGGATGCTTGAATACGTGCGGAATAAAGCCGTACGTGCCATACATATGGCGAAAGAAGGTAATGCCGGTGCCGTTCACCTGAATTTTCCTTTAAGGGAACCACTCATTCCAGATTTGGAGATGCCCGATAAATGGCTTGAAAAACAAGAAGGTTTATCAGCATTTCACACAGAGGGGCAAAAGCAGCTGCCAGCAGAGGATCTTCAGTCGTTAACGAATGAATGGCAATCTGCTTCTAAAGGTTTGTTCGTCTGCGGACCACAACCGGATCGTGACTTGGCTGCTCAATTGGTTAAGCTGGCAGCAAAGTGGGGGTGGCCAATTCTTGCTGATCCGCTTTCCCAGGTACGTTCTCTTGGCGGAACTGAGGATGTCGTGATTGAAACGTATGACGCTGTATTAAAAGAACCACAACTGCGCGAACGCTTTAAACCGGATGTAATCGTCCGTTTTGGGGCGATGCCGGTCTCAAAATCGTATTTATTTTTTGTGAAAGAAGCGGCAAGTGCGAAACATTATATTGTGGAACCGTCTCATGGTCACCGGGAACCGGCGGGGTTGCCCTCTCAATTTATTTATGCGGATCCGGTTATTTTGTGTAAAGCTTTAAATGAGCAACCAGCTTTACCTAAGCATCATTCACAATGGCTGGAGCAATGGCAGTCTGCTAACCAAACAGCCGCGGGGATTTTGCAGCAAGATCCTGATATTTTAACAGAAGGACAAGCTGTACGCATGATGGTGGATGCTCTTCCTGAGAACAGTACACTCTATGTTGGGAACAGCATGGCGATCAGAGATTTGGACAGCTTTCTAGTGCACAACCATAAATCCTTTGAGGTTTTGGCCAACAGAGGCGCAAATGGCATTGATGGCATGATTTCAAGTGGGGTTGGGGCCGCAGCTGCAAAAAAACGGGTTACACTCCTGCTTGGCGATCTCTCTTTTTTTCATGATATGAATGGGCTCCTTGCGGCGAAGCACTATGAACTGGACGTGACCATCCTTTTGATTAATAACAATGGGGCGGTATCTTCTCGTTCTTGCCTCAGGCTAAAAAAGGCAAGCACTTTGAAGCCTTGTTTGGCACGCCTCTTCATATTGATTTTAGCCATTCAGCTGCACTATATGATCTTGATTACCAGCTTGCTGAAGATGAAGCCAGCTTGCAGCATGCTCTTACCAACAGCTATAATCAACGTGGTACGTGTATTGTGGAAGTCCAGACAAACCGTGAAGACAATGCCGCGTGGCACAGGCAATTGTGGGCTGATATTGCCCGTGAGAATGATAAATAACAGTGGTGAAATTTGATGTATTTTACAAATGGGGAAGACAGTTATTGGTATGAGATGTATGGTGAGCGCGGGCCTGTAATCGTATTTCTTCATGGTTTTACCGGGCGAACAACAACCTGGAATGATGTGATACCTTTTTTTAATGAAACACATCGCGTGGTGCTTGTGGACCTCCCCGGACATGGACGAAGTAGGAGTGGTCAAAAGACGATGCAACAATGTTGCAAGGATCTTGAAGCTTTGTTCAGTTACTTAGAGCTTAATCATATCCATCTAGTCGGCTACTCCATGGGGGACGTACAGCTCTATCCTATGCAGTGGCTTTTCCTGAGCGGGTCAAAACACTTGTATTGGAGAGTGCTTCTCCAGGACTTGCAGAAGAAGCTGAAAGACAAGCACGAATTGAACGTGACGAGGTACTGGCCAGAAGAATTGAATCACAAGGCCTTGTTGCTTTCGTTGACTTTTGGGAGAACATCCCCCTGTTTGATTCTCAGAAACAATTGGCATCTGAGGTTCAGAAAGCTTTAAGAGCTGAACGCCTCTCCCAAACAGAAGCAGGTTTGAGTTCATCTCTGAGGGGAATGGGAACAGGGGCACAGCCTTCACTATGGCATCATTTAGAAGAGTTGGCCTGTCCGGTTTTGCTGATCACGGGAGCGTACGACCCCAAATTCGTCCGTATTAACACAGAGATGGAGGCGGAAATTCCTAATCCCCAGCTGGACATTGTACCACAATCAGGACATGCAATTCACGTGGAATTTCCATCGGTTTTTGGTAAAATATTAAGTACGTTTTTAGAGCAACATACTTAGATTGAGGAGGTCTATTATGACTGTAAACTGGGAAAAAGCAAGAAACTATCAAGAAATTGTATATGAAAAATATGACGGTGTAGCGAAAGTGACGATGAACCGTCCAGAAAAACGCAATGCCTTTACACCGCTCACTGTGAATGAAATGATTGACGCATTTGCAGATGCACGTGACGACTCGTCAATTGGTGTTATAATATTGGCGGGTGCTGGTGACAAAGCGTTTTGCTCAGGCGGCGACCAATCTGTAAGAGGTCATGGTGGATACGTAGGTGAGGACCAGGTTCCAAGACTAAATGTGCTCGATCTGCAGCGGTTGATTCGCACAATACCGAAGCCGGTTATTGCAATGGTCTCGGGTTATGCCATAGGTGGAGGGCATGTCCTTCACGTTGTGTGCGATTTGACAATCGCAGCAGACAATGCGATTTTTGGGCAGACCGGTCCTAAAGTCGGCAGTTTTGATGCTGGATATGGCGCAGGACTTTTGGCAGAAATGGTAGGGCAAAAGCGTGCGCGTGAAATTTGGTACCTATGTCGCCAGTATAGTGCTGATGAGGCATATGAAATGGGAATGGTTAACAAAGTCGTGCCGCTTGATGAATTGGAAACAGAAACCCTTCAGTGGTGCGAAGATATTCTTCAAAAGTCACCAACTGCGCTTCGTTTCCTGAAAGCATCGTTTAATGCTGCGACAGATGGCCTCGCAGGGTTACAGCAAATGGGGGAGACGCGACGCTCTTGTATTATACAACTGAGGAAGCTAAAGAAGGCCGAGATGCCTTTAAAGAAAAGAGAACACCGGATTTTAAACAATTTCCGCGTTTCCCATAAGTTTGTTTTAGAGAAAACCTTTGCCGAGCGCGAAGGTTTTCCTTTTGATCATTGGAAGGAGAAATCTTATGAGTGAAAGTATGGTTCCACATTGGCTGACAAAACAGGCGGAATTAAATCCGGATGCTACAGCTATTGAACTTGATTCGGGTGAGCAGATTTGCTTTTCTGAGCTTGAACAAAGAAGTAAAACGTATGCCCGGAAACTCGCGCAGGCCGGTGTCAAAGAGGATATGCATGTTGGGGTTCTATCCTCCAATAGCGTACAGATGGTTACATTGATTCATGCGCTCAGCTATCTTGGTGCTGTTGCTGTCATGCTTAACATTCGCTTAACCGATCAAGAGCTCAGTTATCAAGTCGATGATGCAGATGTGGAGAAAGTATTTGTACATGATGAGTTGAAATCAACGGCTTCAAAAATGCAATTTGCCTCAAAGGTGCACACTTTTTCTGATGTTGAGCAACTAGAAGAAGTTGAGGTTTTGTTAAAAACAGAGCTCGATTTGAATAAACCCTGCACCATTATGTATACGTCTGGTACAACAGGACACCCAAAAGGCGTCGTACATACTTATGGAAATCATTGGTGGAGCGCGGTGGGATCTGTTTTGAATCTTGGTCTGAAGCCTGAAGAAAAATGGCTCTGCGTCTTGCCGCTATTCCATGTTGGCGGATTCTCGATTCTGATTCGCAGTATGATGTACGGAATGCCTGTTTATTTATTGGAATCATTCAATGCGCAGGCTGTTAACCATGCCATCTGCCATAAAGGGGTTACGATTGCCTCGGTGGTCACCGTTATGCTGCAGCGTCTAATAGAAGATCTTGGAGACAATCACTATCCTGAAACCTTTCGGTGTATGCTCCTTGGTGGCGGGCCTGTGCCGCAACCAATCTTAGAAAAATCGAGCATCCTCTCGATCCCTGTTGTTCAAACATATGGTATGACAGAAACTTCGTCCCAAATTGCGACTTTGTCAGCAAGGGATGCACTTAAGAAAATTGGATCCGCTGGTAAAGCGCTCGTGCCTTCTCAGCTCCATGTTACTGCTGAACCGGGCGAAGTAGGGGACATTCTCGTTAAGGGGCCAATGGTCACAAAAGGGTATTATAAAAGACCTGATGCAACAAAAGCATCATTTGAGGAAGGGTGGCTGAAAACAGGCGATCTTGGCAGGGTGGATCAGGAAGGGTATCTCTATGTTGTGGAGCGTCATCATGACCTGATTATTTCTGGCGGTGAAAATATTTACCCCACCGAAATAGAAAATGTTCTGTATCAGATCCCAGAAGTGAAAGAAGCGGCTGTTGTTGGTCGGAGGGATGCGGAATGGGGGCAAGTTCCGGTGGCTTATGCAGTCGTTGGGCAAGAAGACGCCAATGCGTTAACAAAAGAACGTATGATGGCGGTTTTGATCAGAGAATTAGCCCCATACAAACGACCGAAAGACATTATTTTCCTTGACCAGCTGCCGCGAAATGCTACTAATAAAATCATGCGCCATAAACTTCGTTAAAAACAGATTACCAAGACTAAGGACTTGAGGGCTGAATCCCCACTCTCCGTTTACGTACATGTTTTTGCTGCTTTGGTGAAAACTGAGAGTGGAGGTGTATGATATGAAACGTAAAAAATATTACGTCAACATCGGCTCTACTGAGATTTCCCAAGTGACCTATGGTGATAATGCAGATTTTGTTGTTTATGCGACAGAGGCAGAGGTACTGCGGCTTCGAAGTTTAATGGATCAGATGTACACAGCAGATATGCGTTCTTTTTTCCGATCTCACGTTCCGATCATGTCTTACCATAACGACCAATCGAATGATGATCATGACAACCGTCTGACGGATGCTTTTCAACTCATATATCAATTGGGCAATGATGAAACAAAATCACATATTGAACACATGGGCGTGCTCAAGGATAAGCCGCTTTAGGTTTAGAAAGCCATCTCGAATACACCATTTCAATTCATGGTTTACAAAGCTGTTTTAAAAGGTATATAACCAATAACTAAAAAAACAGTCACCAGGGGGTGTCGAGATGGCTTTGATCAAACGGTTTTTCATGGTAGGATGTTTATTAAGTGCACTAATTGCGATCGCTTTGTTTATGACGCCACAAATAAACGGCTCGGCTAAAAGCAGTGATCAAGCAGATATTATACATAGAGAAGTTGCAGCGAAAGAACAAACAGTACCTGCAATTGACGATGAACACGTTAAACAGATTATCAATGAATTTATGGATAAAATTGTCCAAGATATTGATAAGGATAATAAAGTGACTGATTTCGATACAAAAAAAGCACTGCTGAATGATTTTGAAACCATTGCATCACGTGATGTTGCCGAACCTTATGTTGATTACTTCTTCAACGAAGATCAGAACGGGTTGTATATTGTCCCGACTGAAACACCACCATGGTTCGAACCTGAGGAGCCCTATGAATTAGAACGAATGACAGATCATAAAGTTCTCGTAACACAACAAAACAATTCGGTATTCTATGGTTCATATACAATGGAAATTGAATTAACCTATGATGAAAATTGGAAAATCACACATGTGAACGAGTACTGATTTTAGATGAAGGCAGCTGAATTTTTATGCACACATTCAGGGATTATTACAAGAACCTTGTAACGCTCTCTTTTGAGGACCATCCATTCAGTGAGCAACCAAAACATATTCTTGTTATTTGTGAATATAATGGTGAGTGGCTGCTGACCAAACATAGTGACCGCGGTTTGGAATTTCCCGGGGGAAAAGTTGAACCGGGCGAAACGGCTAAACAAGCTGCAGTTCGGGAAGTTCATGAAGAAACAGGTGGTATTGTTAACGCCATTCAGTATATCGGGCAGTATGTGGTCGAGGGAAAGGCCGAAACAGTATTTAAAAATGTTTATTATGCCACGATAACACGCTTGGAAACACAGTCTACGTACTTTGAAACAGAAGGTCCGGTTCTCAGAAAAGAGCTGCCGAAAGACATGAAAGTCGATCAGAATTTCAGCTTTATTATGAAAGATGAGATTGTCCCGAGGAGTATTGAACAAATTACACGTACAATAAAATCAATCTAAAAAAAGGCCTGGCATCTTCAAACATGCCAGGCCTTTTTAGTTGCTTATGATATTCGTGGTGACCAAGCCGTTTCCGCATTTGTTCATAGAATTCAACTTGTATGCTTAATCAGCCAACCTTCCACTTTTTCGACGCCTTTATACATGAGGGCTGCCACAATAGCGATGAGAATTAAGCTTGCCATAACAAGCGTGAAATCGAACACCTGGAACCCATATACAATTAAATATCCTAAACCTTCTTTCGAGACAAGAAATTCACCAACGATGACCCCAACCCACGCAAGCCCTACGTTTACTTTCAAAGTTGAAATCATAGCGGGGAGTGTAGCTGGGAAGACCGCTTCTTTAAAATATTGAAAACGTGTCGCTCCAAAACCTTGTAGTACTTTTATATAATTGGGATCCACTTCTTTAAAGGATGAATAGATGACAATGGTGGTGATCACAACTGAGATGGTTATCCCCATCGCAATAATGGATAAATAGCCCGGACCCAACGCAACAATGATAATCGGACCTAGTGCAACTTTTGGCATAGCGTTTAATATGACAAGGTAGGGATCCGCGATTTTCGATAGTCTGGTAGAAGCCCATAAGATACTTGCAAAGAGAATGCCTAGAACAGTTCCTAATATGAAACCGAGAACTGTTTCAAGCACTGTGATTTGCAGATGGTTGATAATGGAGCCATCTGCAAATTTATCAAACAGAAGCTGAGTGACTTTTGTTGGAGAACTAAAAATCAGCGGATCGATCCAGTAGCGTCTGCTGAACAACTCCCACGCTCCGAAAAAAAGGATCAATATAGCGAGCTGCCATGTAAGCACGATACGCCGTTCTCGTTTAAGTCCTAGTTTATACTGGTCAAAAAGTGATTGATCAGTCGGTTGTGTCATTATTGGCCCCCTCCTTATCACCGTATGACATGGCATCCTCATTATTTAATTCGTCCCATACTTTATCAAACAACACTTGATACTTTGGGTGCCTGCGAACAAGAAAGGGATCTTCATTACGTAGTTCAATTGGAACTTCAAAAGACTTCGAGATCCGTCCTGGATTTGCATCCATGATCAGAATACGGTCGCTCATGGAAATGGCTTCACCAATATCATGTGTGACAAGTAAAGCAGTTTTATGATAGTCTTTTAACATTTTTGAAACCAGATTTTCCAGCTTTAGTTTAGTTAAATAATCTAGAGCGGAGAAGGGTTCATCCAATAAGAGGATCTTTGGATCAGTTAAAAGCGTTCGAACAAGGGCCACTCTTTGCCGCATTCCTCCAGATAGCGAATCAGGATAGGCAGCTTCAATATCGGGAAGCCCGACCTCCTGCAACAAATGTCTGGCTTTTTCCACGGTCTCCGTCGTTTTTGTTCCTGCGATCTTGGGGCCCATGCACACGTTTTCTATGATGGTTTTCCAAGGGAACAGATAATCTTGCTGTAACATATAGCCAATAGCCATAGATGAATCCTGGATTGGTGCCTCATTTAGACGGACATGGCCTTCCGTTTGTGAAATGATGCCGGATATGATTGATAAGATTGTGGATTTGCCGCAGCCGCTTGGCCCAAGCAATGCTACAAATTCACCTTCGTCAGCAGCAAAGGTAATATCTTGCAGTGCTTTCGTGTAGTCTGTTTTGGAAAAGTAATGGTGAGAGACGTGATCAAGTTCTAAAAAAGCCACATAATTCCCTCCTTAATCGTCCATAACCTCTTTTGCAATCTCTGTATTAACTAGAACATCATATGGAGCTTCCTCTGGTAATTCACCTGCTTCATCCATAATCGCTTTGAGATTATCCCATTCTTCTTCATCTAGAATTGGATCTGTAGCAAAAGAACCTTGTTTTTTGTAACGTTCTACAGAAGATGCAATCATATCCAGTTCGGTATCTTCAAAGTAAGGCTGGATAACCTTAGCGATTTCTTCTGGACTGTTTTCTTCCACCCATTGTTGTGCTTTGTAAACAGCACGTGTAAAAGCTTCTGCATGGGCGCTATTGTCTTCAAGAAAGCTTTCTTTTGCCATGAAAACTGTGTAAGGCACTTTCCCAGATTGCTCTCCAAACGAGGCGATGACGTGTCCTTTGCCTTCTTTTTCAAACACACTCGCAGTCGGTTCAAACAACTGGACATATTCAGCGTCCCCCGAAACAAAGGCACCCGGGATGTTGGCGAAATCGATGTTCTGTCTTAAGTCGAGATCCTGGTGGGGGTCAATATTATGCTGCTTCAGCACATATTCTCCGACCATTTGCGGCATTCCCCCTTTACGCTGACCTAAAAAGGTGCTGTTCTTTAAATCATCCCAGGAGAAGTTAGGCTTTTCTTCCTTTGCAACCAAAAATGTACCATCGGTTTGTGTCACCTGTGCGAAATTAACGGCGAAATCTTTCGGGTTTTGTCCGTAAACATATACGGACGTTTCAGAGCCGACCAAAGCGACATCAGCCCCTCCGGATAGAAGTGTCGTCATTGTTTTATCCCCGCCCCAGGTTGTTTGCAGTTCAACATCGAGTCCTTCTTCTTCAAAAAATCCTTTTTCTAAGGCAACATACTGCGGTGCATAGAAAATTGATCGTGTGACTTCAGCGATTGTGATGGAGGTGTTTTCTTGTGTCTGACAGCTTGCCAAAATAAACAGCGCAGTCATTAATAAAAGGATATATTTTATTCCTTTCTTCACGTTATCCAATCCTTTCAGCTTGGTTTTGTTTGTCAGGATAGTTTATGTGAGGGTGAAAAATGTGTGAACGCCTATATGCTACAAAAGCTTAAGCACCTTGTTTATGATATGGGGGTTGGACATTGAAAAGGTGAGCAGGGTACATACTGAAAGCTGTGGTTATAACGCTTGTTCTATAAATAAAACCAGCCCCGGGCCGAATTGTGCGGCCCGGGGCTGGTTAATGCTAATTATATAAAACCCTCTTGGGATGAGGTCGTTGGGTTAAGGCCTGTAAATAGGCCCTGCTTGAGCGATGTCGTTTCCAGCATGCTTAAACTGTTTAAAGTTTTCATGGAATTTCCGAGCTAGTTCTTTCGCTTGGGCATCGTAAGCTTTTGGATCTGACCAGGTATCTTTCGGAATGAGTACCTCATCTGGAACACCAGGGACGTGCATTGGTATTTCCAGACCAAAAACGTCATCCTGGACGACTTCAACAGAATTCAGTTCTCCTTCAAGTGCTGCATGCACCATTGCGCGGGTATAAGAAAGCTTCATCCGTTTCCCAATGCCATAAGGTCCACCAGTCCAGCCTGTGTTTACGAGGAAAACACTTGAATTGTATTGATCAATTTTTTCACCCAGCATTTCAGCATAGGTGGATGGGGCAAGTGGTAAAAATGGTGATCCGAAACATGTTGAAAACGTTGCTTCTGGTTCTGTAACACCGCGCTCTGTTCCAGCAAGTTTACTTGTGTACCCGCTTAAAAAGTGATACATCGCCTGCTCTTTGGTCAGTCTGCTGATGGGCGGCAATGTGCCGGAAGCGTCTGCTGTCAGGAAAATAATCGCATTTGGGTGACCTGCAACACTTGGTGTGACAATGTTATCTATATTCTCAAGTGGATAGGCGGCGCGTGTGTTTTCAGTCATGGACGTATTGTCATAATCCGGCAATCTGGTTTTGTCGTTGAGCACAACATTTTCCAGAACCGTTCCGAAACGAATCGCCTGATGAATTTGTGGTTCCTTTTCGGGGGAGAGGTTGATGCATTTGGCATAACAGCCTCCCTCGATGTTAAAGACACCATTTGGACTCCATCCGTGTTCATCATCACCGATCAAACGACGGTATGGATCGGCGGAAAGGGTTGTTTTACCGGTTCCTGAGAGTCCGAAGAACAGGGCAACATCACCTTCTTTTCCAACATTGGCTGAGCAATGCATCGGCATAACATTTTTTTGTGGGAGAATATAATTCATAACTGAAAAAATAGACTTCTTTATTTCTCCTGCATATTCAGTACCCCCGATTAACACCACTTTTCGTTTAAATGAAATGATGATGAAGGTTTCTGAATTTGTTCCGTCGACTACAGGATCAGCTGTAAAGGAAGGGGCGGAAATAACCGTGAACTCTGTTTTATGCTCGTCATATTCTTCTTGAGATGGTACAATAAATAGCTGACGGGCAAATAAATTATGCCAGGCATACTCATTAATAACTGTAATGGGCAATCTGTATTTTTGGTCAGCACCTGCAAACCCTTTAAAAGAAAACAATTCATTCTGTTTCTGCAGATGATCGGTTACTTTATTGTAAAGCTGATCGAAGGAAGCTTCATCAATCGGCTGGTTAACCGGGCCCCAATTGACAAGCTCTTCGGTTGTTTCATCTTTAACGATAAATTTGTCTTTGGGTGAGCGTCCTGTATATTTCCCGGTTGTTGCACGTACTGCTCCAGTAGCGGTCAGGATACCTTCTTTGCGTTCAAGAATCTTTTCAATCAGGTGTGACACAGATGCATTCTTATGCAGCGTGTTATGATTAAGCAATTGCTCAAGCCTTAAAGACTCTACTGTTTCCATGAATTCAAAACCTGCCTTTTTAGGTAATTGTATGTGAATAATTATAACATACAGACACAAACCAGAAATTCTGATATTAGTATAACACATTACACGATATAGTCCATACTAATATTCCATTTTATACAAAAAAATCAACAATGTGAATACCGTCGAAAAAAGTTGACACTCCTGTCAGCTTTCGATAGCATAAAGAACGAACGGATAACCTCTTATTCAGAGTTGGCGGAGGGACTGACCCGATGAAGCCCGGCAACCATCACGATTGTGAACAGGTGCTAACTGGTGCAAGGATTTTGTCCTTGAACAATAAGAGCGAAAGGCAAACTCAACCCTTTCCTCTTCATGTGGAAAGGTTTTTTGTACGATAGATCCCTGATGGAGGCGTTCCGTAATTCATACAGAAGGAGGGTTTTAGCCACATGGCTAAAAATCGCCGTTTATTTACATCGGAATCTGTGACTGAAGGTCATCCCGATAAGATGTGTGACCAGATCTCAGATGCGATACTTGATGAAATTCTTAAAAAAGATCCTAAGGCACGTGTTGCCTGTGAAACTGTCGTCACGACCGGACTTGTTCTTGTCTCTGGTGAAATTACGACCCATACTTATGTGGATATCCCCGCATTGGTCAGACAGACCGTTAAAGAAATTGGTTACACACGAGCTAAATATGGTTTTGATGCAGATACCTGTGCGGTACTGACAGCAATTGATGAACAATCACCTGATATTGCAGGAGGTGTTGATCAAGCATATGAAGTAAGACAAGGCCAATTAACCGATGAGGAGATTGCTTCTATTGGAGCGGGTGATCAAGGTTTAATGTTCGGCTATGCCTGTGATGAAACTGAAGAATTAATGCCGATGCCTATTGCGCTTGCACATAAATTGTCCAAACGGCTTTCTGACGTCAGAAAAGATGGAACACTTGATTATCTGCGTCCCGACGGCAAGACACAGGTGACAATTGAGTACAATGAATATGACCAGCCTGTGCATGTTGATACGATTGTAATTTCCACACAGCATCATGAAGACATAACCCTTAAGCAGATTCATGCCGATTTGCTTGAACATGTAATCAATGAGGTGGTTCCGGCCGATTTACTGAGCGAGCAGACCAAGTACTTTATAAATCCGACAGGGCGCTTCGTCATTGGCGGACCACAGGGAGATGCAGGGCTCACCGGGCGCAAAATCATCGTAGATACATATGGCGGTTATGCACGACACGGCGGCGGAGCATTTAGTGGGAAAGACGCAACCAAAGTTGATCGCTCTGCAGCCTATGCCGCACGTTATGTAGCGAAGAATATTGTTGCTGCAGGCCTTGCTAAACGGTGTGAAGTGCAACTGGCTTATGCGATTGGTGTTGCTGAACCGGTTTCAATTTCTGTTAATACGATGGGAACCGGTGTCGTTGGAGAGGAAATCTTGGCTGACGCTATTCGAAAGCTTTTTGATCTGAGACCTGCAGGCATCATCCGTATGCTCGACCTCGAGCAGCCGATATTCAAAAAAACAGCAGCTTATGGGCATTTTGGCCGGACGGATGTAACATTTCCATGGGAAAAAACGGACAAGACGGATGAACTCCAAGCGCTTGTGAAAGAATAAAATACATTTAAAAAGCCTGTCCTTATATAAGGACAGGCTTTTTTCTATTTCATATAACCTTTGACCAACAGGCCCTCGATCTAAGCTATTGTTCACATTGATGTATGGGCTCTGTAGTATTCTGCGCGTGCGACGTAACTATTCCGTATGCGTTCCATTTCCTCGTAATCCGCTTCAGTCAATTCTCTGACGACTTTAGCAGGGCGGCCGAGAGCTAAGGTTCTGGGGGGATCTTTTTTCCCGGCGGCACCAAGCTTCCAGCGCCGAGAAAGGCATGTTCTCCGATTTCAGCTCCATCAAGAATCAGGGATCCCATTCCAATCAGTGCGTTTTTACGAATAGTGGCTGCATGTAATGTGACTTGATGCCCGATTGTGACATCATCTTCAACAGTTACCGGTGAGTCTGGACTCTGGTGAACTAAAGTCAAATCTTGTATATTGACGCGATTCCCAATCCTTGTTGGTGCCACATCTCCCCGTATGACAGTTTGAAACCACACGCTTGATTGTTCACCTATGTGAACATCACCTATAATGGTCGCGTTTTTTGCAATGAACGCTGTTTCGTGAATGTTTGGAAAGGTGTTTTTGTATGGTTCTATCATTTGAATCCTCCTGCATATTATGATGACTCAACTTTCGCACCAAAAAAGTCTTAATGAATTCAACGCCTATCAGGACCCGTTGGGTCTGACATATAGCGCTTGACTTTAGACTTTAACATGAAAAAACACCTCAACTTTTGGTATAGTTGATTTGATGAGAATCACATACCATAAAGAAGAGGTGCTCTCTATATGATAGCTAAAAACAACTCGAATAATCAACTGCCAAATGAAATAAAATCAACATTTAAGGAATTAAAAGTGCTCAAGCACTTGCGTAACGCTGGCATTACAAAGTCCTTTGGCTTTTCGTGTGCTTACATTTTCCAGCTAATCTTTAGTTTGATCTTTGAAAATAAAAATTGGTTTCGAACGCTGGAAGGCAAAAGAGCCGCGGATGTTCCGGCTAAGGATACTATTTACCGGTTTCTGAATCAGTCGACGTTTAACTGGCGCCGATTTTTGCTTTCACTAGTCGCTTATACCATAAGTAAGGTATCAAAGCTCACACGTCATGACCGTCCAAAAGTATTCATCTTAGATGATTCGTCTTATGATCGGAACCGAAGTAAACATGTAGAACTTCTGGCTCGCTGCTTTGATCATGCATCACAGAAAATGCGTTTTTACAAAGGGTTTCGCATGCTGACACTGGGATGGTCTGATGGTGCTACATTCCTGCCTGTTGATTTTTCGCTGTTAAGTTCGAAAAAAAGCAAGATTAATGGAATCTCTGAAAATATTGATAAACGCAGTTCTGGTTACAAGCGTCGTCAAGAAGCGTTACAAACAGCGCCGGAACAGATTCCAGGTATGATTAAACGTGCGATGAACGCTGGTATCGATGCTTCTTATGTACTGATGGATTCATGGTTTACACAACAGCCCCTTGTTAAAGATCTGACAGAACAAGGTCTTGACGTGATTGGCATGGTTAAAAAATTAAAGCAGCGTTATCTGGTAGATGGCAAACGTGTTAGTCTGGATGAATTGTATCGTATGGCTGCCCTGACTGATGGAAAAAGTGGCATTTTACGCTCCATCCACACAACGCAGGCGAATGGTGTGCCGGTTAAAATCGTGTTCGTACGTAACCGAAATAAGAAAAGTGATTGGTTGGCTATTTTGAGCACAGATTGCACATTAAGTGACCGGGAAATTATTCGAATTTATGGCATGCGCTGGGATATTGAAGTTTTCTTCAAAACGACGAAGTCACTTTTGAAACTCCAGAAGGAGTTCCAGAGCCGCTCTTATGACGCTCTTATCTGCCATACAACCATTGTGTTTGCAAGGTATATTGTCTTGTCATGGCAAAATCGTTGTAGTACAGATGAACGCACATTGGGCGGTATATTTTACGAATTATGTGATGAAGTTAATGACCTCGATTGGGCTGTGGCTTTACAGCAGTTATTCGAGCTTCTTGAAGATATCTTGAAAAAGACGAATAAGAAAATACAGCAACTCATCAAAAGTCAACTACAACAATGGATTGCGGGTCTGCCGAGTTATATCAAGGTTTACCTGCCTATTTCAGTCTGCGAAAGTTGAGTGATGATATATAGAGTATAACAAATATCCATTCATATTGTAGGATGACGAACGGAGGAAGGAACGTGTCTCATCGTGTTACAAGTACACCTGTTGGACTCATGAATGCTATCTATAGAAGAATTTTTCTATAGGTAAAACGGGATGATGTCCCCACAAGTCTCTTCACAGCATGGTGGTCAACAATCTTGTGGGTTTGTCTGGCTGGCAAGAAGTTTCTTAACCTTCAAAGCGGCGATCGGATGACACACTCGTACATTAATGGTCCTGATGTGCTTTTTTATGTAAAGCAAGTATAAATGGCGGATTATTTTTCTGATTTACAAACCCATAGTACAGCACGTTGCAAATTTGTTGATCAATAGAACGTACATAATGCATTAAGGCATCTTTTTCAGTTTTTCCGCCTGAGTGTCCATGATAAACGACAAGTACAATGGTTCCGCCGGGTTTGAGGTGCTCTAGAATACCTTCAAGCGCTAATATAGTAGATTCGCCTTTTGTTACAACTGATTTATCACTTCCCGGCAAATACCCAAGATTAAAAATGGCCCCTCCAATGCGGTTGAGTCTATCCACTGGTATATGGTTAACAAAATTGGCGTGACTGTCCTGGATAATCGTCGCATTTGTTTGGTGGGCAGCGGCTAATCTTTGAGCTGTGTTCGTAATCGCCTGCTCCTGAATATCGAAAGCGTAGACGTGTCCATTTGCACCAACCGTCTGACATAAAAACAAGGTGTCATGTCCATTTCCGCACGTTGCATCAATGGCTGTATCACCAGGCTGAAGGCTTTCCTCTAACAAAGTATGGGCATATTGCAAAATACCCTTGATCATAGTAAGCACACTTTCTTTAGTAGGTTTGGTTTCTTTAAGGTTATAGTAGCACGTCAGAGGGCGGCGGGGAAGCATTTCATGTTGGGGATGTATACCTTGACAATGCCGGAAGCTTCCATTATAATTAGCGGTACATATGTAAAAACGTTGAAGAGGATCAGTAGTAACAGAATTTGGTGAAAGAGAGGCAGTGGCTGGTGGAAACTGTCCCTGATCTGTTATGAACTCACCTTGCAGTTGCAGAAATGAACATCAGTAGTTTCTGTCGTTCGTCCGCGTTAAGGACTTAAGCGAACGCCGTTTTGGCGTTAATGTGGGTGGTACCGCGGGAACAAAATGCTTCTCGTCCCTTTTCAGGGATGAGAAGCATTTTTTATTTACCAATACAGGAGGTTGGATAGTCATGTCTTTTGACCATAAGACAATTGAAACAAAATGGCAGACATACTGGGAAGAGAATAAAACATTTAAGACAAAAAGCAGAACAGAAAAACAAAAATTTTACGCTTTGGATATGTTTCCATACCCATCAGGAGCAGGGTTGCATGTCGGCCATCCGGAAGGGTATACAGCTACAGATATTTTATCTCGAATGAAGCGTATGCAAGGCTATGA
This sequence comes from Lentibacillus sp. JNUCC-1, assembly GCF_009741735.1. Lineage (NCBI taxonomy): Bacteria > Bacillati > Bacillota > Bacilli > Caryophanales > Bacillaceae > Lentibacillus > Lentibacillus sp. JNUCC-1. The sequence goes on from NZ_WHOH01000003.1 coordinate 796,353, forward strand.
AGTCATGCATCCGATGGGGTGGGACGCATTTGGACTTCCAGCTGAACAATATGCCCTTGATACCGGCAACAGCCCAGCTGAATTCACAAACAAAAATATTGCCACATTTAAAAGGCAAATCCAAGAACTTGGCTTTTCCTACGATTGGGACAGAGAGATTAGTACGACAGATCCGGACTATTATAAATGGACACAATGGATTTTTACAAAGTTGTACGAACACGGCCTTGCTTATATGGATGAGGTTGCTGTCAATTGGTGCCCAGCGCTTGGAACAGTCTTGGCGAATGAGGAAGTAATAGACGGAAAAAGCGAACGCGGTGGGCACCCTGTTGTGCGGAAGCCGATGAAACAATGGATGCTTAAGATAACAGCATATGCAGACAGACTGCTGGAGGATCTGGATGATCTTGATTGGCCTGAAAGCATTAAAGATATGCAGCGGAACTGGATAGGGCGCTCTGAAGGGGCTGAAATCACATTTAACATCTCAGATCATGATGAAGCATTTACGGTATTTACGACCCGTCCAGACACCTTATTCGGGGCGACCTATGCCGTGCTTGCCCCTGAACACCCGCTCGTTGACCACATTACCACAGCTGAACAAAAAGAAGCGGTTAATGACTATTTGAACAAAGTACAAATGAAATCAGACTTGGAACGGACTGAATTGACGAAAGAAAAAACGGGTGTATTTACAGGCGCCTATGCCATCAAACCAGCTAACGATGAAAAAATTCCCATTTGGATTGCTGATTATGTTTTAATGACTTATGGCAGCGGGGCAATTATGGCTGTACCTGGACATGATGAACGCGATTATGAATTTGCCACCACGTTCGAATTGCCAATTGTTGAGGTGGTATCGGGTGGAGATTTGTCTAAAGAAGCACATACTGGTGATGGGGTTCTAGTCAACTCGGGCTTTTTGAATGGGTTGAATAAAGATGAAGCCATTCAAAAAATGATTGAGTGGCTGGAAGAACAAAAACTGGGGACAAAGAAAGTGACATACCGGTTGCGGGACTGGTTATTTTCCAGACAGCGTTACTGGGGAGAACCGATCCCAATTATTCACTGGGAAGATGGTACAATGACAACTGTCCCAGAAGAAGAATTACCTTTGACGCTTCCTGTCATGACTGAAATCAAACCATCTGGCACCGGCGAATCTCCGCTTGCCAACAGTGAATGGGTTCATGTGACAGATCCTGAAACAGGGATGAAAGGAAGACGGGAGACGAACACCATGCCTCAATGGGCGGGAAGCTGCTGGTATTATTTGCGTTTTATAGACCCGGAGAATCCTGATCAGTTAGCGGACCCAGGGCTTTTGCAAAAGTGGCTTCCGGTTGATATTTATATCGGCGGTGCTGAACATGCGGTTCTTCACTTGCTGTATGCCCGTTTCTGGCACAAGTTTCTTTATGACATTGGCGTCGTGCCAACGAAAGAACCATTTATGAAGTTATATAATCAAGGCATGATTCTCGGGGAGAACAATGAAAAAATGAGTAAGTCTAAAGGGAATGTTGTCAATCCGGATGATATCATTGCTTCACACGGTGCTGACACGCTGCGGTTATATGAAATGTTTATGGGACCGCTGGATGCCGACGTCTCCTGGTCAACGAACGGTCTTGATGGAGCCAGGCGTTTTCTTGATAGGATCTGGCGTCTGTTCATTGCTGAAGATGGATCCTTGGCTGAAAAAGTAAGGACTAACCCATCTGATGCCTCTATGGAGAAGATCTATCATAAAACAGTAAAGAAAGTCACGACAGATTTTGAGAATCTTCATTTTAACACAGGCATTTCTCAGTTGATGGTATTTGTGAATGAAGGGTATAAAGCTGAAGAGATTGCAAAGGATTACGTGGAAGGTTTTATTAAAATGCTATCACCTGTCGCACCGCATCTGGCGGAAGAATTATGGCATCGCCTTGGACACGAGGAGACACTCAGTTATGAGTCTTGGCCTGTTTACGATGAAACGAAACTCGTGGAAGATGAAGTTGAAATCGTGGTGCAGGTTATGGGCAAAGTTCGTGCTAAGCTGAACGTTCCTGCTGAAGCTTCCAAACAAGAACTTGAAGAACTCGCGCTTGCCAATGAAACCATTCAGGAATGGCTTGCGGGCAAAGCGATTCGAAAGATTATTGCCGTACCAGGTAAATTGGTCAATATCGTAGCAAATTAATTATGAAAAAGATAAGCACAACGTGTTATATCAGCGTAGTGCTTATCTTTTTTAGTTGAATCACTATTTCTCGTTTGGAGTGACCCAGGTTTTATAAACATTAAGCCATTCATTTTCTTCGGTATACTTCCATAATGTCTTAACATACCCAATTAACGGGCCTTGTTTGTTTGAGGCTTTGATTGGCGTCTCGCCTTCTAACATCACATCCGGTTTATTCCCTAATGACAGGACATTATATTCGGTGTTGTCATGAATCCATAACTCGTGATCGTCTTTTATTTTTCCAGAGGAAGTAAAAATCGTTTCCTTATATTTATGATCAGATAAATCTGCTGATATCTGACGTTCATAAGGTGCGGTCTGGAACGTAAGCGTAAATGGTGCCTTCAAATCTGTTTTCAGGTAATCAAGTTCTGGAAGGTCAAGTGGTTTAATCTTCTTGTTTTTGATTGTATATAATGAAGATCTTTTAAGAGCGTCATTTTCGGTTGAAGACTGCATTTGTATAAAAATAACAGGTGCGCTGTCTTCAGCTATTTGAATAGCAGTAACCTCTGGATAATAACCACTGCCGATATGTACGTATTGCTCGGTTTGTTCATTTGTAACATAAAGCGCAATATCATGGACGAATTGGGAATCTCCTTTGAGAGGATACCCTTTTAAGGAAATCTGTTCCTTGAGGCCATCCCCGGAAACATCTTCATAGAAAGTATGTAAATCAACGCTTTCACTTGGAGAGGTGGCTCCAACAAGCGAAACAGGCAGAATTAATAAGCAGCTTAGAAATACGATTTGGGTTATACGATTCATTTTAATCGCCTCCTTGTTTATTAGAGTGGCTTATTAGTTGGCAGTTATACGAATAAATCCAGTAGAAATCATCGCTGACATGGTTCTTCATATTTTTACCAAAAAGAAAAGCTTTTTTTCTATTGCTTTTCTAGAGCTGTTGGTATAAAATAGATTTTCAACAGCAATTGATGACATTAAACAGGATGTGTTGACAAAAACCGTGCTGGGTGATAATATGAATGTGCTGTTGAAGACAGCAAGGTGTTAATAAAAAGTAAAAAAAGTTGTTGACATCTTCTATTGGTTTTGATATATTAATAAAGTCGCTTTTTTGAAGAGCGCACAGCAATTTTGTTCCTTGAAAACTGAACAAACAACGAAGCAGGTGTCTGTAAAACAGATGTCAGAGGTAAGAAGTTATAAACTTTAAACCCTGAATCAATTTTTTAAGAAGCTAAGACCGTTCATCGATTGGTGTCGATGAACAACCAAACTTTTATGGAGAGTTTGATCTTGGCTCAGGACGAACGCTGGCGGCGTGCCTAATACATGCAAGTCGAGCGCGTGAAGCAGGCAATTGCCCTTCGGGGCATGCGCCTGTGGATCGAGCGGCGGACGGGTGAGTAACACGTGGGCAACCTGCCTGTAAGACTGGGATAACTCCGGGAAACCGGAGCTAATACCGGATAACACCTTTCATCGCATGGTGAGAGGATAAAAGATGGCCTTTGGCTATCACTTACAGATGGGCCCGCGGCGCATTAGCTAGTTGGTGGGGTAAGAGCCTACCAAGGCGACGATGCGTAGCCGACCTGAGAGGGTGATCGGCCACACTGGGACTGAGACACGGCCCAGACTCCTACGGGAGGCAGCAGTAGGGAATCTTCCGCAATGGACGAAAGTCTGACGGAGCAACGCCGCGTGAGTGATGAAGGTTTTCGGATCGTAAAGCTCTGTTGTCAGGGAAGAACAAGTGCCGTTCGAATAGGGCGGCGCCTTGACGGTACCTGACCAGAAAGCCCCGGCTAACTACGTGCCAGCAGCCGCGGTAATACGTAGGGGGCAAGCGTTGTCCGGAATTATTGGGCGTAAAGCGCGCGCAGGCGGTCCTTTAAGTCTGATGTGAAATCTTGCGGCTTAACCGTGAGCGGTCATTGGAAACTGGAGGGCTTGAGTGCAGAAGAGGAGAGTGGAATTCCACGTGTAGCGGTGAAATGCGTAGAGATGTGGAGGAACACCAGTGGCGAAGGCGACTCTCTGGTCTGTAACTGACGCTGAGGTGCGAAAGCGTGGGTAGCAAACAGGATTAGATACCCTGGTAGTCCACGCCGTAAACGATGAGTGCTAGGTGTCAGGGGGTTTCCGCCCCTTGGTGCTGAAGTTAACGCATTAAGCACTCCGCCTGGGGAGTACGGCCGCAAGGCTGAAACTCAAAAGAATTGACGGGGGCCCGCACAAGCGGTGGAGCATGTGGTTTAATTCGACGCAACGCGAAGAACCTTACCAGGTCTTGACATCCTCTGCCAGCGCTGGAGACAGCGTGTTCCCTTCGGGGACAGAGTGACAGGTGGTGCATGGTTGTCGTCAGCTCGTGTCGTGAGATGTTGGGTTAAGTCCCGCAACGAGCGCAACCCTTAACCTTAGTTGCCAGCATTTAGTTGGGCACTCTAAGGTGACTGCCGGTGACAAACCGGAGGAAGGTGGGGATGACGTCAAATCATCATGCCCCTTATGACCTGGGCTACACACGTGCTACAATGGATGGAACAAAGGGCAGCGAAGCCGCGAGGTGTAGCAAATCCCATAAAACCATTCCCAGTTCGGATTGCAGGCTGCAACTCGCCTGCATGAAGCAGGAATCGCTAGTAATCGTGGATCAGCATGCCACGGTGAATACGTTCCCGGGCCTTGTACACACCGCCCGTCACACCACGAGAGTTGGCAACACCCGAAGTCGGTGGGGTAACCTTTATGGAGCCAGCCGCCGAAGGTGGGGCCAATGATTGGGGTGAAGTCGTAACAAGGTAGCCGTATCGGAAGGTGCGGCTGGATCACCTCCTTTCTAAGGATATCTAGCATAGATGCCCGTCAAACGGCATCACAGCTAAATTAACGGAAAGACATCACTTCGTTTGTTTGTTCAGTTTTGAGGGAGCAAATCTCTCAAAACTTTGTACCTTGAAAATCAAATAAGAGCAATCAAGACATCAAATAAATCGTATGTTTATTCATTGAAATAAAACACGCCAGTTAAGTGAATAAGGGCGCACGGTGGATGCCTTGGTACCAGGAGCCGAAGAAGGACGGGACTAACACCGATATGCCTCGGGGAGCTGTAAGTAAGCTTTGAACCGAGGATTTCCGAATGGGGGAACCCACTGTTCGTAATGGAGCAGTACGCACATCTGAATACATAGGATGTGTGAGGCAGACCCGGGGAACTGAAACATCTCAGTACCCGGAGGAAGAGAAAGCAAAAGCGATTTCCCAAGTAGCGGCGAGCGAAACGGAATCAGCCCAAACCGGCAGGCTAGCCTGTCGGGGTTGTAGGACACACCATATGGAGTTACAAAGCTGTTTGTTAGACGAATCGATCTGGAAAGATCAGCCAAAGACGGTAACAGCCCGGTAGTCGAAAAGAAGCAGCCTCCGGTGTGGATCCTGAGTACGGCGGAACACGAGGAATTCCGTCGGAATCCGGGAGGACCATCTCCCAAGGCTAAATACTCCCTGGTAACCGATAGTGAACCAGTACCGTGAGGGAAAGGTGAAAAGCACCCCGGAAGGGGAGTGAAAGAGAACCTGAAACCGTGTGCCTACAAGTAGTCGGAGCCCGTTAATGGGTGACGGCGTACCTTTTGTAGAATGGACCGGCGAGTTACGATTGCATGCAAGGTTAAGTGGTAGACACGGAGCCGCAGCGAAAGCGAGTCTGAATAGGGCGTATGAGTATGTAGTCGTAGACCCGAAACCGTGTGATCTACCCATGTCCAGGGTGAAGGTCAGGTAACACTGACAGGAGGCCCGAACCCACGTATGTTGAAAAATGCGGGGATGAGGTGTGGGTAGGGGTGAAATGCCAATCGAACACGGAGATAGCTGGTTCTCTCCGAAATAGCTTTAGGGCTAGCCTCAAGATCAGAGTACCGGAGGTAGAGCACTGATTGGACTAGGGGCCCTCATCGGGTTACCGAATTCAGTCAAACTCCGAATGCCGGATACTTATGCTTGGGAGTCAGACTATGGGTGATAAGGTTCATAGTCGAAAGGGAAACAGCCCAGACCGCCAGCTAAGGTCCCAAAGTATACGTTAAGTGGAAAAGGATGTGGCGTTGCACAGACAACCAGGATGTTGGCTTAGAAGCAGCCACCATTTAAAGAGTGCGTAATAGCTCACTGGTCGAGTGACACTGCGCCGAAAATGTACCGGGGCTAAACGTATCACCGAAGCTGCGGATTGTTCTTCGAACAATGGTAGGAGAGCGTTCTAAGTGCTGTGAAGTCAGACCGTGAGGACTGGTGGAGCGCTTAGAAGTGAGAATGCCGGTATGAGTAGCGAAAAAAGAGTGAGAATCTCTTTCACCGAAAGCCCAAGGTTTCCTGAGGAAGGCTCGTCCTCTCAGGGTTAGTCGGGACCTAAGCCGAGGCCGAAAGGCGTAGGCGATGGCCAACAGGTTGATATTCCTGTACCACCTCGTGACCGTTTGAGCGATGGGGGGACGCAGGAGGATAGGACAAGCGCACCGATGGACGTGTGCGCCCAAGCAGCGAGGGAGTTGGATAGGTAAATCCGTCCAACAATCCCAATCTGTGATGGGGAGGGAAATTGAGTACCGAAGTGTCTGAATCCACACTGCCAAGAAAAGCCTCTAGCAAGGTCACAGGTGCCCGTACCGCAAACCGACACAGGTAGGCGCGGAGAGAATCCGAAGGTGAGCGGGAGAACTCTCGTTAAGGAACTCGGCAAAATGACCCCGTAACTTCGGGAGAAGGGGTGCTCCTTTAAGGAGGAGCCGCAGTGAATAGGCCCAAGCGACTGTTTAGCAAAAACACAGGTCTCTGCGAAGCCGAAAGGCGAAGTATAGGGGCTGACACCTGCCCGGTGCTGGAAGGTTAAGGGGACGCGTTAGAGCCTACGGGCTCGAAGCGTAGAACTGAAGCCCCAGTAAACGGCGGCCGTAACTATAACGGTCCTAAGGTAGCGAAATTCCTTGTCGGGTAAGTTCCGACCCGCACGAAAGGTGCAACGACTTGGGCACTGTCTCAACGAGAGACCCGGTGAAATTATACTATGCGTGAAGATGCGCATTACCCGCGACAGGACGGAAAGACCCCGTGGAGCTTTACTGTAGCCTGATATTGAATGTTTGTACAGCTTGTACAGGATAGGTGGGAGCCTTGGAAGCGTGAGCGCCAGCTTACGTGGAGGCACCGGTGGGATACCACCCTGGCTGTACGACCATTCTAACCCAGGGCCGTGATCCGGTCCGGAGACAGTGTCAGGCAGGCAGTTTGACTGGGGCGGTCGCCTCCCAAAAGGTAACGGAGGCGCCCAAAGGTTCCCTCAGAATGGTTGGAAATCATTCGCAGAGTGCAAAGGCAGAAGGGAGCTTGACTGCGAGACCTACAAGTCGAGCAGGGACGAAAGTCGGGCTTAGTGATCCGGTGGTTCCGCATGGAAGGGCCATCGCTCAACGGATAAAAGCTACCCCGGGGATAACAGGCTTATCTCCCCCAAGAGTTCACATCGACGGGGAGGTTTGGCACCTCGATGTCGGCTCATCGCATCCTGGGGCTGTAGTCGGTCCCAAGGGTTGGGCTGTTCGCCCATTAAAGCGGTACGCGAGCTGGGTTCAGAACGTCGTGAGACAGTTCGGTCCCTATCCGTCGTGGGCGCAGGAAGTTTGAGAGGAGCTGTCCTTAGTACGAGAGGACCGGGATGGACACACCGCTGGTGTACCAGTTGTTCCGCCAGGAGCATAGCTGGGTAGCTACGTGTGGCAAGGATAAGTGCTGAAAGCATCTAAGCATGAAGCCCCCTCAAGATGAGACTTCCCATCACTTCGAGTGAGTAAGATCCCTCAGAGACGATGAGGTTGATAGGTCTGGTGTGGAAGCGTGGTGACACGTGGAGCTGACAGATACTAATCGATCGAGGACTTAACTAGCGTAAAGTACGATGATGACTTGACCTCTTATTTGATTTTCAGGGTACAAATTTAAAAAAGAACTTGCATTTTTCGATTAAAATGCTATAATAGTTCTTGTCCTTAAAACAGCATAAAGGTCTGGTGGCAATAGCGAAGAGGTCACACCTGTTCCCATGCCGAACACAGCAGTTAAGCTCTTCTGCGCCGATGGTAGTTGGGGCATCGCCCCTGCAAGAGTAGGTCGCCGCCAGGCATTTAAAAATCCAGTATACGATTTTATTGTATACTGGATTTTTTGATATTACCGTGATTTGTAAAAAGTCCCAAGCGTCTTTTACGCTTGGGACATCGTTCATGTCAGTTCATTTTGACATGATTCTCTTTATGAACTGCTATTTTGTCCTGAACCCATTTGAGAAACGAAAGGCATCATTTTGCTTACAGTTTGTCCGAGGTTTTGATTGTTTTTAGTCATCGTGTAAAAGGTTGCTGCACCTACACCAACAGAGGCGACGATTGGAAGCCACATTCCTTTTTTCTGCATTTAGCAATCAACTTCCTTTCCATTGAGGATCCTATTTGGCCGGACAATTATAGCTTGACCTTCTGGCGCTCACTTCACTCATGGCATCATATGTTATATTTTGCAGAACATGGTGCATCGATGTAAAAAAACAATAACAGTAATGGACACGTAAATGTGATAAAATAACAATGATTGAATATAATAGATGCAGGTGAAATAATGTCGAACAATATCGTTAGAGGAACCATGTTGCTCACTGGGGCAACTTTTTTATCTAAATTTCTGGGGATGATTTACGTAATCCCTTTTCAAGAGCTCGTGGGTGAAACAGGTGGTACATTATTTAATTTTGCTTATACACCGTATAACATATTTCTGAGTATATCCACGATTGGTGTTCCATTAGCCGTTTCAAAATTTGTATCAAAATATAATTCGCTTGGGGATTATCAAACAGGTATGCGCATGTTTAAATCAGGCATGGTGTTAATGATGGTCACAGGGATTGTGGCCTTCCTAACCATGTTCTTAAGTGCTGGATGGCTGGCTGGGGTCATCATTACAAGCGAGGACGCCTCGAAGGTTACAACTGCTGATGTCGTTTTGGTTATGAGGACGGTCAGTATTGCCTTAATTATTATTCCGGCAATGAGTATTGTCAGGGGATTTTTTCAAGGATATCAATCAATGGGCCCCACTGCAATTTCCCAAGTTGTCGAGCAAATTATAAGGATTCTTTTTCTTCTCGCATCTGCATTTGTAGTTGTTAAAATACTTGGGGGGAAATTGTAACGGCAGTTGGGTTCGCAACATTTGCCACATTTGTTGGTGCCTTGGCCTCTTGTGTTATATTATGGTTGTACTGGCATAAACGCAAAGATCAGATCAAAGCACGGGCAGCAAAACAGCAAAAACCGGCTGCGGCAATCCCAACGAAAGATTTGTTTAAAGAATTATTAGGTTATGCAGGTCCATTTATTATTGTTGGTTTAGCCACGTCTTTGTATCAAATCGTTGATATGTTTACGTTTGAACGTGCAATGACAGACATAGGCGCAAGTGAAAGTGTTTGGCAAACCGCTTATTCAGCATTTAACTTTTACGGACATAAACTAGTCGTTATACCTGGAACCATTGCAACAGGCTTATCTTTGGCAATGTTACCTGCCTTGACGAAATCATTTACTGAAAACAACCGAAAACAGGTCTTTCAGCAAATCAATCAGTCTCTGCAGATCATATTTGTTCTTGTTATTCCGGCCGCAGTTGGTCTGACGGTGTTATCAGATGTTGCCTATGGTGCGTTATATGGGATGACAAATCTTGACATCACCGGTAATATTCTGGCATGGTATGCCCCTGTTGCCTTGTTTTTCTCATTATTTACAGTGACAGCATCTATTTTACAAGGCATTAACCAGCAACGCTTCACGGTTGTGAGCCTGGGTGCAGGGTTACTATTGAAAATACTGTTCAACGTATTCTTGATTCATACTTTTGGGGCAAAAGGTGCTGTTTTCGGAACAGCAATTGCCGCAATCACAGCGGTTATGTTAAATCTTTGGCGCATAAAAACTGCTATTGGGTTCCCGTTCAAACCCCTCATCAAACGTGCTGCACTTGTGTTGATTTTTTCAACAGTAATGACGGTCGTTATATTTATCCTAAAATGGTTGGTAGGTATGTTCGTTGATTATGAAGCCTCAAGAAGCGGTGCTGTAATTATGCTGGTCATCGGGGTAGCAATTGGCGGCGGAATTTATTTATGGCTTGGTTATGCATCTACATTGCTTGAACGGACACTTGGCAATCGTATTAAAGTGCTGGATCGTATTTTCAAACGATAGGAGGGTGTTTGTATGCGACTTGATAAACTCTTGGCCAATACAGGCTATGGCAGCAGAAAAGACGTCAAAGCACTCTTAAAGAAATCCATGGTGATGGTGAATGACACTCGGGTAAAGAATGGCAGCATTCATGTAGACCCTGAGCAGGATTTTATTCTGGTGGAAGGCGAACCGGTTGTTTACGAAAAGTATATTTATCTCATGATGAATAAGCCAAAAGATGTGATCAGTGCGACAGATGATCTTCGGGATCGAACAGTCATTGATTTACTGCCTCCTGAATATCACCTGTATAAACCATTTCCGGTTGGGAGACTTGATAAAGATACTGAGGGATTGCTTCTAATTACGAATGATGGTCAATTGGCACACCAATTAACAACACCTAAAAATGACGTCCCCAAAACGTATTATGCCATTGTTGAAGGACGCGTAACAGAACAGGATGCCCATGCATTTAGTAAGGGTGTCACATTGGACGATGGCTATGAAACAAAGCCCGGGAAACTTGTTGTGTTAAGCAGAGGTGATATTTCCCATATCGAACTGACGATTACTGAAGGAAAGTTTCATCAGGTAAAGCGAATGTTCGAAGCAGTTGGAAAGAAAGTTGCGTATCTTAAGCGGTTGAGCATGGCTGATTTGCATCTGGACGAAGCACTCGAACCCGGTGAATATCGCCGTTTGACAGAGCATGAGTTGAAAGAGGATTTAACGATTGTAAAACCATCTCATGAATCTTCATGAAAGCAGGGTGAACAGTTTGGGATCTGATTCTCATTATTTTATTGGCATCGGGCTAACACCAGAAGCCAGAGAAAAAGTTGCTTCCATACAAGAAGAAGTGACTCCTTATTTCTCTTATAAAACATGGACACATAAAGAGGATTTCCATATTACGCTGAAATTCCTGGGTGCAGTCAAAGCGGAGAAACTGGACCTCATTGATCGTGAGTTTAAACATATGGATCTAGGGAAGTCATTTTTTATAAAGCTGGGAACTCTTGGATACTTTGGATCACCAGAACATCCGCGTGTCTTATGGGTAGGTGTAGAAAAGAATTCAATGCTTGTGCATCTTCAGGAGAAGGTTTCAGATGCGCTTCATGCTCAAGGGTTTGAAAAAGAAAACCGCCCATATCGTCCTCATATTACTCTTGGGAAAAAGTGGGACCCCAGTACCGGTCCCGTGCTCTGCCAAAACACTTTAAAGCAGTTTCAAGCACACTTTAAGCATGATACACATATGTCAGTAGATCATATCTGTTTATACCAAATCACACCCCAATCCAATCCTAAATATACGTGTGTAAAAACATATGAATTGAAAGGGGGCGTTAATGATGGCTCAGCTCGTTAAATTAAAAGATTATATTTCACGTTATGAATGGAACGTATATCGGTATCCAAGTCAATATATCCGATTAAAGCAAGATAATTGGAAGAAGATGAAACATTCCTGGGATGCTGCAGCGTCTAATCAGAAAGAGCCAGATTCAGCAGCCCCCTCTGCCAGCCGTTTAAGTAAATGGCTCCCTTTCATGAAAAAAAACACAGATCAGAAAGCTGAAGAAATTAAATCTGAGCAAGACATACCTAATACAGAACAAGAATTGAAACAGCTCTTTCTCGATCAATTGCTTCCCTTTCAATTTAAGTGGGCGACTTCCACAGTGACAGATGTTTCGTTTGTCGATCCTGTCATTTATGATGATCAGGTACTTACTTATTTTTTGCAGCGTTTTCCGGATACGTATCTGCTGATGTATTATCCAATATTTCATATCAAGCAAGCGCCAATGGAAGGAGATATCATTTTAGTCAGCCCACTTGAGATTGAGATTATCCACTTTATAAAAGGACAATCAGGTGATGTCATTCGTGCACAAGAAGGAAGAACATGGACAGTAGAACATAACGGGCAGGAACGGACGATGCTAAACCCGGAAATTGCTTTGAAACGCTCAGAATCGATTGTTAAGCGCCTTTTAGCCGAAAGCGATATTCAGATGACAGTTAAACGTACTGTGTTAACACACGATGCGACTATTTTAACCTCACATCAGTTATACCAGACACGAGTTGTGGATGCACATTCGCACAATGATTGGTTACAGGAGAAAAGGACACACAATTCACCATTAAAAAATGTTCAATTGAAAGCGACTGGTGTGCTGCTCAAGCATTGCCTGACATCTGCTGTAAAACGTCCTGAATGGGAAAAAGATGGAACAGAATTTTCCATGAAATACGAGGAACATTAAATGTATGCACTAATTGTGAATCCAAAGGCTGGCTTTGGACGAGCCAAGCGCGTATTTAAGAAAATCAAAAAGAGTCCCTTATACAACAAATATGACTGTCAATGCTTCTTTACTGAGAACACAGGTCATGCAGAAACAATTGCATATAGGATCTCAAAACAAACGCCCTCGGTAAAATGCATCATTGTTGTGGGGGAGACGGTACGCTTCACGAGGTCATTAACGGGGTAGGTAACAATAACATTTCTGTCGCTTTTATACCAGGCGGTTCCGGCAATGATTTTGCAAGAGGCGTTCAAATTAAAGGAAACGAGAAAAGGATGTTTGAACATATTATTCAATATGGTGTTACCATACCATATTGGTGTGGTACATACGCTGCCGAAGAGACCGGTTCACGTCAATTTGTAAACAGCATAGGATTCGGTTTCGATGCTGAAATTGCCAAGTATGCCAATACATCCAAGCATAAAAATTGGTTGAGATTTTTTAGATTGGACTCATTTCGTTATGTTTTTGCACTTATACATATTTTATTTCACTTTAAGCCTTTCAATGCGACTCTGACATTGGACGGACGACGGCAGGACATTCAATCTTGCTGGATGGTTACCGTTGCGAACCATCCTTATTATGGCGGGGGAATGAAAATTATTCCACATGCCAAGATCGAGCCTGAAATATTCCCTGTACTTGTGATACATGGTATTTCGAAGTGGAAAATTCTGGCTTTATTTGTGACGGTATTTACTGGCAAACATTTATCCTTTAAGGAAGTGGATTGCCATATGGCTTCAAAAGTAGAATTTCATTCAGAATCTAAAGTTCAATATCAGGTTGATGGACAGACAGATTCATGTATGTATGGCGTGGTGGAAAAAAACAGCGACGCCACACATATAGTGGGGGACTTTGATGGGCATATGCTTGAAAAGAGCAGTTATTTTCGGTAATCTTAGTCCATGCTGCTTATTTTTTAATAGATTTGGGGAATGCACGTGAACTGGCTTAATAAAGCAATCGGAAAAGAATGGAATATTACGCCTGCAGGTGGGTTAACGGGGGATGCGTATATCGCAGAGCGGCATAATCAGCGTATCTTTCTGAAACGAAATTCATCACCTTTTCTTGCTGTGTTATCAGCGGAAGGCATTGTACCTAAACTTATGTGGACAAAGCGCTTGGAAAATGGAGATGTATTAACTGCGCAAGAATGGCTTGAAGCTAGAGAACTCAAAGCTGAAGAAATGCAGCATCCACACGTAGCCAATCTATTAAATCAAATTCATCAATCCTCTGAATTGCTTCATATGCTCTTGCGCATGGGAAAAACAGCAGTCACCTCTGATGAGACGTATCAGCGCATTGTAGGATGGTCTCAGGAAAATGGACTGCTTAAGAATTACGATGAGGTCACACACGCCATTCGTGTACTGGATGAATTGTTGCCTGCTACCCGTGGCCAAGAGCCAGTGGTGTGCCATTGTGACTTGAATCATAATAATCTGTTGCTCACTCAAACCGGTGAATTATATCTGATTGACTGGGATAATGCGATGATCGCCGATCCGGCTATGGATATCGGGCTTGTATTAAAATGGTATGTTCCAGTCCAGTACTGGGGCGAATGGCTGCAGCAATATGGCATGCAACAAGACACACAATTGATGAAGCGCATGTACTGGTATTTATTGGCTGATGCCCTGCATTATATGAACTGGCATACAATCAGAAATGAACCTCACAAAGTTGAGGAGCGTTTGGACACGCTTAAAGAGCTGCTCAGAACATATAAGTCCAAGTGTTATGAATAACCGGTGTTGTTAATAGCAGAAATCCAGTTTTGTAAGTTCGTCTGGTTGGTAGTGATGTGCTCACTGACGTTTTGCACAGAAGCCCCTTCAACACTGTAATGGTATATTTCAGGGAGTAGTTTGTTGAGCTGTGCGTCAGTCAGCTGTTCATTGGCAATCATTGATTTAACCAGTCGTTTAATTTGCTGGTATTCTGAGACTTCACCTTCGACCGATTCATGCTGCTCACTGAGCAGATCATTTAATAATATAAGTTGATCTGAATAAGATAAAGACATCAATCTCACCTCGTTGACAGTATTCACCGATTGGGGCTGAACTATGTAATATGAGGTGAATTTTGTTATAACATAAATTGAAAGAGGGATAGAAATGCGGCAACGCCATAAACCCTGGGCAGACGATTTTTTAAAGGAACATGACACGATTGTTTTACCCAATGCCATAGAGCATAAAGGAAAGTGGGCATCTCATTTTGGGAATAATCGCCCAATACATTTGGAAATCGGCACTGGAAAGGGTCAATTCATTAGTGGCATGGCTAAGCAACATCCGGATATTAACTTTATTGGCATTGAATTAGCGAAGAGCGTTATCGTTAACGCTGCAGAAAAAGTGATTGAGGCTGATCAGAAAAATGTGGTTTTGCTCAATGAAAATGCTGAGAAATTAACTGAGTTGTTCGGGGAATCAGAGATTGATACCATTTATTTAAACTTTTCCGATCCTTGGCCAAAAAACCGTCATGAAAAACGCAGGTTGACATTTCAAGCATTTCTCCAGCGGTACGAGCAGTGTCTGGTTCCGAATGGTGAAATCATTCTAAAAACAGATAATGGACCCTTTTTCGAGTACTCGCTTGTCAGCTTTTCACAGTTTGGGCTTGTGCTTGAAGAAGTAAATGTTGATTTGCATAAAGCTGAAGATGAATGGAATATCATGACAGAATACGAAGAGAAATTCTCAGCAAAAGGTCAGCCGATTTACCGCTGTCGTGCACATTTTAACAATATTAGTAAAGGTTAGTGTTTTGGTTGCTGGATAGCTTGAAGCCAGCTAAACTTGTATTATACAAGGAGGGGTTATATGGAAACATTGCAAATTGGCAGGGCGAAATTGACTTGGTTAAGCGGCGGTGTGAATTTTCTCGATGGAGGCGCCATGTTTGGAGTCGTACCAAAAGCGCTTTGGTCAAAAAAATATCCTGTTAACGATAAGAATCAAATCGAACTCCGTACAGACCCGATATTACTTCAGGTGGATGGACAAAACTTTTTAATTGACTCTGGGATGGGAAATGGCAAACTAACAGCGAAACAAATACGCAATTTCGGTGTTAAAGAAGAATCATATCTTGAATCCTCTTTAGGAGAGTTGGGGCTTTCTGTAAAAGATATTGATGCTATTTTAATGACGCATTTGCATTTTGACCATGCGTGTGGACTGACTAAACCTACTGAAAACGGATATGAACCTGTATTTCCCGGCACTCCGATCTATGCATCCAGTACCGAATGGCACGAGATGAAAAATCCAAATATCCGTTCTGTAAATACATATTGGGAAATGAACTGGAAGCCTATAGCTGAATATGTGGAGACGTATGAACGAGAATTTGAAGTTGTGCCTGGGTTGAAAATGATTCACACAGGGGGCCACAGTGATGGACACGGAATTATCATATTTGAAGACGGGGATGATTGTTTTATTCATATGGCTGACATAATGCCTACACAGGCTCATCAAAATAAATTATGGGCTTTAGCTTATGATGATTATCCGGTTACATCTGTTCACGAAAAAGAAAAGTGGATGGCACTTGGCTATGAAAAACAGGCATGGTATACTTTTTATCATGATGCCTATTACAGGGCTGTGAAGGTTGATACAAACGGAGACAGAATAGATGTAGTCGAACGTAAAAGGTATTCGTATGAATCATAGAAAAAAGCAGTGCCAGTTCTTCTGGCACTGCTTTTTTCTATGCCTGTGAGGCGTTTATGACTGCTCCGGTATCTTGGTCAACATGAAATTCAAACTGTTTGTTCTCGCCGTCGATGTTACGGGTCACACCGCCACGATAGGCTGTGTACAACAGTCCGTTTTTTTCAACTTCTTCAGGTTTCATGTAAATCCATGAGCCGCTAATCGGACCTGTGCGCTTAAATGCTTCTTTTGCGTTGTTAAGTGCTTTTTCTGGTGTGACAGTCTGGTAGTCATTTTGGATTTGTCTGGCTGCATAACCAGCGGCCACACCGAGGCCTGCTGCTAAAATAATTTTCTTTTTACTCATTGTTTTCACCTCTAAACCCTTTTCAGATATAATGATTGACCTTCCTCTTAGTATACCAAATGAAATGAAAATGGAAAACGATAAGGCTAAGACGGCAAACAGTGGAAAAACCTGAAGCTATTCCGTTATACTAGTAAAGAAATCTAGAAATGGGGGAACAGTCATGAATCAGGAAACGTTATCGTTATTCAAAACATTGACAGAACTTCAAGGAGCACCAGGTCATGAACATCAAGTACGGGCGTTTATGAAGCAGGAGCTTGCCCGTTATGCTGATGAAACAATCCAGGATAATCTTGGTGGTGTGTTCGGGGTTAAGAACGGAGAGGGAAAAGGCCCTAAAGTTATGGTGGCTGGCCACATGGATGAAGTTGGCTTTATGATTACGCAAATCACCAAAAATGGTATGCTCAGATTTCAAACGCTCGGCGGCTGGTGGAATCAGGTTATGTTGGCGCAGAGGGTGCAAATTATGACAGACCAAGGTCTGGTGATGGGTGTGATCGGCTCTATTCCCCCGCATAACCTTACTCCTGAACAACGCAAAAAGCCGATGGAAGTCAGCAATATGCTTATTGACATCGGAGCAGATGACCTCGAAGATGCAGAAAGAATCGGGATTAAGCCTGGACAGGCAGCCGTGCCAGTTTGTCCATTTACACCAATGGCCAACGACAAAAAAATTATGGGCAAAGCTTGGGACAACAGATATGGATGTGGTCTTTCAATTGAATTGTTGAAAGAAGTCCAGAATGAAACATTGCCGAACAGATTATATTCAGGTGCAACGGTTCAAGAAGAAGTTGGTTTGCGTGGTGCACAAGTGGCGGCAAACATGATTGAACCTGATATCTTCTATGCACTCGATGCATCACCGGCGAATGATATGTCTGGAGATGAGAATGCGTTTGGTCAACTTGGTAAAGGTGCACTGCTTCGTATATTTGACCGTACAATGATCACACATCGGGGTATGCGGGAATTTGTTCTAGATACTGCTGAGACCCATGATATACCTTACCAGTATTTCATATCTCAAGGTGGTACAGATGCAGGACGCGTACATACTTCAGGTGACGGTGTACCATCTGCTGTAATCGGTTTATGTTCACGATACATTCATACAGCTGCATCAATGATTCATGTGGATGATTATGCTGCTGCTAAAGAGCTCCTAGTAAAACTTGTTAAAGCAACAGATCAACAAACAGTTGATACGATACGCAGTAATGGATAATTAAGTTTCAATATGTGGAGGACAGGTAAATGAAAATCATAGCAGGCACACAGAATTTAGCCAAACTCACAGCAATACAAACCGTATTTTCAGACGTGAAGATCGACGGCGTTTCTGTTCCTTCAAATGTATCAGCTCAGCCTGTTTCAGATGAAGAAACCCTCCAAGGGGCCGTTAACCGAGCGACCCAATGCACCGAGAAAGAGGCCAATGTGTATGGCATTGGTCTTGAGGGCGGGGTGATGCAGATATGCGGCAAATTATATCTGTGCAATTGGGGTGCTCTGAAGACGCCATCTGGTCAATTATATACAGCATCGGGTGCCCGAATCAGATTGCCTGAATCGTTTAACATCCTGCTTGAGGGAAAAGTTGAACTAGGTGATCTGATGGATGATTATGCAAATAAGTCGAATATCCGTCAGCACGAGGGGGCTATTGGGATCTTTACAAATGGTCAAGTGTCCCGAAGTGATATGTTTATACATGTTGTGACGTTATTAAAAGGGCAATTGACTTTTTATGAATAATAAATAAAACACAGCGGCTTGATTTTGCCGCTGTGTTTTACTTATTCATAAATATAAGCCAAGACATCGAGTGCCTGATCTATCGTTTCTACAGTCACATTTGCTTTGTTGGATAGTTCTTTTAATGGATGGATTAGTGACTCTGGTCTGACTATAATAGTAGGCTTGCCAAGTGTGATCGCAGCACTGGCGTCCATTGCAGTATTCCATTGCTTGTATTGTTCGCCAAAAAGTGCAATGACAGCATCGGATTTTTGCATAAGCACTTCGGTACGGAAATTATTGACACTTGAGGCCGCATCATCACGGAAGACCTTACCTGGCTGCTTTCCAATAATGTCCTCGCCAATATCATCGGATCTGTCATGGTTGGTTTGTGGTCCTACGAACGTGAGAGGCAGGTCTTTTTCTTTTGCTTTGCTTTTTAAGTCTTCGCGCCAGTCATCATGAATCTGACCAGCTAAGTAAACGGTTAATTCCATGAAATCCCTCCATCTGTTCATTATACTTTCATTCTACTGGATGAGGCTTCTGAAGCCAAATATTGCGCTTTCGTCATGTCAAATCAAATAAAAAATGATAGTATGGTAAAAGAGGGTATAATGATCGATATTGAGAGGATGAGGGGTTTGAAGCGGTCAACAGTCTTAATTGCTTCGAGTATGCTCGTATGCATGTTGGTGTTAGGAGGATGTGCGAAAACCGAAAAGGAGATCCTGACAGAGGCAGAAGAAAATGCACAACAGGCATTTCAAGCGGGCCAGGGGCCAAATCCGAACTATCAAGGCGAGACTTTCAGTTTCTTTGTACCTGCAGAGCTTGAGGTGATGGACGCTGATGCTCATAATGTCGTTTTAGAAGATGATGAACATACATATATTGTGTTTTATAACAGTCTTGAAAATAAAAAAAGCACTTTAAACTATGATGCAGCACAAAACCCTGGATCGTTGCTTTACCAATCATTTGAGGCCAAAGATCGTTTCGGTTATATTCGCATTCTGCCAGATGATGAAGAACAATTTGAAATACAAGTTGGAATAGGCGGCGCCAAAATCACAACAATTACCGATCTACAAGCATTGGATGACCAAGCCGCCGAACTCATGAAAATGGCACGCAGTATTGTTGAAGAAGAACCGGCAAATTGACAAAAACATAATATCACAATGATCTCAAACAACACAGTTGAAACAAGACCGGAACGTGCTATTATGATGAAAGAGCATTTTTGCACAGCGCAATTCCCGCGAACTGCTAACGAGGCCAAAAGGAGGTCCTATATTATGACAATGACGAGTATTAAGCTTAAAAAAATATTGGATGAGCGGTTGTTGAGTGATGATTATCGTTCATCCTTTAATAGGGATAAGGATACGTACAGGATTGAATGGCAAGACACTAATGAGGGAATCACCATTACTTTGCCGAATGTTATTGCCAAGTACAATTCAAAAGGAGACGAGGCAATAGACGAACTTGTCGACCATATCCAAGAAGCTCTTAAAATTATGAATGAAGAGCATGAGCTGACAGGGATGGAAAAACAAATCTATCCTGTGGTTCGAGCTACTTCATTTCCGGATACAACCAACGCAGGAGTGAAGCTTGCAACCCGCGAGCATACTGCAGAAACACGTGTTTTTTTCGCTGTGGATCTTGGGAAGTCATACCGTCTTATTGATGAAGACATGCTTGAGAAGGAAGGTTGGTCACTCGAGCGGCTCGAGCAAATGGCGCGCTTCAATGTGCGATCACTTAAGGTGAGCCCCAAGCACGATCGTGTCGCTGATAACGACTTTTATTTCGTGGCAACTCAAGACGGGTATGATGCGAGCAGAATATTGAATGATGCTTTCCTTGAAGAGATGAAAGCCAATACAATAGGCGAAATGGCAGTTGCTGTACCGCATCAGGATGTGCTGATTATCGCTGATATTCAGAATAACACCGGATATGATATACTGGGTCAGATGACAATGAAGTTTTTTGCTGAGGGTCGTGTCCCAATTACGTCATTACCCTTTATTTATGACGACAGCAAACTGGAACCGATTTTTATACTTGCTAAAAACAAACCAAAAAAATAGAGGATGATCAGAATGAAAGTTTATTATAATCCTGAAGGTATTGGAAATGTATTAATTATCCCAATCGAAGAAGGAGACCGATATGATGTCGTTCATGAAACGATCGGCGATATCACACGGATTTCAAACCATAAAGGCACGGTTCTGGGCTACAATATTTTCAACGCTTCAAAACATTTTCATCTGGAGACAACAGGGGGGTTTTGCTTACAGAAGCATTTCTACAGAAGATTAAAGAATTGTTTCAGCAGAACGGCTTACAAGATGCTTTGGATATCGACTTAACCTCAAAATTTGCAGTCGGATATGTTCAGAGTAAAGACCCACATGAAAATGCTGACAAATTAAGTGTTTGTCAAGTGGATGTTGGAAGCGAAACTTTACAAATAGTTTGTGGAGCACCAAATGTTGAAGCAGGGCAAAAGGTTGTCGTTGCTAAACCAGGAGCGGTTATGCCAAGCGGCATGAAGATTAAGGCCGCTGAATTAAGAGGCGTCCCTTCCTCAGGGATGATTTGTTCTGCAAAAGAACTTGATTTGCCTAATTCTCCTCAGGAAAAAGGCATTCTTGTCCTTGACGAATCTTATCAAACTGGGTCACCTTTTAACATTTGAAACTGTAAAATTGGATCACAAAAATTAAGGAGTCGTCCGCATGAAAGAGATTGAGCAAAAACTAAGCGGTGAAATTGAGCGATTGACGAATCGAACGTTCAAATTTGATGAACGCATTAAGGAAGGCTGGTTTTCGGCTGTATACTTCTTGAAAACGAAAGAAATGGCAGAGAAAAAACTTCCTGACAACTATATTACAATGCAATTTTTTCAAAAAACCCATGAAGCAGTTTTATGTGGAACCGATGAGGCAATTGCGCTTGTCCATGCGTTTGCGGACGAACCTCATACACTTGAGATCCATTCACTTAAAGACGGGGATAAAATTAAGCCATTCGAATCTGTTCTAACGATATCCGGCGCCTATCAGCAATTTGGTTTTTTGGAAGGCATTATAGACGGAATACTTGCAAGAAGAACATCGGTAGCCACAAATGTATATAATGTCGTGAAAGCAGCCCGAACATCAGGGCAGCAGAAGCCAATTATTTTTATGGGAGACCGCGATGATCACTATACCCAGCAAGCGGGGGACGGCTATGCAGCATTTATCGGCGGATCCACTGCCCAGGCGACACACGCCATGAATGAATGGTGGGGCAAACAAGGGATGGGCACAATGCCACATGCTATGATCCAGATGTTTCGGGGAGATGTTGTTGCTGCCTCTCAAGCCTACCTCGAAATGTACCCCGAAGATGAGTTGGTAACACTTGTTGATTATAACAACGATGTTATTACGGATTCACTGAAGGTTGCCAGGGCTTGTGGAAATAGTCTTCGAGGGGTCCGGGTGGATACGTCGAGAACACTCGTTGATAAATATTTTTTGCGGAACCATCATTTGATGGGTACATTTGACCCAAGAGGTGTTAATCCTGAATTGATATTTGCGCTAAGAAAAGCGTTGGATGATGAAGGATTTGAACACGTGAAAATAGTTGTAAGCGGCGGTTTTAATGAAGAAAGGATCCGCTACTTTGAACAGCGTGGGGTTCCAGTTGATATGTATGGAGCGGGAGGAAGTCTTCTGAAAATCAATATAGGCTTTACAGGAGACAATGTACTGTTAAATGGCATACCTGAAGCTAAAAAAGGTCGTCGGTACAGACCAAATCCGCGATTAGAAGTTGTTCAATACAGTGAACAAACTGTTGATTATACTTGATCATTTTATTTATAGGTGGTTTTTGCTATAATAATGATCATATTCATTTGCGGGACCTGAAAAAAACAGAAAATGTATTCCCGCATTGATCTGGAGGTACTTTTTTATGACTACTTACCATTTTATTGGTATAAAAGGCACAGGTATGAGTGCACTGGCCCATATCCTGCATGACTCAGGGGAGCTTGTGCAGGGATCTGATATTAACAAGCACTTTTTTACGCAAACACTTTTAGAAGAAAAACAAATCCCGATTTTATCTTTTGATAAAGAAAATATAAAAGAAGGCATGACTGTAATCGCCGGAAACGCTTTTAACGAGTCACACCCTGAGGTAAAGGAAGCCAAACGACTTGGTTTGAAATTTTATTGGTATCATGAATTTCTTGGCGAGTGGCTCAAACAGTTTACAAGCATAGCGGTTACAGGAGCACATGGAAAAACCTCGACAACCGGACTTCTTTCACATGTCCTGGGTGAAACATATCCGATTTCCAGTCTTATTGGAGACGGGACGGGAAAAGGACATGTCGACAGTAAGTACTTTGTATTTGAAGCTTGCGAATACCGACGCCATTTCCTTGCCTATGAGCCTGATTATGCGGTCATGACCAACATAGATTTTGACCACCCTGATTATTTCAAAGATATTGAAGATGTATTTGATGCTTTCCAGTCCATGGCAGACCTGGTGAAAAAAGGCATTGTCGCTTGTGGAGACGATGAAAACCTGCAGCGGCTTAAAACAAAAGTTCCTGTCATGTATTATGGGTTTGCAGATACGAATGACTTCCAGGCGAAAAATATCCATGCATCCTCAGAAGGCACTGTCTTTGATGTATTTGTGCGCAATGAATTCTATGATCAGTTCATGATCCCAATGTATGGTGACCACCATGTTTTAAATGCACTCGCAGTGATTGCAATCTGTCACTATGAAGGCATGAAATCATCTGACATAAAAAAACTCAGCACTTTTAAAGGCGTTAAACGGCGGTTCAGTGAGAAGCGATTTCGAGATCAAATTTTAATTGATGACTACGCCCACCATCCTAAAGAAATTTCTGCGACCATAGAATCCGCCAGAAAAAAATATCCGGAAAAGCCTGTAGTAGCTATATTTCAACCACATACCTTTACGCGAACAAAAACGTTTTTGCAGGACTTTGCTGAGAGCTTGGATGAAGCTGATGACGTATACCTCTGTGATATATTCAGTTCTGCCCGAGAAGACATCGGTGAGCTGTCCATTCGTGATCTGCAAGAGCTGATACCTGAAAGCACACTCCTGAATCTGGAAGATGTCAGCGTGCTCCAGGAACAATCTAATGCAGTTCTCGTATTTATGGGAGCGGGAGATATTCAAAAGTTTGAGGCTGCTTATATTGATTCCACGGAAGACCGGACAGCTTTATAGTGGAAGCATCTGTTTTCAGACACATCATTTTAATCGAAATTTAACAAGCCTTAGTATATAGTGATGTTATTGGGTTATATAAAAAGGACAAACTAACCCCATGAAACACGTTTCACCACGTGTCATACGGGTAAATATGTTAGTAGGCATGTTTGTTCGAATAAGACAATTCCTTTACACCAGACAATCATTGAAGTAAGGAGATGTTGAAGCGCATGGAGAACTTATTGTATATTTCTGCCTTAATTGCAGCAGTTGCATTCGTTGTGCTGGTCGTGTACCTTGTGATGACACTTAAAGCGACCCAGCGGACACTGAATAATGTTGCAGACACCATGGAAGGGTTGGAAAAGCAAATGCAAGGAATCACATCGGAAACGACTGAGCTCCTTGTTAAGACAAATCGGCTCGCTGATGACATAACTGTTAAAACTGAAAAACTCAACACGCTTTTTGACGGCGTCAAAGGAATTGGGGATTCTGTCAGGGAATTTAATCAAACCTTAAGTGAATTGTCTTCAAATCTTTCAACAACTGCAACTAAAAATCAAGAAAAGGTTTCACAAGCACTTAAATGGGGAACGGCAGCAGTAGACATGTTTAAAAACAGGAAATAGTAAGTCTAAATTATACAGGAGGGAATTACATGGAAGATAATAACAACAGCAATAACAACAGCAACATCAACACAAAGGATTTTATGATCGGTACATTAATCGGTGGAGCTGTCGGAGCCGCAGCAGCTTTATTGCTTGCCCCAAAATCGGGACGTGAACTTCGCCAGGACATTAACGATGGTGCATCACAATTAAGAGATCGGGCGGATGAATGGAAAGATGTTGCATATGAAAAAGGCTCTGAATGGAAAGATAAGGCCTATGTAAAAGGTACAGAGCTTAAAGATAGAGCATATGAAAAGGGAACTGATCTCAAAAATAAAGCAACCGAAACTACTTCTCAGGTATCACAAAACTTGTCTCAAAAGACAAAAGAAGTAACTGGAAAAGTTCAGGAAAAGATGGCCGAAAAGCGGGAAAAAGAAGACGAAGCGCTTGCAGCTGTGGAAGAAACAGCTTCAAACATTGAAGAAACCGCCAAAGAGGCCGAAAAAAAGAACCAATAAAATAATTTTAAAAAAGCTGAACGTGTTTTCGAACAGACGCGTTCAGCTTTTCATATTGTTCAAAGCTGTTTCCAAACAATAGCTAATTGGTCCCCATGATCAATTGGGTCAGTGAAACCAGCAGGGGCATCGTTTTTGTATAAGATGAAATGTCCCTGTTTATTTGTGAGATCGAGTTCGACATAGTTAAAAACATCTTGAAAGATAAATCCCTCTGACTGTTTTTCAGTCACCTCAATCTCATCTCCGGGATGTAACGAACTAGTCATCTCCAGACTACGATCATTTCGCATAGCTTTAATATGTGCTTTGCTTAAATTGAGTGTTTCCTGGTTAAATTCAACCGTAATTTCTTCTTTGATTGGATAACCCAAATCCGTAAGCACTTTTTCCAGTGTTGGTGTTGCAGTTCTATTCAGCTTAAGCGAATCACCAGGCTGAAGTGGGGCATTTATGTCTGTGACCTTCCCATTTAGCAAAACCTGGGTGCTTCCTGCGTGCATGAGATAAGGCTCCTGATTCACATAAATAAAATCATGTTGGGTTTCGCCGAGTTTCTCTGTTGTACATTCAATAAGAAACGTTCTGATTGTGTCGATGAAGTGCATGTCTATTTTATCCTTGTCTTGGATAAGGTAATCCTCAGTTACTCTATTCCCATTGACATAATAAATCGGTTTGATGTGATAGCGCTCGTTATTGTAAATGATTGTAGACATAGGAGCTTCTTCGATTAAATCATCAATTGTCACAACTGAAGACGCTCCGTTATTGCCTCTTTCAATGATTATATGGTCGCCATGAGTCACTGAAGTGTCGACTGTAGCAATCTTACTGTTAAGGTAAAGGGTTGGCTGTTCGCCGAATTCACCTGGAAGTGTGATTTCTTTCCCATTCAATATAACGATTTTGGCCAATCCGGGTCTCCCGTAAAAAGCCTGTATATCTAGACCTGCATGTACTAGGCAGTCCCCAACTGATAGCGATGCCATTTCAAACAAACGGATTTGTTCCCCATTAACTGTGACAGATACATAATGGATTGGATTCGACTTGGCAGATATGCCGATACCAATTGGTGTCACCAAGTCAGGTCCGGATGGCATTGCTGGTTCTATTGTTAGATTTTGAATGGCATCAAGTCCTCTGACAGCAACTCGATTAGATGGAAGCTTGAGTTTGTCTGCTAGATTTTGAGCTATGTGAGGAGTGAGACTGCCGCCCCTACAAGCATAACTGCTTTGGGCAACTTTCCGTTCAAATTGATTATTTCCCCGGAAATAGCATCAGCAAGCTTATTGATGCTCGGTTGAATACGTTCAACGAGCATGGCTTTTGTAACAGTGGTTTCAAATCCAAGAATATCTGTTACGGTCGCTTCACCTTCATTAGCAATCATGCGTTTGGTCTTTTCAGCAATAGGGAAATCCAATAGGAATTCATCACTGATGGCTTCGGTTATTTCATCTCCGGCAATCGGTACCATTCCATAGGCAGTAATAGCTCCCGAATCGGTAATGGCGATATCACTTGTTCCAGCTCCAATATCTACTAGGACCACATTAAGTCTGCGCATGGAAACAGGAATTAGAACATTGATGGCTGCAATCGGTTCAAGGGTCAGGTTCTCCAGCTCCAGATTACTTCGCTCGAGGGCTGCAAACAAGGATTCCACCACCACTCGAGGTAGAAATGTAGCAATAATTTCAACAGATGCAAGGTACCCCCGTTGGTCGATTAAAGAACCAATCGGCTCTTCATCTAATTTATATGTTAAAACAGAATATCCCACACAGTAATACTGTTGGCTGAAGCCCCTTTTTCCCTTTTGGTTCTCAGTAAGCTGATTTTGGGCTTTATGGACAGCACTCAATTCTAAATGTCTGATGGTATCAGAATTTGAAATGACATCTTCATTCAGTTCAAAGGCTGCGGATGCGCGCTGTGTTATAAGAGAGCGCCCTGCTGCAGCTGCTGAGACCCGTGGCAAGGGCCCATGTTTTTTATCAAGGTTTTCTTTAACCTCTTTCATTACAGCAGCAACCTCCATGACATGATGAATCTGACCATCTAACATGGAACGGGTATGATGTTCTATCGTGCAATAATCCAGCACAGTATATGTATCATTACTTTTTTCAAGCAGGAGACCGGTGACTGAGCGGGTTCCAATATCAAGTGCAAAAATGCGTTCTGCCATCTGTGAGAATTCCCTTCGTCAAGATTTGTCAAAAACAGCCAATAAATCTAGGTTATTGATGACAAGGACTTTAATATTAGCTATAATTGGTTCAGAAGCTTGAACTTTATATTGTGAACCTTGTAACTTGGTTATTTGCCAAGTTTTTATTTTAAATTAGGTTTAAAATACAATTTCAAAGTGACTATACTAAAAACATCAGCTTCCATTTAAAAATGTACCATATTTCCCATGAATAATAAACTTGTTCAGGAGGCGAACAGACACATTGAGCAGTAACGAACTGGAAGAGATGCGTCAAAAAATGGACGATGTGAACAATGAACTGCTGCGATTAATCAACAAGCGCGGTAAAATTGTCCAACAGATAGGCGAACTCAAGCAAAAACAAAGTATGCACCGTTTTGATCCTGTCCGTGAACGGGATATGTTAAATGATATAACCAGATATAATCAAGGTCCGTATGAAAATGCTTCGATAGAACATATTTTCAAAGAGATATTTAAAGCGAGCCTGGAATTACTGGAAGATGATCATCAAAAAGCACTTCTCGTTTCACGAAAGAAACAGCAGGAAGATACGATTATCCAAATAAAAAACACACTTATCGGTAATGGAAATATACAGTACATCATGGGTCCCTGTTCGATTGAGAGTTATGAGCAGGCTGCTGCAGTTGCCAGTGCTGTTAAGAAAAAAGGGGTTAAACTTCTGCGGGGCGGTGCATATAAACCACGAACGTCCCCTTATGACTTTCAAGGATTGGGCGTTGAGGGGCTTAAAATTCTCAAACAAGTGGCTGAAGAAAACGATCTTTTGACAGTAAGTGAAATCGTAACCCCAAATGATATCGAAACAGCGCTTGATTATGTGGATATCATACAAATTGGCGCTCGCAATATGCAAAATTTTGAACTTTTAAAAGCTGCGGGAGATGTTCAAAAGCCTGTTCTCCTGAAGAGAGGGCTGGCGGCTACAATATCAGAATTTATGAATGCTGCTGAATATATAATGTCACGGGGAAATAGTGATATTATTCTATGTGAACGGGGTATACGCACATATGAAACAGCTACACGTAACACATTGGACATTACAGCTGTCCCAGTACTAAAGAAAGAAACCCATTTACCTGTTATGGTGGATGTGACACATTCCACAGGGCGAAGAGATTTATTGTTACCGGCAGCAAGGGCTTCGCTTGCGATAGGAGCTGATGGCGTCATGGCTGAAGTTCACCCTGATCCAGCTGTCGCCTTATCCGATTCAGCACAACAAATGAATCTTGCAGACTTTGATATGTTTATGGACGAGTTGAAAGAGCTTGCCAATCGCCTAAAGTAATAAAAATTGAACAGGATTATATGAGGTATGTTTCTGAGATTCTAGTCGATAATGATAACGATTCAAGGAGGAGTTAGACATGACAATAACAATTTATGATGTCGCACGAGAAGCAAATGTATCTATGGCAACGGTGTCAAGGGTGGTTAACGGAAATCCGAATGTTAAACCGACGACACGGAAAAAGGTGCTCGCAACAATTGAAAGATTGGGGTACAGACCGAATGCCGTAGCACGCGGACTTGCCAGCAAAAAAACAACTACAGTAGGAGCGATTATTCCTGATATTTCAAGTATCTTCTTTGCCGAGCTTGCAAGGGGATAGAGGATATTGCTACGATGTATAAATATAACGTCATTTTAAGTAACTCAGATCAAAATAAAAACAAGGAAATTAATCTTATTAATACGATGCTTGAGAAGCAAGTGGACGGTATTTTATTTATGGGGGGAACGATTACAGAAGAACACGTGACACAATTTTCAAGTGCAAATGTGCCGATCGTGCTGGCAGCGACTCATGATGCCTCAGATACACTCCCATCTGTAAATATTGACTATGAAGAAGCAGCATATGAAGCTGTGAAAATGTTAATCGATAAAGGACATACTCAGCCTGCAATGATCGCAGGAGATGATGAGACGGTTATTAATACTTTGAAACAGGAAGGCTATAAGCGTGCGCTGCAATCCAGTGGTGCAAGTGAGAAAGAAGAATTCCTCGTTACTGGTGATTATTCATATGATGCTGGTATGGCTGCGGTTGGTCAGTTATTGGATTTGGATGATAAACCATCTGCAGTATTTGTCGCGTCTGATGAGATGGCTCTCGGTGTCATTCATGGTGCTCAGGATAAGGGTTATAGTGTTCCAGAGGACCTGGAAGTGATCGGGTTTAACAATACCAGGTTATCAATGATGGTTCGTCCAACATTAACAACAGTCGTTCAGCCCATGTATGACATTGGGGCTGTCGCTATGCGATTGCTGACGAAATATATGAATAAAGAAGAAGTAACAGAGAAAAAAGTGATTCTTCCTCATCGAATTGTAGAAAGGAACTCAACAAATTCATAATAAAGCCGATATAAAGAGAAAGTCATCTACGTATCGGGGAGCGAGACTATGAGGAAAAGAGATATTTTAACGCCAATTGGCATTACGCTTGGTTTTATTATGATAATGCTTGCTATTCTTTCAAAAGGGGGCGGGGAAGGTATCCGTTCCTTTTTGGACGTTGCATCTATCTTTGTAGTGATTGGCGGTCTGGGCGCATCCATGTTGATCAGCTTTAAGATGGACCAAATCAAGTTGACCAATTCAGTGATAAAAGAAGCTTTTCATCAGAATGAACAGCGTCTGCCTGAACTGATTCATTTATTTGTGAGATTGTCTGAGCGTGCCAGACGCGAAGGTCTATTAGCACTGGAAAATGAACTTGAAGAAGTGGAAGATCCTTTTATTAAAAAGGGCGTTCTTCTCGCAGTTGATGGAATCGAACCGGATATTATCACTGATATTATGAATGCAGAAATTACTGCAATGGAGGAAAGACATTATAAAGGCCGTTCTATTATTGAAAAAGCGGGGGAATACGCACCTGCCTGGGGGATGATTGGAACCCTTGTAGGGCTTGTGCTCATGCTGAATAGTCTACAGGATCCCACAACCCTTGGCCCAAACATGGCCGTAGCTTTATTGACAACACTTTATGGAACGGTTCTGTCCAATCTGATTTTCATTCCTATGGCTGGGAAACTGGAAAGTAAAACAGAAGAAGAACTCTTTATAAAACAAGTCATTATTGAAGGCGTGATTGGTGTTCAATCCGGACAAAATCCGCGTATACTGGAGGAAAAACTAAGTGCATTTCTGCCAACTCATGGCAAAGTAAAAGAGGAAGCAGACGAAGAAGCGGATTTTGCGGGAGAGAAGATCCATGAAGCGTAGAAATCTAAAGAAACGTAACGATAAAGGTGCGCCTAAATGGATGGTTACATATTCTGACATGGTTACGCTGATTCTGGTATTCTTCATTTTGCTGTTTTCAATGTCGCAAATTGATCTTGTGAAGTTTGAAGCGATCTCAGAGTCTTTTAAAAACAGAATGGTGCTGGATTTTTTCCCTTCGGCCGTCCCTTTGGATCATCCAACTGAAAGTCCATCACATCTGGAAAAAGGTAAAACTTTAAACGAATTCAAAGATCCTTCAGACGCTAAAAAATTTTTTGAAGAAGATCATAAGACAGAAGAAGACAAGTTGAATGCTTTGATGGAAGAGGTGGAAGAATACCTCGATGCAAACGAATTAAATAATGTCATATCCGCTAATAGAACTGAACGCGGTGTTGTGCTTGTTTTACAGGAAATGATATTATTTGACCCTGGGGAAGCTATTGTTTTGCCAAGCGGGGAACCGTTTTTAAATAAAATTGGTGTTCTCCTCAACAAAGTGCCGAATGTTGTGAAGGTGGAAGGTCATACTGACACACGTCCGATGTCAAGTTTTCGATACCCATCAAACTGGGAACTATCAGGAGCGAGAGCAAGTAGTGTGATTAGATATCTTGTAAATGAATTTCAATTTGATCCAGCACGTTTTTCCCTCGCTGGCTATGGAGAAACCAGACCACTTGTACCTAACGACACAGAAGAAAATATGAAGCAAAACCGCCGCGTAGAAATTGTCATAATGGATGCCGACACACCTGAGCTAAGCGACAATTAATAAAAAAAGTTTAGAATACAAAAATCTGCAATGACGTAGTTGACACAAACTGCGAACTAATGAAAACTTGAATAACTGCTTCTGGCAACCGCTCGGGGAAAACACTCCGCGTCCAGTGGGCGCTGCTGAGCCTCCTCGGTCTATCGACCTCCGGGGTCTCACCGAGGCTTTTCCTCCCACAGGAGTCTCCGTGTTTTCCCCGAGCTTGGAGAGGTGTGTTTACCTTCTTTCTTGATTTTATAAAGTGAGGGATTGAAAGTTAAATGGACTGAGCATCAATCTGAAATCACCTCAAAGTTGAGTTAGCATTAGCTGCTCAAGAAAAGTTTACGTTCACTCTTAATTTCTTGAGCAAAACATCCAAGCACCTAATTAACATGAAGTGATTGGAGCGGAGGGAAGTCGACTCCTGCGGGAACAGCACGAGTCCGAAGACCCCACAGCGAGCGGTCTTTGCGAGCGAGGAGGCTGAGGCCGTGCCCGCGGAAAGCGACTTCCCGCAGCGGAAATCACGGTGCTCGTTTAAACATATGGAGTGCTTGGTGGCAGTCATTAGATCTGTCTAGTTAGTTCGCAGTTTACTTATATTGCGTAAAGGTGTTAGGATTTGGAATTGAGTGAGACCGGTCGGTTTGACCGGTTTTTTTGATTTGGAATAATGTCGATTTCAAATTTATTGTTTGCCAAAGTTCCCTATTATTCCCCCTTA
Source organism: Lentibacillus sp. JNUCC-1 (assembly GCF_009741735.1). NCBI lineage: Bacteria > Bacillati > Bacillota > Bacilli > Caryophanales > Bacillaceae > Lentibacillus > Lentibacillus sp. JNUCC-1. The sequence continues at coordinate 828,409 of NZ_WHOH01000003.1, forward strand.
AATCGAATGATTACACATTTGAAACACAAATGTAATATAACTGTGTCTAAATTTGCTGCCGAAAGATGTTATACTAGTTTCATAGCTAACAAACAAAACATCATGTCTGTGGGGACATGATATAACGATATACATAAACTTTAGCAAAATGGGGGATTACAATTGCGAAAAGCTACTCAGTGCATAATGATCGCTGCATTAATAGTCGGGTTAAACGTCTTACAGCTTGAGCATGCCAACGCTGAAAGTATCAGTAGTGTCGATAGTGAAATTAAAAATCTAGAAAAGAAAGAGCAGAAATTAAAAGAAGAACGCCAAGATGTAGACGGTGAAAAAAGCAAGAACGATAGCAAGATGGATAAAAATCTTAACAAACAGGGCGAGGTCAAAAGCGAACTTGAACAAATTAATAATGAGCTCGACACAACACAAAAAGAGATAGAACAAAAAGAAAATGAAATCTCCAACATTAATGCTCAAATCAATGAGTTGGAACAGCGGATTTCAAGCCTACATAAAGAAACTGTTCAACTGGAAGACGAAATCAAGCAGTTAAAAGATGAAATTAAGCAACTCAAAAAACAAATTAAAAAGCGGGAAGAACTTCTTAAAGATCGTGTCCGTTCAATTCAGGAAAACGGTGGATCTCTAAAATATCTCCAAGTTATTCTTGGAGCAAAGAGCTTCGGTGATTTCATCAGCCGTACAACAGCCGTAAATACTATCATGGATCAGGACAAATCGATCATGGAAGAATTATCAGCTGATCGCGAAGCTTTAAAGGAAAAAAAGGCCGAAGTTGAAACCAAGAAAACAGAGATAGAAGAGAAAAAAGCTGAAGCAGAAGAGCACAAAGCTGAAGTCGAAAGCCAGAAGGCAAATCTAGAAAGTGAAAAAGGTGAACTTGTTTCACTTAAAACAAAGTTAGACGAACAGATGGCAAGTAAAAATAAGCTGTTGGGCAGTCTGGAAGAAGAACAAGAACACTTAGAAGAATATCAAGTAACTCTTGCTGAAGAACAGCAAATGATTTCAGAACAGGCGTCAGCCCTTAAGAAAGCAAAACAAGTTGCACAAGATAAAAAATCTGAATTACAAAGACTTGCTAAAGAACGTGAGGAAAGAAAGAGAGAAGAAGCAAGGAAAAAAGAGCAAGCATCTAACAGTAATTCAGGAAGCTCACCTAGCGACAACGCTAATAACGGGGGAAATACCGGAAACGTAAGCCCAGCTCCTAGTGGCAGTAACTTTATTTGGCCAGCTGCTGGAAGTCGCAGTTCAAACTTTGGGTGGAGAACCCATCCTATATATAATATTCCTCGTTTCCATGCAGGTGTGGATATGTCTGCGCCGGCGGGGACACCAATTTATTCATCTGGAAAAGGCGTTGGTGTTGTTTCAACCGCGCGATACCATTCTTCATATGGGAACCATGTAATGATTGTCAATCAGATTGATGGCGTCACATATACAACGAATTATGCCCATATGAGCAAAATTGCTGTAAGTCCAGGTCAGACTGTAGAACAGGGTCAGTTGATTGGTTATGTCGGCACCACTGGAAGTTCCACAGGTAATCACTTGCACTTTGAAATACACAAAGGTGGATATAATGGTGTGAATCCTAAAACAACAAACGCAGTCAATCCTGCTCATTACTTAAGATAGATCTTAAATTTTAAAAAGCGACATTGTCCATACAAGCAATGTCGCTTTTTTTTTTATACGGTGTTATTTAAACAACTAAAAAAAGCCGGGCTGACGGAAATCAGCCTGGCTTTTTTCTTTTAATGGGGAAGGAAGTTCGTTCTCCTAAAGATATTGTATACCATTGTTTGTCTGAGTGAATGGCATCTTGTATAGGTGTGCATTTTATCTTTGGAAATCTTTTTCTAATATAATGGATCTCTTCTTCTGAAAGTCGTAATTCTCTTCTAGGCGCACCATTATAAAAGGAATCAAATAAAAAGTCGTTTAAACTATGTTTATCCACTGTTCAAGCACCTCCACTTTATCATTCAACTGTTTATAATAAAATGGGTATTGACAGGCTGTGTGAGCTGTTTGCCAGACTGAATGATTGATTGTTCTACAAGGATATTCATGGGATCAATGCAATATGCCTGTGAAGAGGTTTTTAACGATACAGTGGATAGTTCAGTACATCCTAGGATGATGCTTGTGCATTTTTCCTTGCTAACCAGGTATTGAATAATCTCATCCAATTCCTCTCCTTCGTATGTCGCGTCAGCTTTTATATTGTAGATTAAGTTCATGACGTGTTTTTGCAGGTTAGTGTCAGGTACAAATGGGAACAAATTGTGCGCCTTGCATTGATTTTCATAAACACCACTTGCAATCGTGCCGTCAGTAGCCAGAATAGCCACTTTGCTGCCCGAGCCAAACATTCTTTGAATATATTGAGTTGTTTCCTGTACCATATGGATGATGTTGATATCAGTCATAGCTTGCAATTCTTCATAGTAATAATGTGAGGTGTTGCACGGGATGGCGATATTATCTACACCAGCGCTTTCCAAGTAGTGGATATCCGGCTGAATAGCTTGCAAGAATAATTCCCCAGTCTGGTTTAGGATACATTTGGTTCTATCAGGTAAAGTAGCATGGTTTAAAATGACCATATCTATGTGATCCTGATCTTTTGTAGCTTCAGTATAATTAATAATTTTGTCCATAAAAGAAGCTGTTGCTTTGGGGCCCATACCCCCAATAATTCCTAGTTTCTTGTTCATTTTTGCACCACCAAAATCTAATATGTCGGTTGATTAAATTCTTTTGTCTTGATTGAATCCAATACAATTTCTTTCTCATTAAATGGTATTTCTTTATTCCCTAATATTTGTGTCGTTTCATGACCTTTGCCAGCAAGTAGGATAGTATCGTCATCATTGCTGATTTGGATTGCATGACGGATTGCTGTTTCTCTATCCTTGATGCCAGTATAGGGGGTTGAGAGTTCTTTTAAAACGTCACATGTTTCTTTCATAATCATATCTTGGTTATGTTCTCTGGGGTTGTCAAGTGTAACGATTGAATAATCGGTATGTTCAGCGGCTGTTCTCCCCATGGCTATACGCTTCTTGCGCCCATTTTCACTGTCATCCGCATAGACACCGAAAACGAGTATAAGTCGACCTCTGACGTGTGGTTTGATCGTAATAAGAGATTGTTTTAAAGCATCTTCAGTATGGGCGAAGTCGACAATGACTCGATAATTTTCATGTTGATAAATCGTTTCAAATCGTCCTTTAATGCCGGAAACATGATCAAGACCACTTCTGATTGTTTCAAGTGAAATTCCATTTGCGAATGCACATGCAATAGCGGCAAGGCTGTTGTATACGTATATTTCACCAGGCAAATGAATCGTCACTCTGATCTGGCCAATAGGGGTTATAACGGTATATTTAGTATGGTTAAGGTTATATGTTATATCTGTTGCTTGGATGTGTGCTTTTTGATGAATACCGTACGTGATTAACTTATCTTTTTTAATCTGCTTGGTTAACTTGCGGCCATATGGGTCGTCGGTATTAATGATGCTAAACCCGGATGTCTGTTCAAACAGCTTGGCTTTAGCCTGGAAATAGGCTTCCATGGTTCCATGCAGTTCCAAGTGATCAGGTGTTAGATTGGTGAAAATAGCTGTATTAAAAGTTATGCCTGCTACTCTTGATAGATCGAGTGCATGAGAGGAGACCTCCATGATGCAGCTTGAAGTCTCTAATCTGACCATTTTTTGCAGTAAAGCCTGCAGATCAGGTGATTCTGGTGTTGTCCGATCGGAATTATAATGCTTTTTATTGATGATTGTACCCATAGTTCCAATCACACCAGTATTAATTTGATTGGCTTCAAGTATCGCTTTTATAAAATGTGTAACGGACGTCTTGCCGTTTGTTCCGGTTACACCTATCATATTTAAGTTTTTCGCAGGATCCTCAAAAAAATGAACGGCAGCCATAGCCATTGCTTTACGGGAATCAGGCACTTTGATGATGGCAGTATTTGTTCCAAGAGTGACATCTTTTTCAACAATAATTGCAACAGCGCCTTGTTCGACCGCACTTTGGATGAAACGATGCCCGTCAACAGAAAATCCATCTATGGCGATGAATAGGCTGCCGGGTTTAACCTTACGTGAATCGAACGTGACTGATGAAATGTTACAATCCAAATTCCCTGTGTGATTGAGTATTGTTAATTGATTTACGATAGAAGATAAATGCATGGCTTTTCATCCTTTTATGGTGTTTTATGAGCGACGTGTGACGCGTTTCAACGCTTTCCTAACCAGTTGTCTAGAGTAGACCCATGCAGGTTTTGGATCATGTCGATTCCAAACTGCACCTGTTTTAGGACGAAAGAAACTTTTGCTCACTTCTTTTACAGATAGTTGTCCTGTCTTGATGTATTCTTTTATGGCCAGCAAGTCTTCCTGTGCATACCAGAAAGCGCGATTGGTTGTTTGTGTAACAGCTTTAGGCTCTAAAGGCTCTCCAATAAGTTCTCTATACATAATATAAGGGAAGTTTAAACCAATATCATAAAGCATGTGATTGAAATTCGTAATACGTGCATTGATTTCAATGAGATAGAACTCGCCGGTTGTTTCATCTTTTTTAAATTCAATTTCAGCAAATCCTTTGTAGCCAATGTTTTCGAGAAAATGAGCTCCGAGGTCATAAAGCTCAGGAATATGCTTTTGAACTGTAAAGACCGAAGCGCCAAAGTTAATAGGGTATTGTCTGAACTTCTGACATGTAGTCCAATGCGTAATTTTTGAATTGTGATTTAAGTAAGCGTCGAAGGTGTGCATGTGATCATCAGCACCAGGTATAATACGCTGAATAATAACTTCCAACTCAGCGTCTTTAGCTTTTTTAATCGCGTCGTTTAACTCTTCCATATCGTATACTTTAAACAGTTTCTGTCGAAAAACACTTACAAATGTAGGGGAATCAACAGGTTTAACAAGACATGGAAATTGAATCGTTTGCTCGACTTTTTCAGTGAAGGATTCATCGTTCAAATAAACTGTTTCAGGAACACGTACACCTTCTTCCACAGCCAGTTGATGAAGTTTTTCTTTGTCCATAACTTTTGTATATAATCCTTGATCCATATTCGGCAATAAGTAATGTTGTTTTAATGTATCCAAATGTGCATCAATAACTTCGAGATATGAGTCATGACAAGGGATAAGTACAGGTTTATGTTCTTGTTGTGTGGCATATGCGATTAACGTATTAATAAAATGTTCAGTGTCTTTTTTGTAATGCGGTAGGATCAATTGTTCAGAACAATACTTAGAGGTTGCTCCATATGTACCTGCATCTGAATAGTCAGCTGCAACGGTATGAATGCCTTCAGATCCGAGGCAGCGAATGGTACTTAAACCAATATAATAGTTTGTGCCAAGCACAACTGCTTTATGTTGCATAATTATCTCTCTCCTTAGCGAAATATCAGATGATTTTCTTAAATAACAGATGTGTTTTTCTCACGTAAAGCGATTTCCGCACCGTTATCCATGCCTTGACAACCTGCGAGTAAAATAAGATCTTCTTTGCTGGTACTCATTAATGCTGCCTTAATGGCGTCTGTGAGTTCGTCGTAAAGTGACACAGAAATACGAGCTTCTGTCATGACATCCATAAATGCGTCTTCCTCTGCTTTGGTCACCACATCCCGTTTCGTTACGTTTGAGATGCTTTTAGTTGCAATAATATGAGTGAGATTCAACTCTTTGGCCCAAATTGCTATTTTCTCCGCATTTTCTCGGTTGACGACAGGACCGCGTTGACCTCTGATCGCATAAACCATATGAAGATTATTAAAGTCCATCTGAGTGAGTGTCCCCATCGTGATATCGATATTACCTGGATTGGCGAAGTGATCATCGACAATTTTGCAATCACCTTCATAAATGAATTGGAACCGGCGATCCACACCTTTGAAGTTTTTTAAAGCAGATTGAATCACTGAAACGGGTACTTCTGAAAGTAGAGCTGCAGTAATTGCAACCATGGAATTATAAACAGAGTGAATGCCTGGTACGGTCATATCAACTTGGAAAGTCATTGGCTCCCAAGTAAAGGTTTCATTAACCTTTAAGGGCCGGCACAGTTTAACTGTAAAAGACGGTCGGCCGGTTGAAAGATCAAGGTTTTTGCAAACCAGATCGCCTTCATCATTATTGACACTGAACGTGACCACTTTTGCTTTGGTTTGATCGGCGAGTGAAGCTGAAATCTCATCATCCATATTTAAAATGGCGAAACTGTCTGGTTTGGCATTTTTAATTAATTTACTTTTGGCAGCGACATAGTTTTCAACAGAACCATGCGTGTCAATATGTTCTCGGCCGATATTATTAAAAGTAACAATGTTGTAGTCAATAAAGTCATTACGGTGCATTTCTTGAGCAGCTGAAGAGACCTCCATGGTCACGTGAGAAACTTGGCTCTCAGTCATACGCTTTAAGAAATACTGTGCTTCCAGTGACTCTGGCGTGGTTAGTTCAGCAGGGTAGGAATGTTTTCCGATTTTAACATTAACCGTTCCAATAAGGCCTGTTTCAAATTGATTGGCTTCAAGAATCTCATTGATCATATATGTTGTTGATGTTTTACCGTTTGTTGCGGTTACACCGATTACGTTTAATTCCTTGGAGGGTTCATCATAAAAAAGCGAACTGACCTTAGCAAGTGCTATTCGACTATTTTCCACCTGATATTGAGGAATATCAACATCAGACTGAATCTCCTCGACAATAGCAGCTTTACATCCGCGTGAGACGGCATCCTTTAAATACTTATGGCCGTCAGTTTGGTGCCCTCGTATGCACACAAAAAGATGACCCTCTTCTACTCTTTGGGCATGGTATGAGATGCCTGAAATATGACCATCCGCTTTAAGATGCTGTTGCTTTAAGTTTAATGTTTTTAATAAAGTATCTAATTGATCCATTAGTGACGACTCCTTTCAAACGCACTTGGCTCTATTTACAAGTTTTACTATGAGGTGCATATTTTAATACTTGCTGTAAAGCTAGATCGTTTTTTTCAGCAATATCCGGAGCGCGGGGAATGTCTGGAACGATATTTGGTGAATCATGCCATGTGAGTGGCAATTCAACTGGAGATTTTTTATTCCAGTTACGGCACCAACTATCGGGGAGCAATCCAGTTTGTACTTGTCCGGTTTTCATAACACTCCAGATCTGAGCCCAGGCTCGCGGTACCGCTCGCCACATATCGTAGCCGCCACCACCTGTCGCAATCCACCGCCCATCACAATATTCGTGGGCGAGTTTATGGGCTAGAAGCGGGATGGCTTCGAATGTCTCCATAGTTGAACACAAATGCGTCAAAGGATCATACATGTGGGCATCTGCTCCATTTTGAGTCACAATTACATCTGGTTTGAAAAACTCAATGACATGTCTGAGTGCTGTTTCATAGATATGAATAAACGACGCATCCTCTGTGAAAGCATCGATCGGTACATTAAAGGTGTAGCCATGACCAGATTTAATTCCACGTTCATTAACATTCCCTGTTCCAGGAAATAGATAACGTCCGGTTTCATGTATTGATAATGTGCAGACGTCTGAATCCTCATAGAATGCCCACTGAACACCGTCACCATGGTGAGCATCTGTATCCACATATAACACTTTCATACCATAGTTTTTTCTTATATATTCGATCGCAATAGCTCCGTCATTATAAATACAGAAGCCAGATGCTTTTCGCTTGAATCCATGGTGCAGTCCGCCGCCTAAATTGAGAGCATGATCTGCTTGTCCATTCAACACAGCATCTACGGCAGTAAGCGTACCCCCGACCAGATAACTGGAGGCTTCATGCATATGGTCAAATACAGGGGTATCATCTGTATCAAGTCCGAAATGCATTGCTTCATTAGGAGAAAGAAGACCGGCACCTGCTTTTTTAACAGCTTCTATATAACGTCTGTCATGAAAAAGGGCAAGCTCATCTTCGGTTGCCTTTCTCGGTGCAATAATATCCGTTTCATCAAGTAAACTGGATGTTTCAAGCAGTTCTTTTGTGAGCAGAACACGCTTTTGATTAAATGGATGATCATTATGAAAATGATACTGAAGCATGTCGGCAGAATAAATAAATTTACTCGAACACCTCATAGTAGGTTCCCCATCTGTTCATTCGGCCATAACAGCTCATACCCAGCCTCTCGTAAGTCTTCTATAATGGGCAGCGGGTTCATTGTTTGCACACGGAAGACTAGAGTCTTGTAGTTAGGATCTGTCTTATACGGGTAAACTAGAAGCGAAACAATGTTTACTTTATGATGCCCGAAAACAGAGGTTACTTCTGGTAAAATACCAGGCTTATGAGGGACTTTCACTTCAATATGTGAACTCTGCACATGGGTGCCGGTTAATTGTATAAGCGTGTAAAGCATATCTTTTTCTGTAATCATGCCAACAAGTTTGCTGTTTTGAACAACAGGGACACAGGCAAATTCCTGATCGTGAAAAATCCTCGCAATTTCTTCAACAAAATCAAGAGGGTGGACGGTCACCACCGGATGACTCATGATGGTACTGATCGCCTTTTGCATCGCATTAGAATCTTGTTCCTTGTCAAATATAGAGGGGCTTGCGTCTCTGACATCGCGATCTGAAACGATGCCAATGACATGTTCATTTTCATCAATAATAGGGATGTGTCGAATGCGGTGAGTTTGTAAAAGACTCAAGGCTTTTTCTATTGTGGCTTCAGGCGGTAGTGTGACAACATTTGTTTTCATAATGGTTTCTACTAACAATTAAAGCCCCTCCCTCATATTTCTGTATTCGTGACGTTTTAGAAAACGTAATTGATCAAATTTCTGAAGGGCAGCTTCATCGACATTATCTCCAATTCGCACCATCAAACAGTTAGCAGGATGTGATATGATCTCCGGATCGTCTGTTGGAGCGGGTTTTAAACCACCCTTGGCCATCATCTTTTCCATCATTTTTCGGTAGTCCCAGATACTAAGTCTGGAACCGTCTAAATCCCAGTGCCAGTAATATTCTGTAGAGATCACAATGTAGTTCTCCATGTAATCATCTAACATTGCAACCTCAAGCAATCCCGAAGCTACTTTCGCACCTCGGTAGGCGGGGATTACTTCCACGGCGCCAAGAACGATTAATTCTTCCATGTTAAATTCGGACCAGCGTTCAAGTGGATCAGGATGTAAAAAGGTCACATAGCCAACAATGGTATGTTCGGTTCGTGCGATGATAATACGACCTTCAGGGAAGTCAGCAATACCTTTTAGTGCATCAAATTGTTTGGCTGCAGGTCGAAATGCTGTCAGGTGCTCATGAAACCCATATTGACTCATAACTTCTTTTGAAACCGGACCTTCAATGATGATCGTTTCATTTTCTGTTTTTCTTTCGATGGCATAATGTGTTTTTATATGATCCATTTCGTCACCACCTAGATCATGATATTGTATCCATTATACAGGAATAAGGTAAGAACGTTTAGCCATAAGCTAAAAATGATAAAACAACTGCCCCAAAAAGGGCAGTTGTTTGACGCTGCAGATTAAGATTTTTCTTTTTTGTTTTTATTACCATTGTTTTGGTCGCTTTTAGAGCCGTTGTTGCCTCCATTGCCAGAGCCACCATTGTCGTCTCCGCCGCCGGAGCCACCATTGCCGTCTCCATTACCGGAGTCGTTTCCGCCGCCGGAGCCACCATTGTCGTCTCCATTACCAGAGCCGTTTCCGTCACCGGAGCCACCATTGTTGCCTCCATTACCAGACCCGTTTCCGTTGCCAGATCCACCATTGTTCGTTCCGCCGTTGTTATGATTGTTACCATCTTTGTTCTTATCTTTATTTTTGTCTTTGTTTTGATCCGGCTTTTCTTTTTTATCGTCTTTGGTTTCCGTTAAAGACCCCACTTTGACCGTATTGGATGGATCAGAGACATTTCCGAAGTAGTCTACAGCAACAACTCGGTAAATCCCTTTTTGTCCAGAAATTGAGTAGGCTGTATCTGTTGATTGACCAATTTTAGTAAAAGAACCGCCTGGCTGACTGGCTCTGTAAATATAGTAGCCAATGATATTATTACTCATCGGTTTTTTCCATACCAGCTTTCCCCCTGTGGATTTAAGTCCGGGTGGGGCTGAAGGCGCTTTTCCGTCGTTTTTTAACTGGTTGCTAAAATTTGTGTTTGGAATTCCGATCTTCTTCCAAGCTTCCGGATTTAATTTGGAGTAGATGTCGGTTAAGTCGTCAAGTTTGTCGTAGCCTTTCCGCTTCAAAAATTCTGGGTTAAACATCACACCGTCTCCTTTAACAAACGATTGTGGTGTATTCGGACCTGCAATTACTGCCCGACCATCAACCATAACATAAGAACCTGTGACTAAACTGTCATCTTCTTCTTTTGGTGCATATTTCGCGTTGAACAGATCCGTTTTCACAAGGCCAACCTTTTGACATAAATCAGAAGGGAGCATGCCTGATACCGCGCAGTAACTTCTCTCAACAATGCCGTCCGGACGCTGGAATCTTTCATCTGGTAAGACGAGTTCAGGAGCCACATCGGCAGCTGCATTGACTAAGGTTGCCCATAGTAATCCGCTTCGTTTGTAATATGGCATGTAACCTTGAAAATCAAGGCTCTTTTGATATTGATAGCCCATCCAAGTGCCAAACGTAATGTTCGGATTCCCTCCTACAAACCAAACATCGGAAGTATCTTGAGATGTGCCGGATTTTCCAAACCAGTCGATGTTTTTATTGTTGAGATAAGACTGGGCGTACACACCTGTACCGTCATTCATAACGTCACGCAGCATATCCATGAGTAAATAATTGGTCTGAGGAGAAAATACGTCATTCTGCTTCACTTCGTGTTCGTAAATGACATCCCCTTCTTTGGTTGTGATCTTATCAATCATATAAGTGTCTTTAAACTTACCATTGTTGGAAATGGTACTAAACGCATTCACATTATCCTCTACTGTAACCCCATGACTAGTTGCCCCAATTGCAAGGGAAAGATGCGAGTACTCATCTTCTCCTAACGTATTAATACCCATTGGTTTTAAATATTGGTCAACGATGTTCTCATCGTTGATTTTACCGTAAGTTTTAATAGCAGGTATATTGATTGAGTTGGCCAAGGCATGGCGTGCTGAAACCATACCGGAAAAGGATTTTGTTACGTTTTGTGGAGTATATCCTTCGCGACCTGGAAACGTTGTTTTTGCATCCAAAATAGGGGACCCTGGTTGAACTTCCCCTTTTTCCATAGCGGGCCCGTATACGAGTAATGGCTTCATCGTACTGCCATTGGACCTCACTCTTGTTGTGAAGTTGACTTGATTTTCTTGGTCATAGCCGCGTCCTCCCACAAAAGCAATCGTTCTGCCTGTACTGTTGTCAATCATGTATGCGCCCACTTCGACACGTTGTTTAATCTTGAATGTTTCATCTCCAAGCTTAATCTTACCTTCCCAGTCAGGACCGTAGTGTTCAAAGTTTTGGGCGGCTTTTTGCAATGCGTCATATATCCCCTTATTAATGGTAGAGTGGATTTGATAGCCATTGCGTCGCAGATTTCGTTCTGCCATAATATCGTATTTTTCATTTAGATCTTCATCATTGCTCAGATCATCCAATGTATAGCCATCTTTGTCTGCTAGGACTTCCTTTATAATATCTTGTGCTCTGTCTTGTAATTCAAATGTCAAATACGGATATTTTTCCAGGGCAGCGGTTTGTTTGCTGGTGAAATCTTGAGTCAGGTCATAGGCCAATGCGTCTTTATATTCTTTTTCGCTGATGTATTCTTCCTCATACATGCGCTGCAACACAGCTTCCATACGTCTTAACCCAGGTTCGAGCGCTTCTTTACTTTTTAAACCGCCATGGTTTTTAAAAGGTGTGTAGGCATAAGGGTTTTTTGGAAGACCAGCCAAAAAGGCAGCCTGTGGCAGGGTCAGGTCTTTTGCATCTACACCAAAGACCCCTTTTGCAGCTGTTTGCACCCCGGCAATGTTCTGTCCCGAAGCCTCACGCCCATATGGTACAACATTAAGATAAGCTTCCAGAATTTCATCTTTATCAAAGAAATTTTCCAGTCGCATGGCGAGGAGAATCTCTTTTGCTTTTCTCTCGAATGAAACTTCATTTGTTAGTATTTGATTTTTGATGAGCTGTTGTGTGAGTGTACTGCCCCCCGATTTGGATGATGAATTGGTGGCTTCCTGAACGAGAGCGCGTAAAATAGCCTTTGGAACAATGCCATTATGTGTTCTGAAATACTCGTCTTCCGTAGCAATAACGGCATTAATCAACTTGTCTGATACCTGGTCAAGCTTAATCTCATCGCGGTGTAAGTCTGAATTGACATCACCAAAATAAATATTATTGTCAAAGTATAAGGTCGATGTTTCTTCGTAATCGTAAATCGCTTGTTCCATATCAGAAGCGGCTCTGACGGGTTCATCCTTAACGAGAGAGGCAAAATAGCCAACACCGATACCGCCGGCGAAAAAGATCCCGATGAAACCAACAATCAGGAAAAATAAGACTACGTTCCACGCAATATCGTACGTGATACGGGAATACCGCTGTATTTTTCCTGTATGCCATATCGTCAGCCATTTTTCTTTATATTTATGATATAATTGTTTTAAATCCACGATAATACCTCCTAAAAGCTTCATTCGTATTATAGCATAATTTCATTCGTGGACACAGAATATTTTTGTTGATTGGAGTGTGGAACATGGACATATTAGAGGATCTTGAACAAAGAGGCTTAATTAATCAAACAACAGACCGTGAAGGGTTGGAGAAAAAACTCGCTAAAGAAGAAGTTACATTGTATTGTGGGTTCGATCCTACAGGTGACAGTTTACATATCGGGCATTTGGTGCCTCTCACGATGCTGAAACGTTTTCAAAAAGCAGGACATAAACCAATTGCTTTGGTCGGCGGTGGCACAGGTATGATAGGAGATCCTAGCGGTCGCTCCAGCGAACGCTCGTTGAATACGACAGAGGTTGTTAAAGGCTATAGTGAAAAAATCAGGCAACAGATTCATAACATTTTAGGCGTGGATGATCCTGTCGAAGAAAACCCAGTTGTCGTGCGCAACAATCATGATTGGTTGTCTCAAATGACGGTAATTGATTTCCTGCGTGATGCCGGAAAACACTTTGGTGTGAATTACATGCTCGGGAAGGAATCTGTTTCAGCACGGATCGATCAGGGCATCTCATACACAGAGTTCAGTTATATGATCTTACAATCACTCGATTACCTGAAACTGTATGAAGAAGAGAATTGTACTTTACAAATCGGTGGCAGCGATCAATGGGGTAATATTACAGCAGGTATGGAACTGATTCGCAGGTCTAGAGAGGATCAAGCAGAGGAAATCAATGTATATGGTTTAACAGTCCCCCTCATAACCAAGGCAGATGGTACCAAATTTGGCAAAACTGCTGGCGGAGCCATTTGGCTTGATGGTGAAAAAACCACACCTTATGAATTTTATCAGTTTTGGATTAATACAGACGACAGGGATGTCATTAAGTTTCTGCATTACTTTACATTCCTGACAGCTGAAGAGATAGAGGAGCTTGTGTGGGAAGTCACTAATCAACCAGGCAAACGTGTGGCTCAAAAGCGGCTTGCTGAAGAAATGACTCGGAGTATCCATGGGGATGCAGCGCTTGAACAAGCCCAAAAAATTACCGGTGCCTTGTTTAGCGGGGAATTATCCAATTTGACAGCCGATGAGATCAAACAAGGTTTTAAGGATGTGCCTGCAAGTGATATGACTAAAGCGGACATGCCGTTGGTTGACTTGCTTGTAGATGCAAACATTTCATCTTCAAAACGTCAGGCGCGGGAAGATATCAATAACGGCGCCATCTACATTAATGGGCAGCGGAATCAGGAAGTTGCCTATGTTGTCACAGAACAGGATCGTATAGAAGATCAGTTTATGATCGTGAGACGCGGCAAGAAAAAATACTTTATGATTAGATTCATATAAAATAATGCCCTTGAATCCAACAGATTCAAGGGCTAAACTTTTTAAAGTCTGGTACACAAAACCCCAATTCCATATCAAAAGGAATTGGGGTTTTGTTAACACCTTTATTAACGTGAGTAGAATTCAACGATAAGAGCTTCGTTGATTTCTGCAGGAAGTTCTGCACGCTCAGGATAGCGATTGTACGTTCCTTCAAGGTTATTTTCGTCGAAAGTCAAGTATTCTGGAACAAAGTTATTAACTTCGATGGCTTCTTTGATTGTGTCAAGGTTTTGTGAACGTTCACGCAATCCGATAGCCTGACCAGGTTTCACACGGTATGATGGAATGTCCACACGCTTTCCATCAACAGTTACATGACCATGGTTAACGAGCTGACGAGCTTGTTTACGTGTACGGGCAAGACCTAAACGGTATACAAGGTTATCAAGACGTGACTCAAGAAGAATCATGAAGTTCTCACCATGAACACCTTGCATTTTGCCTGCACTGTCAAACAAGTTGCGGAATTGACGTTCGTTCAGACCGTACATGAAACGCAATTTTTGCTTTTCTTGAAGCTGAAGACCGTATTCCGAGATTTTTCTGCGCGTGTTAGCGCCATGTTGACCAGGCGGGTAAGGACGACGATCAATTTCTTTACCGGTGCCTGTTAATGATATGCCGAGACGGCGGGACTTTTTCCAAACTGATCCTGTAAAACGAGACATTGGATTTGTCCTCCTTTATTGTTTTATTCGCATAAAATAAAACCGCATGTGCCTTACACTGTGCATTTTGTTTTCATGTACCATCGCTCCAGCAGCAAAGAGTTACACGATACACCTCTTAAAGACGGAGGAACAAAATGACCTCAGACGCAGGTACATTCAAGCTACTGTTTATTTTACACAACGTCTAGTATATAATTTTGAACAAGTTAAGTCAAGGAAGAAATACATATGTATAAAAAAATAACGAAGCAGGGTTAAATCTCACACTTTATGGGTATATGTGCTAAAATGACCATATAACCATTAATCTTTTAGTTCAAAAGACCTAAAGGCGAGAGAGAGGGTGAGTTGATGACGCAGTTGATGAATTTTCGCATGAAAATCAAAGCATTGTATTTTGAAATTTCCAGTATGGCGCAGGACAGTTTGACTCAGACAGCGTATGAGAAATGGGTAACAGAACTCAAACATATAACAGAAAGTGAAAAAGTAGTTGTGTATACATACGATCCATGGGAGAAATGTTATAAAAAACAGACAATAGATGATGAAAATGGCTCTATGATGTTGTATGAGATACGTGCGATAAAGGGAGAAACTTTTTCAACTGCTTTTAAAGCAGCTCACCCCGGAAACGATTTTTGTGTTATAGAGAAGTCTAACCTTTCGGATGGGATAATGCTGGTGCTTTCAAAGGAAGGCACAGCATTTAAACAAGCATCTTGGGATACGCTTGTAACTGAAACACTCTGTTTAATTCAACTACTCTTAAAGCATAATCAAAAAGAGCGTAATCACGAGCGGATGAACTTTTCATTTCAATTATCAACCAGTCTAAATGGACTAAGGACTAAAAAGAATATTTTGGCTGAATTAAAACATGCTCTTCAAAAACGTTATCATACATTTGATTATGAATTATTACTGTCTCAAGATTATGATACTGATGATACGTTTCCTGTGCAGTTAATTCCTTATACAGACCAGGAAACGAGACGCATGAGTACAGAAGCTTTCATGACGGGTGAAATGCAGTCAGAATACCAGGAAGAGTCTGGACGCCCTTGCCTTTATGTCCCGCTGACTGGTGAGCAGGGCGTTTATGGAGTGTTGAAAATATTGGGTGAGAAAGGTAAAAACATTCCAGAAGAGGAGTGTCATTTTATCGCAAAAGCTTTAAATGTTGCAGGAAAAGCAATGGAAGGTGCGGCGTTATATGAACGGACCAACCGTCTTGTGAATGACCTGAAGTGGATGAATCAGGTTACCCATGAGCTGAACGCCGGTCTTGATTTAAAAGAAATTGTGTCGCTGATGCATGATCGTACAATGGAGGTTTCCGGTGCGTCTGAGGTTGGCGTTGTGTTTATTAACGAATGGCATGACCAGTTCCATGAGATTCAATCAATAAGCACGCCATATTTCCACACTCAACAAGGGCGATCGTTCACGAGCTATATTATAAAGCAAATCAGAGAAAAACAGGAAAGCGTATTTGCGGGAAACCTTCCAGACCAAACAGAGGTGACCCATTACTGTTCAGTGATGGCTGTGCCGATGATGCACAATGGGGCGGTGGAGGGTGCTGTTATTGCGGTTCATGAAGAAGCTTATTCTTTCTCCCTTGATACGTTGAAGCTCTTTCAATCGTTTATTCAACATTCAAGTCTGGCCTTTTCCAATGCATTGTTAAAAGCTGAGCTTGAAACAGCTGTGATTACGGATTATTTGACACAGTTGTATACACGGAGTCATGTGGATGAGAAGGTTATAGAACATATGCTGACCGGGAACGGAGGGGCACTTATTTTTTTTGATATTGATGATTTTAAAACGATTAATGATACATATGGGCATCACATAGGTGATGAAGTAATCATTCAAATTGCCCGGATTGTGGAGTCTACCATACCAAAGGATTCTATGGCTTGCCGTTGGGGTGGAGAGGAAATCGCCATATATATACCTGAAGCCGATATTTCTGATGGCCTTATAGTAGCCAGAGATATCAGAGAGAATATAGCCCATGAAACAGAGCCAGCCGTAACAGTTTCCTGCGGGGTGGCCTCCTGGGAAAAAGATCAAACAGATTCGGCCAGAGATCTATTCGGAAGGGCTGATCAGGCGCTGTATGAGGCAAAAGAAACCGGCAAAAACAGAATTGTGCTGGAACATAATAAGCATTTGAACTGCTGAAGTTCGTTTTGAATGACAACAAGCCCTGAATTAATTCAGGGCTTGTTCCAATTGATGCACAAATGCTTCCATATAACGCTGGTCAATCTCATCGAATCGTTCGGTGTGAGGACTGTCAATGTCCAGTACCCCATAAACGGTATCGTTTTTAATAATAGGCACAACCAGTTCGGATTGTGAAGCACTGTCACATGCGATATGCCCGGGAAACTTGGAGACATCAGCAATGCGCTGTGTTGTTTTTGTGGAGACTGCAGTACCGCATACGCCTTTTCCATAGGGAATGCGAATGCATGCAGGGAGCCCCTGAAAAGGTCCAAGCACCAGTTCATTTTCCCGCCAAATATAAAAACCGACCCAGTTAATTTCGGATAAAAACTGGTTTAGCAATGCAGCTGCATTTGACAGGATGGCCACGTGATCAGATTCACCTTCATTTAAAGCGTTAAGCTGTTTCAATAGCAGTTCATAATCTTTCTCTTGACTACCCGTGTATTTTTCTGTTTTAAACATATGACATCCTCCAATTTAAATTATTGTTCAATATTTCAATCATTGCTATAATCACCTTCAGGCAGGAATACACATGAAAAGCGTCGTATATAGATTATAGGCCATTTTTATTAAGAGAAAGGGGGCGTAAAGATCGTGAAACCTAATTCCTCAAAGCGCAAGGTGTTAGAAGCAGCCTCGCGTTTGTTCTATCAGAAGGGATTCACCGGAACATCTGTCAGAGATATTGCTGAACAAGCAGATGTGAATGTTTCCTTAATCAGCTATTATTTTAAAAATAAACAAGGATTGCTCGAATATGCTGTAACGCATTATTATGAAGCATACTTAGAAACGATTAAACATACGCTTGAAAACATGAAAGAGCAAAGCCCAGTCGTTAAACTGAACGAAATAATAAATGTCATTATACACTACAAGCAAACACATCATCAATTGTCTTGTCTCATACACCGTGAATTGTCACTTGACTCGGTATTTGTTAGAGAAGTAAGTGTGACATATCTTGCGAAAGAAAATTATTACATACGCAATGCTTTTTATGATATTCTGCCGGACCACTTAAGAAACAAATATGAACGGGAGTTTCTTTATTTACAGTTGAAAGGAATGATTGCTGCCCCGTTTGTTCTGCAAAACGAAAGACGTGATAAGGCCCTTGATCAATATTCTAATGAATTGTTCGCTAATCAATATTCACGCACAATCCACAGATGGATTACACATCTGGCAGCTGAAACAAAAAAGAAATAAATACATAATCAACAAAGAGATTTTGTCCAAAAGAGAGCGATTTTCAATCAAAATTCGACACTATTGGTAAAAAAATATGTCAAAAGCACAATTTAATTGCTTTTTCTTGTTCCAAAATCTCAGTAACATGGTATCATTGTAATTAATAAAACTATTGTTCCGGTTTGTATTGGAGCAACCTCTTTAATTAGGAACATGGCTGGAGGTTTGGCATGATGGAATTCTATATCGGTATTATACTGCTTATTATTGCGCTGATTATATTTGGATTAATCATGCGGAAACGAATTTATGATACGGTGGACCGGCTTGAAGCCTGGAAACTTGAAATGATGAACCGCAACATTGCCTATGAATTGGGTCAGATCAAACGCTTAAACCTTTCGGGCGACACGCAAGAAAGGTTTGAATCGTGGAAGACGCGCTGGGAAAGCATCGTTACCAGTGATTTGCCCAATGTTGAGGAATATTTATTTGACGCTGAAGAGGCGGCTGATAAATTTCGTTTTCCCACCGCAAAGAAAAACCTTCGAAAAATTGAACAAACACTTGAAACAGCTGAGAATGACATAGAAAAAATATTAACGGAGCTTGATGAACTCCTTGAGACGGAAAAAGTAAGTCGAGAAGATATTGAACAATTGGAACCAGATATTCAGGACTTACGGCAAACCATTCTAAATAATCGGTATCAGTTTGGAAAAGCAGATGTCAGATTTGAGGTCTGGATTGACGAATTGCGGGAACGCTTGAAGGACTATCATGAACTTGTCGAAGAAGGCAACTACTTCGAAGCTCAGGAACACGTGGAAACACTAAAAGCAGATGTCAGCGAGCTGCAGGAAACGCTCAAAACGTTCCCAGGGATTTATCGCAGAACAAAACGTGAATTACCATCAGAGCTTGATGATTTATATTCTGGTCTTAAAGAGATGAAGGAAGGCGGCTACCGGATCGAGCATCTTGGTTTTGAAAAAGAAATTCAAACACATCACCGTCAACTTCTCGATGCTCTCGACCAGCTGGAGAAAGGACAGATCCAAGAAGTCGTTCCTGTACTTGATGAAATAGAAAAGCGGATCAAGGAAATGTATGACCTTCTGGAAAAAGAAGCTGTCGCCCGTAACTTTGTGGAATCCAAAACGCCCGGGTATGAACGCTTGCTTGAGTCATTAGATCAAGACTTCAGAAAAACTCAAGAAGAAGTGGCAACACTTAAGGAAGCCTACCATTTTGATGATCGAGATATGGAAAGATACTTAAGCCTTGAGAAATCCATCAATCAAATGAATCATCACATGCAAGCATTTAAAGCAGACAAAGAGTCGGAAGCACATGCTTCATTGAGGGAACAACTTGAAGAAGGTATGGCTCATATTGAAAAGTTGCAACAAGACCATAAGAACTTCAAAGAAACCATTCGTACCCTCAGAAAAGATGAGATCGAAGCAAAAGCGAACATTAAAGAAATGAAAGAAAAAGTGCATATGCTCCATCGCAAGTTAATCAAGAGTAACATTCCGGGTGTGCCCGGATTTATCTGGAACATGATGGAAGAAGCAATGGATAAAAATGATCATGTTCTCAAGGTATTGGAGAAACATCCGCTGGACATGGCAGAAGTTCACCAAATCCTTTACGATGCAAAACAAAAAGTTGACCAGACTGAAGAACAAACGACTTTAGTACTTGAACAAGCTTATTTGACAGAACGTGTCATCCAGTATGCCAACCGCTACCGCAGCCAATACCCATTACTCGCAACGAAATTGACAGAGTCAGAGCGGCTGTTTCGTTCTTTTGAATACGAATTGGCGCTTGAAAAGGCTGCAACCGCACTTGAAGAAGTGGAACCGGGAGCACTAGGCCGTATTGAAGCCAATATTGACGAAAAAGATCTCGTGTACGAATCATAAAGGTCCCGTCCATGAATACAAAAGAGACTGTCTTTCGGATGTTAAGCCGGAGTCAGTCTCGTTTCATGTTTGGTGATTTAAAAGAGTTTTTGGAAAGGAATATAAATCATGATTTATTTAGACAACAGTGCAACAACAAAACCACATCCCTCTGTGATAAAAAGCTTTGAGCAATCTGCATCTGAATACTTTGCAAATCCATCAAGCATTCATGCGTTTGGAGGTACCGCCGAAAAGTTATTGCAGCAGGCCAGACAGCAAATCGCCGATCTGATTGGAGTGAAACCCACAGAAATTGTATTTACATCTGGAGGCACTGAAGCGAATAATACTGCTATTAAGGGAATCGCTTTGAAACATCAGTCACGAGGGCGCCATATTATAACAACTTCAGTAGAACACCCTTCAGTTCGGGAAGCTTGTCAGGCATTGGAAGAACTGGGATTCGAGGTGACTTATCTGCCGGTTGACCATAACGGGGTTGTCAGTGCAGATTTGGTTCAAGAAGCTATACGTAAGGAGACGATTTTAATAAGTGTTATGCACGTGAACAACGAAACAGGGGCTATTCAACCCGTGGAAGAGATCCGCGAAATCGTTAAACAACATCCGAAGATATTTTTCCATGTCGATGATGTTCAGGGGTTTGGCAAGGTACCGCTTAATTTATCGAAAGAAGGCATTGATCTTGCTGCCGTTTCCGGACATAAAATACATGGATTAAAAGGGACTGGTTTACTCTATGTCAGAGAAGGCACAACTTTATTCCCATTGCTTCATGGCGGCTCTCAAGAACATGCCAAGCGAGCAGGGACCGAGAATGTCCCGGGGGTTGTTTCGCTAGCCAAAGCAGTCCGACTTGTAACAGAAATGCGCGGAAACCATCTTAAAGACTTGTATGAAATTCACGAATTTCTTTATGAGAGCCTGAAGCAGATGCCTGAAATCAAAATAAATACCCCTGAGCATTCTGCGCCACATATCATAAATATCTCCACCCCGTGGGCAAAGCCAGAGGTGCTTGTGCATGTGCTTGATGAACGCGGTATTTATATTTCTACAAAATCAGCATGCAGCTCCAAAGAGGGAGAAGCGAGTCCTGTGCTGCTTGCTTGTGGGCATGACACCAGACGTGCACAGTCATCTGTAAGGATTAGTTTGACATACGAAACAACCAAAGAGGAAGTAAGAATGTTTTTAAAAGCATTGCAAGAAGCCCTCAATCAATTAAAGAAAGTGATGAAATAACTTATGAAATATAATCATATTATGGTGCGTTACAGTGAAATTGCCTTAAAAGGCGGCAACAGAAAGATGTTTATTCTCAAACTTCAAGATAACATCCGTGATCGCTTAAAAAGCTTTCCGGGTATTAAAGTACAGCGAACACAAGGCAGACTGTTTATTTTTTTGAATGGTCATGACCCTGAACCGATTATGAATAAATGCCAGACCATTTTTGGTATTCACAGCATGAGCCCTGCGGTCAAACTCGAGAGCAACCTGGAAACAATTAAGCAGACCGCACTTGAGGCACTTGTGTCCGCTTCAGAGGTGGAAACGTTCAAAGTTGTGGTGAAACGGATTGATAAGACTTTTCCGCACCGGTCACAAGAGATGAACCAAATTCTTGGCGGCTATCTCTTGAAACAGACTGAAGGTTACACGGTCGATGTTCATAGGCCCGACCTGGAAATCAGAGTTGAGATCCGCAATGAGGCCACTTATATGACGTCATATGTCGTCCAAGGTGCTAAAGGACTTCCAGCAGGGACATCCGGAAAGTCTTTGCTGCTTCTCTCAGGGGGCATCGATAGCCCGGTTGCAGGCTATTTAGCTATGAAGCGTGGTGTTCAGCTTGAGGCTATTCATTTCCACTCTCCGCCATTCACCAGTGACAGAGCCAAACAGAAGGTGTTTGATTTGGCTGATGTATTGTCAGAGTATGGTACCAAGGTCAAAATACATGTCGTACCTTTCACCAAGATTCAACAAACCATTTTCAGGGAAATGCCTGAAAACTATGCCATGACGATCATGCGCCGCATTATGCTTAGAATTAGTGAACAAGTATGCAGAAATCAAGATATTCTTTCTATGATCACTGGTGAAAGTCTCGGGCAGGTAGCAAGCCAGACAATGCATAGCATGAATACCATTAATGAAGTAACCAACTACCCAATCCTTAGGCCATTGGTTGCGATGGACAAACATGACATTATAGAAATTTCCAGGACAATAGGGACGTATGATATTTCAATTCGTCCATACGAGGATTGCTGTACCGTATTTGTTCCTAAATCCCCTAAGACGCGCCCAAGAAGAGACAAAACGCTCCAGTTTGAATCACAATATGACTTCTCATCTTTAATTGATGAAGCTGTTGAAGGGATCGAAACGGTCATTCGAACAGGACGTGATTCCAATACTGATGAATTCACAGATCTTTTTTAACCTATAAACCTTGTCAGTTCAGGCATAAAAGTAAAGTAGCAACAACTTCCAACTAAAAATCTGCATGAAAGGTCTCATTTCCACACACTCTATGTGTACCAAAGGAGGTGAGACATCATGGCAAAAAGCAACAACTCAAATCAACTTGTTGTGCCTGGCGCTCAACAAGCTTTGGATCAAATGAAAACTGAAATTGCTCAGGAGTTTGGCGTACAGCTTGGCCCTGACAACACATCACGTGCAAACGGTTCTGTAGGCGGCGAAATTACAAAGCGTCTCGTCCAGACAGCACAGCAACAAATGGGTGGATACCAATAATTGAATAAAATGGCTAAAGGAGCTCTCGTTCACGAGAGCTCCTTTTAAATGGGATTATTCGTCTAAAAATGTTCTTTTCACTCTGTCCCAGAATGAATTATCTTTTAACTTAATTGTTTTAATAACTTTGTTCCCCAAAGAAACTTTCATACTTCTGATATTCTGAATAGAGTAAGCTTCGTTATCCAAGCCGACCACTGGGTAATCATTGCCGTCCTGAACCACATGAATATCCAGGGTCCGGTTTTGATTCAAAATGAATGAAGATCCAAGTGTCCGGTATGTGTTGTTGTTAAGCGATGCGAGTTCAGTCACTTGAAAACAAGGGGTTTTGGGGTCGATTACTGCCCCGCCGGCAGATTTGCTGTACCCGGTGCTGCCGGTAGGAGTTGATACAATCAACCCATCTCCTCTGAACGTTTCAAAATAGTGGTTGTCAATATAAACATCCATTACAATTGTTTTGATAATCGTGGAACGGACACTTGCTTCATTTAAACACTGAAATGTACTCTCTCCATTGACACATACATCAATGACTGGGAAGCGCCTTACTTCTTTTTCTGCATGGTTGATCATATCGATCATTTCATCGAAGTGATCAATGTTAAAATCACAATATAAACCGGCTTCATCTGAACGGGTTAACCCTGTATATAAGCAATCCTGTCTGAATCCGGTTGCACGAACTGCCCTGAGAAATGCCCCATCACCTCCGACACTCACAATGATATTGGCATCTTTAGACTCATCCACCACCGTAAACCCGTTGTCTTCTGCCAGCTTGTACAATGGCTGCAACTGCTTTTCCAACTCTTTATCTCTGGCATAGTAAAAGTAAATAGATGTCCGATCATCCATGTTATTCAAGCCTCCAATTATCTGTATAGACTATTATTATTTTATCACTTACCATTTAAAAAACCCATTAGAAAGAAAATCGAATAAAACTTACTGACCGGTACAAACTAAACAAAGGATATGTAGGCTGGGAGAATTGTTTATGATTTGGTTGATGATAAGTACAGCAGGTGTAGTGGTACTCGTGTTGCTCGCTTCAAGACTTTTTATCAGTCTAAAGATTGTTTATGAAGCTGCCGAACAATATATATCACTCAGATTCAGCTTGCTCAGTGTTACATTTTATAAATTTCACATCCCTTTAGAGCAAATAGATCAAATGCAGTCATTCCCACGTACAAATGGATTGTTAAAAGATCTGTTTACTTTAAAAAACGCAGGCAGGGAAATATTTAAAAGAATCAGGTGTGACCGTTTAAAGTGGCATACGAATATCGGTTTATCTGAAGCGGATCTCACTGCTATTGCAGCAGGTGGTTTATGGTCTGTTAAATCTACTTTAATTGCTGTGCTTATGAAGCATATGCAGACTCGGAAGAAACCTGAAATATACATTACACCAAATTTTAAAACCACTGACTTTTCTTCTTCCTTAGAGGGCAAATTCAGCATTACAATTGGTCAAATGATATATATGGCCTTTACAGCCTTACACATACAGCGCCATTAACTTTTATCAGATTGAAACAGGAGGTTTTACACATGGATACACACCCCATCCAGAGCTTAATGACGACAGCAATGGAGAATTTAAAAGAGATGGTTGAAGTTAACACCATCATAGGAGACCCAATAGAGTCTTCTGATGGCAGCATGATCATTCCAATATCTAAAGCGGGGTTTGGTTTTGCCGCAGGTGGCAGTGACTATTTACCTCAAGGCTCCGAAACTTCAGGTGGCGGGGAATTAGCTTTCGGCGGAGGAAGTGGTGGAGGTGTATCGATTACACCAATTGCGTTTCTTGTTATAAAGAATAAAGACGTTCAAATGATTCACATCGATCAGCAAACCCATATTTATGAAAAACTCCTTGAACTCGCACCACAAGCAGCAGATAAAATTGAAAAAATGATCCAGAACTTCAGTAAATCTTCTTCTAACCAAGAATCTTCTTCGTCTAACCAAGATGAAAAAAAACAGCAGCACTATGACATATAACATTGTTTGATCTTGCAAATAGAAGGGAACAGCATAATTGTAATGAGAAATCCTTTTCTCTATCAGACTTACACAGGAGGAATGATCCGATTGGCTAACGTAACTTTTAACAATGATCCGGTAACACTAGCGGGCAAAGAGGTGAAAGTCGGGGACACGGCTCCTGATTTCAAGGTCGTATCCAATGATCTACAAGACGTGACACTCAGCGATTATAAAGGGAAGATCAAATTGATTGCAGCCGTTCCCTCTGTCGATACTGGCGTATGTGCAACTGAGACAAAACGGTTTAATGAAGAAGCAGAGAAGCTTGACAACGTACAAGTTCTTACGATCAGTATGGACTTACCATTTGCCCAAGGCAGATGGAAATCCTCAAACGATATTAAAAATCTTGAATTATTATCTGACCACAGAGATGCTGATTTTGGAGAAAAATACGGAGCCTTAATCACAGAACTCAGATTGTTGGCTCGTGCTGTATTTGTGGTGGATTCAAAAGATAAAGTCACATACGTGCAGTATGTGGACGAGGTAACCGATTATCCTGATTACGAAGCTGCTCTGGAAGCTGCTAAATCGTCACAATAACGTCAAATTAGCCCCTGCCTTAAATGGCTGGGGCTTTATACTTAAATAACAGTCACTGTTTTGAGAGCTCTCAATGCGCTAAAATTTTGTACAACAGAAGTGAACCTTGCTACAATAAGATATAAATAACTGTTGTACGGAGGAAATAGCGTGAAAAAAACGAATGTCGAATTTTTGTATGAATGGTTGGATGAAACAACTGAAATGCTACATATGAACGAACCTTATCTGGACAGGTTAATGCTGACCATGGAGACACTTCATTTAGATGAGCCCGCTCCTGGAATTCCAGATAAAGCCAAAACACACATGCAAAAAATGCTAGATGGTGTAGACCTTAAACAATTGAAAAGCGAAGACATCAGAAATGCGATTCAACTTGCGGTAATCAAGGGGATGAAGGACTCAACACAGCAACAGCATTTAATCACCCCGGAAACAATCGCCTTGATTATTGCGTATCTTGCCGCGAAATTTAATCAAGATCGCACACCAACTGTCCTCTTTGACCCTGTAAGCGGGAGTGCCAATTTGTTGACAGCAGTTCTTGAGCAAATGCCAGAACAAACAGCTGCATATGCGGCAGAAGTGGATCCTACTTTAGTGCAACTTGCTGTATTAAATGCAAACCTGCAAAAGAAAGAAATCGAATTCTTTCATCAGGACAGCTTACAGCCAATGCTTTTAGACCCGGTTGATATGGTGGTGGCAGACTTGCCAGTAGGGTATTACCCGGATGATGTCCAGGCGGCGTCTTTTGAATTGAACAGTGAAGAAGGGCATGCGTATGCCCATCACCTCATGATTGAACAAAGCTTGCGTTATACAAAAGCAGGCGGCTATTTAATCTTTATAGTGCCCGCCTTTTTATTTGAGAGCGATCAGGCAGGCAAACTTCGGGACTTTATCAGGACACACGCCCATATCGTGGGTATGCTCAGTTTGCCGGAAAGTGCTTTTAAAGACAAGCGACATCAAAAAAGCATATTGATCTTGCAGAAAAAAGGCGAAACAACACATGCACCTAAACAACCTTTGCTGGTACAATTCCCTTCATTCAAAGATCATAATGCTGTGGCGAGTGTTATGGTCCAAATGAATAACTGGTTTAAAACCTATCAGAGTAAAAAACAGGAGTGAACGCAAGTGAGTTATATATTAGCAATAAATGCAGGCAGTTCATCACTTAAATTTCAGCTGATCAACATGCCTGAAGAAACCGTACTCACAAAAGGCCTTGTAGAACGAATCGGCCTTGAGGAATCCATTTTCACGATAGAAACATCTGATCAGGAAAACAAGCTCGAAACAACCATACCAGATCATGAAGCTGCAGTGAGACATGTGCTTGATGGGTTGCTGTCTTCCGGTGTGATTAGCGATTTCTCTGATATTCATGGTGTTGGGCACAGGATTGTTCATGGCGGTGAACATTTTACTGATGCTGTTTTAATTACCGATGATGTTATCAGGAAAATAGAAGATATATCAGATTTGGCTCCACTGCACAATCCCGCCAATTTAACAGGCATCCATGCATTTAAAAAGATATTGCCGGAAGTCCCGATGGTGGCGGTGTTTGATACGGCTTTTCACCAGACAATGCCACAGCAATCTTATTTATACAGCTTACCTTATGAGTATTATGAAAAGTATGGTATTCGGAAATATGGTTTTCATGGCACCTCACATAAATATGTTGCACATCGGGCTTCAGAAATGTTGGGCATACCAATTGAGCATTTACGTCTCATTTCATGCCACTTAGGTAATGGAGCAAGTGTTGCAGCAATTGAATATGGACGCTCAATTGATACTTCGATGGGCTTCACACCTCTCGCGGGTGTCACGATGGGCACGCGTTCCGGGAATATTGATCCCGCTCTGATTCCGTATATTATGGAGAAAACAGGTAAAACAGCTGAAGAAGTCATCCATGTATTAAATAAAGAAAGCGGAATATTGGCCTTATCAGGCTTTTCCAGTGACTTTCGTGATATTGAGGAGCAAGTGGATGTTAACAAAAGAGCAGAACTTGCTTTGAATGTATTTGCCGGTAAAATTCACAAATATATCGGTTCTTATGCGGCCAGAATGAGTGGTGTTGATGCGATTATATTCACCGCTGGCGTTGGGGAAAACAGTCATGTTGTTCGTGAAAAAATCCTCACGGGCCTGGAATTCATGGGAGTGTACTGGGATTCTAAGTCTAACAATGTGAGAGGTAAAGAAGCATATTTGAACTTTTCTTATTCCCCGGTCAAAGTTATGGTGATCCCGACGAATGAAGAAGTCATGATTGCAAGGGAAACATTGAACTTGATTGAGGAATAGGAGGCAATTTACATGTCTGTGATTGAGCATAAAAAAAACAGCCGAGTTGTCAGCTGTATGATCATTACAGTGAGTGATTCAAGGACATTGTATACGGACAAAAGCGGACAATTGATGGAGCAATTATTAATTGATGCCAACCATAAGATTGCAGGGAGAAACGTTGTGCATGATGATATTGCTTCGATTCGAAATGCTGTTGTTTCTGCAACGCTGATGTCTGACGTCGATGCTGTTTTAATAAATGGGGGCACAGGGATGGCTGGCCGCGATGTGACGATAGAAGCTGTTGAGCCAATGCTTGAGAAGGAAATGCCCGGTTTTGGGGAGATTTTCCGGATGCTCAGCTATCAGAAGGATATTGGCTCAGCGGCGATTTTATCAAGAGCCATTGCAGGAATACGAGGCTTCACACCAATCTTTGCCGTCCCAGGTTCATCCGGAGCAGTCAAACTCGCCATGAATGAACTCATCATTCCAGAACTAACCCACATCGTTAACGAAGCTACCAAAGACCACAAAGCATAACTAGACCTTATTATGACCCACATCATTCGTTTTGCTTAGTTAGTTCGCAGTTGAGACTTTTTAAACGAGAAAACACATTACAGCGTACTTAATATGAAGGAGCAATGGGTTGCCCTAACCTTGGAGTTTGTTCAAAATAGAAATAGGCTGAGAGCGCTTAGTCGTGAAGATTCAAATATGTTTCAAATGAAAACTAAAACAAGAGGTGGACCGGTGGGGTCTGCCTCTTGTTTGTTTTTGAAAGTTTTCATCTGTTTAGCGTACGACGAGGACGTCGCATGTGGCGTAGCGGGCGATGCTTTCGGAGACGCTGCCGATCAGGAAACGTTCCATGGCGTTCATCCCGGTAGCCCCGCAAACAATTAGGTCTGCATCAAAATCTTTTGCAATGTTTTTGGGAATTTTTACTTTTGGAGAGCCGTATTCAACCACACGAACAAGATCATCGACTCCGGATTGTTTCGCAAGCTCAACATACTCATCAAGCAATTCTTTTGCATATTCTTCTGCACGCTCAGTTAACGTTCTATCATACACCTCAATGGTAGCGAATGCCCTGGAATCAACAACATGGGCAAGGATAAGCCTTGCATTATTATTGCGCTTAGCGATTTCCAAAGATTTCTTAAATGCTTTCTCCGAGGCTTCGGATCCATCCACTGCGACAACGATTCGTTCATATTTAAATTCCATGATGCCACATCCCTTCAAAAGAATTTCTTTCCTCACTTTCATTATAACGCTTTCAGTCCTAATTTGGAAAAGAAAGTCTAACAACTTTATGAGCATTTTGGACAAAGTAACATTATGGAGGTGATAGAAGTGGGCAAAAAGAAACCAAGTGAAAAAAACAATTTATTTGATGATAAAGATGGAACAGCAGCTGTGCAAAATCAGCTGAACGAAAGCTATCAAAAAGGTGTTATTGAAGATCAACTTGATAACAACAAAGGTATTCACACCTTTAACAACCAGAAAAAATAACAAAAAAAAGGGGGAATCCCCCTTTTTGTTTAAGATACGATTTGTAAGGTTTTAGGATACTGTGTTAAGACTTCAGCACCTTTGGATGTCATGAAAATCATATCTTCAATCCTCACCCCTGCAACCTCAGGGACATATATTCCTGGCTCAATTGTAAAGCACATTCCTTTTCGCAGTGGCGTTTTGTTTTCCCCGTGCATAGAAGGTGCTTCATGTGTTTCAATGCCGAGTCCATGTCCGATTCGATGAGGAAAATACATACCATATCCTGCTTCTGTTATATAGTCTCTGGCAGCTTGGTCGATCTCTCCTGCCGATGTGTTGAGTTCAGATTTAAGCAAGGCATTTTTTTGTGCGTTCAGAACTGTGTCATAAATGGTTTTCTGCTCTTCGTTAATTTCTTTAAAAGCGACGGTTCTCGAGATATCAGAACAATAGCCATTGTGGATGACACCAAGATCAAATAAAACCATATCACCTGACTTAAGAGTATTGCTGCCCGGCGTTCCATGAGGGGAGGCTGCTTTGGGCCCAAAGAGGACCATGGTAGAGAATGACATAGCTTCAACCCCGCGTTGTTTCAGACCGTATTCAATAGCTGCGATGACCTCAAGTTCCGAAATGCCTTCTTTCAGTGCTGCAACTCCCAATTCCACGCCATAATCTGCTAACTCAGCGGCTTTTTTTAGATGTTCATATTCTTCAGCACTTTTAATACCACGAAGATTAGCAAGTTCATCTTGTACATCCACTGCTTCACACTGTGGCATAATGCGCGTAACTTCATTGAATCGTTCCATCGTGATATGATTGAATTCAAGGCCGATTTGTTTTGGCACGCCTTCATGACTTTGTAAATGGGCCATTAGCATATCCCAAGGATTCTCGTGGTCCTGGTATGCGATGATATCGTGTTCCCATCCTGCATCCTGCGCATCTTGTTGTTCCATACTGGGAACGATCAAAATGGGCTGATGAAGATGATCAGCATAAACGGCAATCAAACGTTCATGTGGATCTGAGTTGTAACGACTGAAATAAAACACATTGGCTTGTGATGTGATTAAAACACTGTCAGTACGTTGTTTTGATAAACTTTCCAAAAGAGTCGTCATTCGTTCTGTCATATTGCTGGCACCTCTTTATTTCATGATTGGTCCCATTATAACAAATTCAGGTAGAAAAAATGTAATTGAAACCTTCTCCGACTTCAATCGTATGACTATTAACCGGTCATAGAGGGAATCATCCAAATATAACAAGGAGGTCATACACATGTTTAAGTTTTTTAAACGCATGAAGACCGTTGTTGGCTCTGAGATGAATGCCATGCTTGATAAAGCAGAAGATCCTGTTAAAATGCTGGATCAATTTTTAAGGGATATGGCTGCGGAGATCAGCGAAGCAGAAAAAGCAGTCGCGAAACAGATTGCTCATGAAAAAATGGTAAGACGAAAAGCGGATGACGCAGAGGCCATGATTGATAAACGGCAAAAACAAGCAGAACAAGCGGTCGATGCCGGAGATGATGATCTTGCTCGCCGGGCACTTGAGGATAAGAAAGAACACAAACAGCAAGCTGATCAGCTGAATGAAACATGGTTGAATGCCAAAGAGGACACAGAGGCGTTAAAATCACAGCTGAACGAAATGAAAAAAGAATATGAGCAGATGAGACTGAAGAAAGACACACTCAAAGCACGGGCTCAAACTGCACAAACTAAAACCAAAATGAACCGTACAATGTCATCAATTGGCAGCGACGAATCCAAACTTGGGTTTGAGCGCATGGAAGAGAAAGTCCTGCAATATGAAGCAGAGGCTGAAACAAGTGAAGATTTGAAAGTGGAAAAACGTGCAAGTCTGGATGATGAATTTGCCCGGTTTGATGACACAGTGGAAGAAGAACTGGAAACATTAAAGAATCAGATGAAGCAAAATAAAAAAGCAGAATAGATGATTAACGAGAATCTAAAGGACAGTCTTTTTGGACAAAGGCTGTCCTTTTGGTATCATGGAATGGTAGAGGTATTACCTCATATCATGGATCACTCAGAAAGGGAGATGGTGTATAATGAAACTTTCTTATCATGGTCACTCAGTTGTTAAAGTCGAAACAAACAATCATGTAATTTTGATTGATCCGTTTATCACAGGAAACGAGCTATGTGATTTAGATCCTGAAACCGTAAAGGCGGATGTGATTTTATTGACACATGGCCACAATGATCATGTTGGGGATACTGAAACCATTGCCAAAAACAATGATGCCTTAGTGGTAGCCACTAATGAATTGGCTGTATACTTGGGCAAAAAAGGTTTAAACACACATGGTATGAATATAGGCGGAGCACGGGATTTTGATTTCGGACGTGTGAAGCTTACAAAAGCATTCCACAGTTCTTCTTATGAAGAGGAAGATGGAACGACAGTTTATACAGGAATGCCTACAGGGATATTGCTGACAGTTGAAGGCAAAACAATATATCATGTTGGTGATACCAATTTGTTCTCCGATATGAAACTGATCGGTGACATGAATGATATTGAGGTTGCCTTTGTACCTATTGGAGACAACTTTACCATGGGTCCGGACGAAGCTCTTGTGGCAACAGACTGGATTAAGGCAAACACGGTGGTACCTGTACACTTCAATACATTCCCTGTAATTGAACAAGATCCAGAAGCGTTTGCTCGAAAAGTTAAAACTGGAAAAGGGAAAGTTATGAAAGTCGGAGAAGTTATGGAACTATAAACTGCTTAACCATGACGTCCAGGCAGTAACCACACCTGCCCTGGACGTCATTTTACTCGACGAAAATTAGTGGTTAAATGAAAATGAAATAGATAAAAAATAAAGACAAATTTAAGTAAACTGCGAACTAATTAGACCACTTTAGTTTTATGAGAGGGTCGCGATTTGCGCTGCGGGAAGTCGCTTTAACTTTATCACAGCTCAAGTGCGACATCTGTTCAAGAAAAACACTTTCACAGTGTCTTCTAGCCGCGGGCACGGCCTCAGCCTCCTTGCCCCGGCAAGGGGTATGTCGACGTTGCCCGCAAAGGGCGGTTTTAGTCGACCCTCCCTAATGTAACGCCGTGGGGTCTTCGGACTCGTGCTGTTCCCGCAGTCAACCATGTATCGCAAAAAACGCTATACACCACAAGGGGATGAAAATAGATGTAGGGTGGCGATACTAGTGCTACGGCTGGATGAGGAAGGTCGATACTCCTTGGTGCCTTAGAGCCCTACCCGCAGTCTGACTCCTTCGACCACGGCGCATCACTTATTGTTGCTCCCTTTCGGGAAGCACTCATGGTAGATTAACCCTATTCTGGTTGTTGCGCCAGCCTTAAAATATTTGATGCCGTAGAAAGGATGCTTTTCAATGGATATACTCATTGAAAGAGCATGCGGTTTGGATGTCCACAAAGACAACATTACTGCATGCATTATCACACCAAAAGGAAAGGAGATTGAAACATTTTCAACCAAAACTGTTTATCTGATCGGATTAGTGGATTGGATCAAGGAACACAAATGCACACATGTTGCGATGGAAAGCACGAGTGTCTACTGGAAACCAATTGTTAATTTGTTAGAAGCAGAAGATATTGAATTCTTAGTAGTGAATGCGCAACATATTAAAGCTGTTCCAGGAAGAAAAACAGATGTCAAAGATGCTGAATGGATTGCTAAGCTTCTTCGTCATGGTTTACTAAAGGCTAGCTTCATTCCAGATCGGAAACAAAGGGAACTACGTGAACTTGTTCGGTATCGTAGAAGCATCATCGAAGAACGTGCGAGACAACTCAATCGAATTCAGAAAGTCCTAGAAGGCGCTAACATCAAACTAGGTTCTGTTGTTTCTAACATTACAGGCGTCTCTTCTCTAGATATGCTTCGGTCTATAGCTAATGGCGTTGAAGACCTTGATGTTTTAGCCAATTATGCAAGAGGCGTAATGAAACAGAAAAAAGAACAACTAAAACTTGCTCTACAAGGTTATATACAAGATCATCAGCGGTTCATGATAAAGACTATTATAGACCACTATGATTACCTTACTAAAACAATAGATATGCTTGATGAAGAGATAGCTCAAAGAATGAGTGAATATCAGGAAGATATTGAGCGACTGGATTCAATCCCAGGAATAGCAACAAGAATGGCTGAACAAATACTTGCAGAGCTTGGAACAAATATTAAAAAACAATTTCCTACTGCACCGCAAATGTGTTCATGGGCGGGGTTAGTTCCCGGTAATAATGAAAGTGCTGGGAAACGTAAATCATCTAGAACTAGGAATGGAAATAAATATTTGAAATCTGCATTAATTGAAGCAGCTCATTCACTTCGGGGTTCCAAGACCTATCTCGGAGCACTCTATCGTCGTACGGCTGCCCGTAAGGGTAGAAAACGAGCAGCAATTGTAGTTGCTCATGCCATTTTACGAATAGCCTACTATCTACTAACTCGTAAAGAGATGTATGTAGATTTAGGCGAAGATCACTTCGACAAGCAAAGAAAACAATCTATTGTTAACCATTCACTGCGCCGCCTAGAAAGTTTAGGATATACAGTTGATATTAAGGAACAAGAAGTATCTTAACATCTTACTGATTCTATACCCATTAGACATTGGCGCTCTCCTACTTTTTTTTAAAAAAGAATGAGCTGCGTCTACTTTAGTATTGCCATTTTTAAGTATTATAGTATTTTAATTTTCATGGTAGGAGTCGACTTCCCTCCGCTCCAATCACTTAATGTTTTTCAGTGGCTTGGACGGTTCTGCCTGAAACCAAGTATGAATGATTTCAGTTTACAGGCTATTATCAATATCTATACGCAATTCAAACTTTCATCTGTTCTGCCCACGAAAGCGGGAAGAAAGGTGAACACTTCTCACCCAGCTCGGGGAAAACACGGAGACTCCTGTGGGAGGAGAAGCCTCGGTGAGACCCCGGAGGTCGATAGACCGAGGAGGCTCAGCAGCGCCCACTGGACGCGGAGTGTTTTCCCCGAGCGGTTGCCAGAAGCAGTCATTTCAAGTTTTCTTTGGTTCGCAGTTTGTGTCTATTGTTCGGTAATGTTATTTTTATGGAAAATGTTGATGATGGGGAGGGTTTTTGTGGGTCTTGTATTGAGTGGTCTGTTTTTTGTTTTAGGGCTTATTTTTGGATCTTTTTTTAATGTGGTTGGTTTGAGAGTGCCTGAGGGCCGATCTTTTGTGAATGGGCGTTCTGCGTGTCCGAATTGCAATAATACCCTGGGAGGGAAAGAGCTTATTCCTGTGGTATCTTATATATTCCAGCGCGGTAAATGTCGTCATTGCAAAACGAAAATCTCATTACTTTATCCGGTTGTTGAACTCGCCACTGGCTTTTTATTTGCTTATAGTGCGTATATGATTGGTCTGCAGTTTGAATTGATCACAGCCTTGCTGTTGGTTTCTATGCTTATGATTATACTTGTGAGTGATCTGATTTATATGATCATTCCTAACAAGGTCCTGTTGTTCTTTTTTCCTCTGATGATCATAATGCGCATAGCGGTTCCGCTAGATCCATGGTGGTCTCCGATTGCTGGGGGATTGGTGGTGTCCTTCTACTCGCATTGATCATCCTCATTAGTAAAGGTGGTATGGGTGCAGGGGATATGAAATTATTTGGCATTCTGGGTATTGTGCTCGGGTTTAAAAAGATGCTCCTGGCATTTTTGCTATCAACAGTGGTTGGCGCAATTATCGGGGTTATTTTACTAATGACAGAAGTCATTAAACGTCAGCAGCATGTGCCATTTGGACCGTATATTGTACTTGGAGCACTGATTACATACTTTTATGGTGATTTTTTGGCCGATTGGTATATCGACTTGTTATTTTAAGTACCCTTGTTTAAAGACATGAAGAGGTATCAATCAACATATGCTGTAGCAAAGGGGGAATGGTTTATGCGCCATTATTCAATTTTAAAACTGATGTTGGCAGCTTTGTTTCTATACTTTGCTTGGCCCGTTATACCTGAGGCAGTTACACATCTTGAAAAAATGTTCTGGTTAAGCTGGCTTGCTTTTTTCTTTTTGGTGGCGGGAGCCAATTTAGCTACACTGCTAGGCATGACACGGCCACCCATTATAGAACAGCGCAGTGAGCCTGAGCGCCGGATGCTTAATGATTGAGCGTACAACCGACAAACTGTTATAATGAAATAAGTGAAACAGAGTAAAACAGTTGAAGGTCGGTGAAAGATAATGACAAAGCACGAGCAGATATTGGAGTACATCAATAATCTATCTATCGGCCATAAGATCTCGGTGCGCCTTATAGCCAGGCAACTAAGTGTCAGTGAAGGAACCGCCTATCGGGCAATTAAAGAAGCTGAAAACCAAGGTATGGTCAGTACGATTGAGCGTGTGGGGACCATCCGGATAGAACAGAAGAAAAAAGAGAACATCGAGCACCTCACATTTGCGGAAGTTATTAATATTGTGGATGGACAAGTGCTGGGCGGTGCCACTGGTCTTCATAAAACCTTAAATAAATTCTTGATTGGCGCCATGCAAGTAAAGGCTATTGAAAGGTATATTCAAGCAGATTCGCTTCTGATTGTCGGAGATCGGAGTGAAGCTCAGGAGCTGGCTTTGGAAGAAGGCGCCGCAGTGTTAATCACCGGCGGCTTCGACACAAGCCCTTATATTAAACAATTGGCAGATGAAAAATCGCTCCCCGTCATGTCCACCAGCTATGATACTTTTACGGTTGCAGCGATGATTAACAGGGCCATATACGACCAGCTGATCAAAAAAGAAATTGTCTTAGTTCGGGATATATACACCCCTGCGGATAATGCTTATTCACTGCAAATAGATCATAGCGTATCAGATTGGTACAAGCTGAATGAGACAACGCATCATACCCGTTATCCAGTTGTTGATAAAAGTGGTCGTGTAAAGGGAATGGTGACATCCAAAGACATTATCGGCCGGGACAACGAAACAAAACTCGATAAAATCATGAGCAAAAATCCGATTATGATCCATCCTGACACTTCCCTTGCCTATGCAGCTCATATAATGGTCTGGGAAGGGATCGAAATTGTACCTGTCGTAGATAAAGGCCACATCTTAAAAGGTGTTGTATCACGGCAAGATGTTTTGAAGGCATTGCAGCAGATCCAGCGTCAGCCACAGGTCGGTGAAAAAATAGAAGATATTGTAGCTGCTCAAATGGAAATGGGGCAGAATGAGCAAGGAGATCTGGTTTTCCATTCGACAGTCATTCCGCAAATGACCAATCATCTTGGCACACTTGCTTATGGGGTTTTTACTTCGATGAT
Source organism: Lentibacillus sp. JNUCC-1 (assembly GCF_009741735.1). Taxonomy (NCBI): domain Bacteria; kingdom Bacillati; phylum Bacillota; class Bacilli; order Caryophanales; family Bacillaceae; genus Lentibacillus; species Lentibacillus sp. JNUCC-1. The sequence goes on from NZ_WHOH01000003.1 coordinate 865,161, forward strand.
GAATCAGGCATGCCGGAATTTGCTTGAGCATACACAAGATGCGGATATAGCGATTGAGAATATGTCAGTTTACTTTATTAAACCGGTGGCCATTGACAGTCATTTGGTTATTAAACCTTCCATTATGGAAATAGGGCGCATGTATGCCAAGATGGACGTGGAAATGTATCACCTTGACCAACTGGTTGGAAAAGGCATGTTGATGGGGCAAGTTATTTCAAGGTAGTTCAGCAAGTTTAAGCAAAAAATAAGCTGCCCTGAGCAGGCAGCTTATCCATGATTGAGTTTCTTCCATTCATTTCGATAATGTTTTGATTCCTTGAATCCTCTTAATAATTGCATCATGCCCAATATAAGAAACACAATGGCAACAAATAAAGTGACTCTGTCTTGAAACAGCAAATAAGAGTTAATGCCGAAGAAAGCCACAAAAACACCAAGACAGATACGGGATTTCGCGTTAAAGTAAGCTTGTGTCAGACGATCCTTTGACCTTAGAATCGCAACCTTGTAATATACATATAGTACGGCGGAAAGTATAATAACAATGGGAAATATAATCATAAACATCTTCTCCTGTGCTGAATATATACGCATTAACAAGTCTACCTTGTTTTGCGCACGAAGGAAAGAAAAAACGTTCAACAGTCTATCATAAGGAGTTCCGCAGATGCCAATCACATCGATAATTCAAGAAATTAAAACGTATCATACAATTATTATTCATCGCCATGTGCGTCCAGATCCTGACGCCATTGGTTCTCAGGCTGCGCTTCGAGAAGTTATTAAAGCCTCATTTCCAGAAAAGCATGTTTATCTTACTGGCGAAGATACTGACTCATTAACATTTTTATCTGAGATGGACAATGTTAAAGATTCATTATACAAGGGAGCACTTGTGATCGTTTGTGATACCGCAAACACCGCGCGAATATCTGACGATCGATACGAAAGTGGCGATAAGCTTATTAAGATTGACCACCATCCCAACGTAGATGAATACGGGGATATCGCCTGGGTTGATCCTTCTGCAAGTTCAACCTCAGAGATGATTTATGAACTTTATTTGACAGGGGAAAAAGAAGGTCTCCGTTTTACAAAAGAGGCTGCCCGGCTTATATATGCGGGGATCGTTGGAGATACAGGCCGCTTTTTGTTTCCGAGTACGACTACCAAAACATTTCGTTATGCTGCCGAGCTTGTCAGTTGGGATTTTGATCGAACAGGTTTATATGATGAGCTGTACCGCATGAATGAACACATTTCGAGATTGCGCGGGTATATTTTACAGCAGTATCAAGTGCGACCCTCAGGCATGAGTTCGATTAAGTTAACAAGACAAACACTTGAAAAGTTTGGTGTCGATCCTGTAGATACGGGTCAATTTGTCGGTGTACTGGGAGATATTGAAGGGATCAAGGCATGGGTCTTTTTCATCGAAGAAGACGATCTAATACGTGTTCGGCTCCGTTCAAAGGGCCCTGTTGTTAATGAAATTGCTGCTAAATATAATGGCGGGGGCCACCCTCTTGCGGCGGGAGCCTCTGTAAATACCTGGGACGAAACAGAAGCGGTAATTGCTGATCTAGACGCAGCCTGTCGCAAATTTAAACCATAATAAAAGGCGCTGATGTCAATTGTTCTAAGTTGACATCAGCGCTGATGATTAATGAGTGGATTGATCTTCCTGAAGGGGTATAAACCAACAGCCTGATGGTGTATAGTCGTAACAGACATGTAATTGGTGTTTGGCAATTCCTCTTTTGATGAGGCGGATCAATTCTTGCGATTCTGCATTGATTGGGGTGTTGAGCATTGATTATAAATGAACGCTCGATTCGTGATGGAAAGATTAAACAGCTGGCACATGGTGAGATTGCGTTAAAAGAGAATGTAAATTAAAGTATATGTCATTGTATGAAATCTTATAGGCGTTAGATACTCTTTTTGGTGTTTTTTAAGAAATTGCCATAAATTTCATTGATGCATTTTGATTTTAAGCAGGAGAGATAACTTTTGAGATAAAATGATCCGATCCACTTCAAAAAAATAGTCGACATCATCAACATGATAAGTTTTATTTTCAATGGTTGATACGACAAGATTGGCATTTTCCCCCACGGTTTCCAGGTTATGGCCAATGAGATGATCAATTTCTGCTTTAACCAATTCTTCCAGTTGATAGGTTGTCAGTCGGTCAAGCCGAAGCTGTTGACTGTTGGAAAATTTCACAGAGATGGTTTGTACTTCGAGATGTTGCTTGTTCTCTTCTTCCTTATCTTCTTGATCTTGTTTCAAAGATTTGTTCTTTGCATTAAGATCCGTAATCTGTGCTTTCAGGCGCAAGTTCTCTTCCATCAGATCCTCATACATTGTTCCATACATGAACATAACAATTCCGTATGCGATAATGCCACCAAATACAACACCGATAAAGGCGTGCTGCCAGTGGATTTTTTTCAGTTGCGGGGGGACATACATTAGGATAAGTCCTCCTGTATCAGAGATTCAATAATGACTATGGCAGTCTTAACCCCGCCCATTGCGGACAGGATAAACAACGCTTGTTTTAAAAGATCGAATGTGGAACCGTCCAAAAAACCTTTTTCGAATTTCTCAATTGTATCGAAAGTACCTCCGATCGCTGCGACAATTGCCCAAATCCGCAAGCTTTTAGCGATGCGCCCCATAGCTGATAGTGGCGCATCTCCAGTTGCAAAGGAACCCATGCTGCCAATAATTGTGCCGCCAATAACAACACCAAAAGCTATGAAATAACAATGGATAAAAGTGGTAAAAAAACGTTCTTCCATGGCAGCTGCCTCCTGTTAAGTGGTTATCACTAAATAATATGACGCCAGAGGACAAGATATGAGCAAGGCGTGCAAGAGTGTTCTTGTTTCGTTATAATATAGATTAAGATAAAAAGGTGGGGATCATTATGGGGTTTACACACCTGCAAACGATGAGCGGCTATAGTATGCTGAAAAGCACAATGACTGTTGAACGACTTGTGAAGGCTGCCGAACAACAGGGATTTTCCAGCTTAGCTTTGACAGATGAACACGTTCTCCATGGTGCTGTCTCATTCTATCAAGCTTGCGTTTCCCGCGGCATCAAACCCGTGCTTGGCATGACTGTACAAGTTGAAGATGAGAACGATGAGTATGCGACATGTATTTTGTTGGCTAAGAATAACGAAGGGTACCAGTCCCTTGTTCAACTCAGTACATATATACAAAAACAACGAGACCAGGTTATAACAAAAGAGAACCTGTCTTCATTTACAAAGGATTTAGTCTTAGTGCTCCCAGCCAGCCATTCTGCTATGAAAGAGCTGTTGTTACACACTGATTTTGCAGAATTGGACACGTATATAGAAACATGGCAGCGTATGCTTCCTGAGGGTGATTTTTATGTAGGAGTGGAGGATCACGGGACAGACTATGAGCGGAAACTACATTCGCCTCTTAAAGCCTATACCGCTTCTTCAGGTATCAAGGCGGTTGCTATTAATGACGTGCGGTATATAAGAGAAAAAGACGTCGTCGCTTATGACTGTTTGTCGGCTATAAGAGAGGGGAAACGCTGGGAGGCGAGTAGGGACCACACTTCGATTAAACAACGTCATCTGAGATCTTCTGCTGAAATGTCAACATTATTTGATCACTGGCCTGAAGCAATCGAAGTGACTGCTGAGATTACAGCCAAATGTGAAGTTGCATTTTCTTTCGATCAGTTTCGTATGCCAGCTTTTCCAGTCCCTGAAAATAAGCCTGCCGCTACATATTTAGAGAATCTTTGTGAGACCCTTTTGCCGGGACGCTATGATGAGATTACTGACAACGTCCGTAACCGGTTGGCTCATGAACTGACAATCATACAGAAAATGGGTTTTAGTGACTATTTCCTGATTGTCCATGACTTCATCGATTATGCTAAAAGAAAAGGGATTATGGTTGGTCCGGGGCGGGGGTCTGCAGCAGGATCACTTGTCGCTTATGTACTTGGCATAACAGATGTGGATCCTGTGCGATATAACCTTTTATTTGAACGGTTTTTAAATCCGGAGCGAGTCTCCATGCCAGATATCGACATAGACTTTTCTGACACGAGACGTGACGAGGTAATTGACTATGTGAGAGAGAAATATGGCACAGAACATGTTGCCCAGATCATCACATTCGGGACATTTGCCCCGCGGTCTCTTCTGAGGGAATTGATTAAGACGATAGGCATTGACCAGCAGGATGCGCATTTTATCATGAAACACATTCCACATCAGGCTTCGAAGTCGATTGTGGAACACGTTAAGGCGTCTGAAGAACTGATGTCTTACATTCAAACATCCCCCCAACTTAAAACGATGTTTGGTATCGCCAGGGTGCTTGAGGGTCTGCCCAGACATATATCCACCCATGCGGCAGGTGTTGTAATCAGTGAAAAACCACTTGTCACCCATGTACCGCTCATTCCGGGAGGGGAACAGATACAGCTCACCCAATATGCGATGAACGACCTTGAAGCGTTGGGTCTATTGAAAATGGATTTCCTGGGTCTGCGAAATCTGACTTTAATGGAACGCATCGTCGAAACGGTCGTGTATAGGACTGGGCAAGAGATTCAACTGCAACATTTGCCTGACGATGATCCCCGAACGTATCGGCTGCTTCAATCAGGTAGAACAAATGGGGTTTTTCAACTTGAGTCACAAGGAATGCAGAACGTCCTTAAACAATTAAAGCCAACACGTTTTGAAGACATTGTTGCGGTAAATGCGTTATATCGGCCGGGTCCGATGGAACAAATCCCAACTTATATCCGACGCAAACACGGTGCAGAACAGCCGCGCTACCCGCATCCTGATCTCGAATCTATACTAGGTAATACATACGGCGTATTGGTCTATCAAGAACAAATTATGCTCATCGCCCATAAAATGGCAGGGTTTACTCTGGGAGAAGCGGACGTTCTGCGCCGAGCAGTGAGCAAAAAGAAGCATGAACTGATGGACGAGCAACGAAACAAATTTATAGAGGGCAGTATAGCAAATGGTTATACGCCTGAAGCATCAGAAGAAATGTTTGATTGGATTGTTAAATTTTCCAATTATGGATTTAACCGAAGCCATGCTGTTGCTTATAGTTTAATTTCTTATCAGCTTGCATATTTAAAAGCACATTATCCCTTGTCATTTTTTGCGGAATTGCTGAGTTCTGCAGTGAATCAGGAAGCACGGATTCATATGTATATTAATGAAGCTAGGCAACTGAACATACCGATTTATCCACCTTCCATTAATATGAGTTTCGGACGCTTTTCAGTTGAACACGAAGGCATTCGGCTTGGAATGATGATGATCAAAGGGATAGGACATCAGGTGATTGGTGATATTCTTGAAGCTCGGAAGACTACCGGTCCTTTTAAAGACCTGTTTGATTTCTGCCTTCGTATGCCAGGAAAAACGGCTACCCGAAAGACGCTCGAGGCACTCATACTTGCAGGTGCATTTGATGAATTGAATACGAACAGAGCCAGTATGCTTGCATCAATTGATCAAGCCATCGAACAAGGAGAATTGTTCAAGGAATTTCAGGATCAATCAGGACTATTCCATGATAAGTTTGGCTTCGAATCATCCTATACAGATATAGAGGATTTCAGCCAAGTCAAAAAACTGGCATATGAAAAAGAACTGCTCGGGTTTTATCTATCCAGCCATCCTTTAAAAGGGGACAGAGCTATTCTGGTGGATAATAACTATCTTGACATGATGCAAATCTCTAAATCCGCTGATAACCAAAAAGTAAAAGGGGCAGCCATCATTGAATCCATAACAACAATTCGCACAAAACGCGGGGATCCAATGGCATTTTTAACGCTAAGTGATGAAACAGGGGAAATGGAGGCTGTTGTCTTTCCTGATCTTTACAGAGAGATCAGCCGCTCACTTCATGAAGAAATGATTATCATGTTTACAGCAAAAACGGATTCCCGAAACCAGAAGCGGCAACTGATCATTAATAGTCTTAGTCCTTTTCAAAAAGAAACTTTGAAAAGAAAATCGATTATATTTATTAAGATAAAAGAAAACAAAACAGCTTCTGCACTTGCTTATATGCGTGAGATTGCTAACGCACATCCGGGCTCGACGCCCATCATTGCCTACCACGAACCACAAAATAAGACATATAAATTATCCCGGAATTATTTTGTGAGTGCAGACCGTAACAGTCTTCAGGCATTAAAGAAACATTTCGGGGAGGAAAATGTCGTTTTAAAGTGAAAAAGGGAGTCAGTTATGTCGAATCATGCATCTGCTTTACATGGTATATGCATTTGATATAATAGAGAAGTTAACAGAGGGTATGCGTGTATAATGTTTAAAAAAGAGATACTCAACACAAGGAGTGGTGGGAAATATGGCAAACTTAAGAGACGAAACATTGCATTTGCACAGAGTACATAAAGGGAAACTAAGCATACAATCCAAAGTGCCGGTTCGAAACGCCAAAGACCTGAGTCTGGCCTATTCTCCAGGGGTAGCAGAACCGTGCAAAGAAATTTATGATCGTAAAGAGTATGTCTATGATTATACGATGAAAGGCAATATGGTAGCTGTTGTCAGCGATGGCTCAGCCGTTTTAGGGCTTGGAAATATCGGTCCTGAAGCCGCACTTCCCGTAATGGAAGGGAAATCTGTATTGTTTAAGAGTTTTGCCGGTGTGGATTCTTTTCCAATTTGCTTGGATTCACATAACGTAGATGACATTGTCAATACTGTCAAACTCATGGAGCCGACGTTTGGTGGTGTCAACCTGGAGGATATTGCTGCCCCAAATTGCTTTATCATCGAGGAACGCTTAAAGAAAGAAACCAACATCCCGATTTTTCACGATGATCAGCATGGAACAGCCATTGTAACGGTTGCCGGGTTAATCAATGCATTAAAACTTGCCGGCAAATCTTTTTCAGATATCAAAGTTGTTGCTAACGGTGCGGGAGCAGCTGGGATTGCAATTATTAAGCTGCTGCACCATTTCGGTGTTCGCGAAATCGTCATGTGTGATTCTAAAGGAGCCATATTCGAAGGACGACCGTACGGAATGAATGAAGTTAAAGAACGCGTTGCTGAAATGACTAACAAAGATAAAAAGGAAGGTGCACTGGAAGACATTCTGGAAGGGGCAGATGTCTTTATCGGCGTATCAGTCGGAGGTATTCTCTCTAAAGAGATGATCAAAAAAATGAACGATGACCCAATCATATTTGCTATGGCCAACCCTGATCCTGAAATTATGCCTGAGGATGCCAAAGAAGCTGGTGCACAGGTCATAGGCACTGGACGTTCTGATTATCCCAACCAGGTCAATAATGTGCTGGCTTTTCCGGGGATATTCCGAGGGGCATTGGACGTCAGAGCTACCCGGATAAATGAAAAAATGAAAATAGCTGCAGCTGAAGCGATTGCTTCATTAATTGAGGACGAAGAATTGAATGCTGATTATGTGATACCAAACCCATTTGATTCAAGGGTAGCACCTCTTGTCGCAGCAAGCGTTGCTCAGGCTGCAATGGAATCTGGTGTGGCACGTGTTGAAGTGTCCCCCGATGACGTTGCCGAAAAGACGCGCCAATTAACAGACGCACCTCATTCTAATAAATAAGCATCCAATATGCATGGTAGATCAAATGAATGCAATGAAAAGGAGGGATTGCCTTGCTCAAAGACATATTTGGGAAGAAACGCAAGTATGCATCGATTCCAAGCGAACAAGTGAAAAAAAACATTCCGGAAGGCCTCATGAAAAAGTGCAGCAATTGCCATAATATTTATTACCGTAAAGAGCTCAACAAACATTTAAATGTATGTCCTTCATGCGACTTTCATCATCAAATGGGAGCCTGGGACCGAGTCAGCAGTCTCGTAGAAGAGGGCTCATTTGAAGAATGGGATCATGAACTTGCTTCAGCTAACCCACTTGGTTTCCCTGGTTATCTGGAGAAACTGGAGAAAGACCGCCAAAAAACGGGCCTGAATGAAGGGGTGTTGACAGGAAAAGGAGTCATAGGCAATCAAGAAACGGCTTTAGCTGTAATGGATGCTGGTTTTCGCATGGGCAGTATGGGTTCGGTCATTGGAGAAAAAATTGCCCGGGCAATAGAAAGAGCGCGTGAAGCTTCTATTCCATTCGTCATCTTTACTGCATCGGGAGGAGCCCGTATGCAGGAAGGTGTCCTGAGCCTAATGCAAATGTCCAAAACATCTGTTGCACTTGAACGCTTTTCAAGGTCAGGCGGGCTTACCATTTCGGTCATGACCCACCCCACTACAGGAGGGGTGTCTGCAAGTTTCGCCTCGCTGGGTGATTATAACTTTGCTGAACCAGGTGCTTTAATTGGTTTTGCAGGTCGGCGTATTATTGAACAAACAACACGGGAGAAACTTCCTGACGACTTTCAGACTGCAGAATTTTTATTGAAGCATGGACAATTAGATAAAGTCATCCATAGACATGAGATGCGCCAGACCCTGACCACTATTATTGCTATGCACTACAAAGGGGCGGACCGTCTTGAAACAAGTGCTTGATTTTGAAAAACCGATTGTTAATTTAAAAGAAAAGATAGCAGAGTTGAGAAATTTCACTGAAAATAGCGACATTGATTTAACCGAAGAAATCAAAACGCTTGAAGAACGTCTGACTGTCCTGGAAGATGAAATATATGGCAATTTACAGCCATGGGACAGGGTTCAAATGGCACGCCATCAAGAACGGCCGACAACATTGGATTACATTGACCAACTGTTTACTAATTTTCTTGAATTCCATGGAGATAGACGTTTTGGGGATGATGAAGCCATTGTTTCAGGAATTGCTTATTACAATGAACGCCCCGTAACTGTTATTGGTCATCAAAGAGGGCGCAATACGAAAGAAAATATCAGACGCAATTTTGGTATGCCTCACCCAGAGGGATACCGGAAGGCACTAAGACATATGAAACAAGCTGAAAAATTCAATCGCCCAATCATCTGTTTTATTGATACAAAAGGTGCCGATCCCGGGAAGTCGTCTGAAGAGAGAGGGCAAAGCGAAGCCATCGCCCGTAACTTAATGGATATGGCTGGTCTCGAAGTTCCCACCATCTGCATTGTTATAGGCGAAGGTGGAAGCGGGGGCGCCTTGGCACTCGGTGTGGGGGATGAAATACATATGCTGGAGAATTCCACCTACTCCGTTATTTCACCTGAAGGCGCAGCTGCTTTGCTTTGGAAAGATTCCAGTTTGGCGAAAAAAGCTGCAGAAAGTATGCAAATAACTGCCCAGGATTTGGAAAAACTAGGCGTCATTGATTCAATCATTCCCGAACCAAAAGGGGGCGCACATCGCGATCTGAAGCAACAGGCCGCCTTTATTGATTGTGTGCTGGATGCATCAATTGAAAAACTTGTGAACATTAATTCTGATCAATTGCTTGAAAACCGGTGGAACAAGTATAAAAATATTGGTGATTACAAAGAAATTTGATAAGATGAAATCAGATTGAGGTTGACATAGGTCAGCCTCCTATTTTTACCTTAAACACCACATGGAAGGTGTGCTGAATTTCTTAGGATATTGATTGTTTGGATGTTCACACATGCAATTTACATCATGTGAAAATTGGAGTGGTGACAAATGAAAAAAATTGGTGTTTTAACAAGCGGCGGAGATGCGCCAGGCATGAATGCCGCTATCCGTGCGGTCGTGCGCAAGGCAATTTTTCATTCTATGGATGTATACGGTATTAAATATGGTTTTCAGGGCCTCATTGATGGCCATATCGAAAAATTGGAGATTGGGTCTGTAGGAGATATTATACAGCGTGGCGGAACCAAACTTTACTCTGCAAGGTGCGAGGCGTTTAAAACCGATGAAGGTCAGGAGAAGGCCCTGAAACAGCTGGAGAAATTTGGAATTGAAGGTTTGGTCGTTATTGGTGGTGACGGCAGTTTCCGCGGTGCGCAAAAGCTAACTGAGAAAGGGTATCCATGCATAGGGGTGCCAGGTACGATTGATAATGATATTGCCGGTACCGATTTCACCATAGGCTTTGACACCGCTCTTAATACGATTATAGAAGCCATTGATAAAATAAGGGACACTGCAACTTCCCATGAACGCACATACGTGATTGAAGTAATGGGGAGGAATGCCGGTGACCTTGCTCTATGGGCAGGTTTGGCTGATGGTGCTGAAAGTATTTTGATACCCGAGGCTCCTGATGAATTCGATATGGTCATTGATCGGCTGAAGCGCGGACATGCTCGAGGCAAGAAACACAGCATTATTATTCTTGCAGAGGGTGTAGGAAGCGGTATTGACTATGGCAATCGCATTCAGGAAGCTACAAATCTGGAAACGCGTGTAACCGTACTAGGACATATCCAGCGGGGCGGCTCTCCAACGGCATCAGATCGGGTACTGGCGAGCAGGCTGGGCTCAAAAGCAGTAGACCTGCTTCGAATTGGCCACTCAGGAAAAATGGTAGGTATCCAAAAAAATCAATTGGTAGAGCATGATATCATGGAAATCGTGGGTCAGAAACATGACATAAATCAAGATATGTACAAGCTTGCTAATGAGCTGTCAATATAAAAACATTTCAAAAATAATAGGAGGCATGGCACCATGACAATCCGAAAAACAAAAATTGTATGCACCATAGGACCCGCATCAGAGTCTGTAGAAACACTTGAAAAAATGATTCGTGCCGGCATGAATGTTGCTCGCTTAAACTTTTCACATGGAGATTTTGCTGAGCATGAAAATCGGATTCATAACATTAGAACAGCAGCGAAAAACACAGGTCAAACTGTAGCCATTTTGTTGGACACAAAGGGCCCAGAAATCCGTACAGGCTCTTTTAAAGATGGAGAGGCTGAAATAGAAGAAGACCAAGTTGTTTATATTTCTATGAAAGAAGTGGAGGGTACCCGGGAGCGTTTCTCCATTACTTATCAAGGACTTATTGATGATGTGGTGCCTGGAGCAAAAATATTGCTGGATGACGGGCTAATTGAACTGGAAGTACTTGAGGTTGATTATGAGAATCAGGAAATAAAAACAAAAGCACTTAATTCAGGCCTCATTAAGAACAAAAAAGGTGTCAATGTACCCAATGTGCAGGTTCAGCTTCCGGGGATCACTGATAAAGATCGGGCTGACATTGAATTTGGCATCCGGCATAATATTGACTTTATTGCAGCTTCATTTGTACGTCGCCGTTCTGACATCCTTGAGATTAAAGAGCTGCTTGAAAAACATGATGCGACTCACATTCATATTATCCCTAAGATTGAAAACCAAGAAGGCATGGATAATATCGGAGAAATCCTCGAGGTAAGTGATGGCTTAATGGTTGCCCGCGGTGATCTTGGTGTTGAAATTCCTGCAGAAGATGTGCCGCTTGCACAGAAATTTATGATAGAAGAATGCAATAATGTTGGCAAGCCAGTTATAACAGCAACTCAAATGCTTGATTCTATGCAGCGCAATCCAAGACCAACGCGAGCTGAGGCTTCAGATGTGGCCAATGCAATTTTTGATGGGACAGATGCGATTATGCTTTCCGGCGAAACTGCAGCTGGACACTATCCAGTTGAAGCAGTCTCAACGATGAGCAATATTGCGATCAAAGCAGAGTCAGCACTTGATCATAAATTAATCCTTGAAAAACGGGCGCATGCTGCTGACATGACGATTACAGATGCAATTAGCCAGTCTGTGACACGTAATGCCCAAGATCTTTCTGTAAGTGCTTTGATCACACCAACAGAAAGCGGGCACACAGCACGCATGATTGCCAAATACCGCCCTAAAGCGCCGATTGTCGCAGTTACTTCTCGTGATGGCGTGGCAAGACAACTTTCTTTAGCCTGGGGCGTGCATGCGATTATAGGTGAAAAGGTTCTAACAACAGATGAAATGCTTGATAAAGCTATTGATAGCGGACTATCAACCAATCTATTTCAAAGAGGCAGCAGAGTTATCATCACGGCCGGTGTGCCCGTAGGGGAGAGTGGCACAACAAACTTGATGAAGGTTCATGTTGTTGGGGATATTATTGCCAAAGGACAAGGAATTGGCCGTCGCAGCGCTTACGGAAAAGCCGTTATCGCCAAAAGTGCTGAAGAAGCCTTGAAAAAAGCAACTGACGATGCCATCTTAATCACGTACGGAACTGACCGGGATATGATGCCAGCTGTCGAGAAAGCTGCTGGAATTGTGACGGTTGAAGGTGGTTTAACATCGCATGCAGCTGTCGTAGGATTAAGCTTGGGCATTCCTGTTATTGTAGGTGTCAAAGATGCATTTGAAACCATTAAGGAAGGCATGGACATCACCATTGACGGAACAAAAGGCGATATTTATAAAGGCCATACAAGCGTTATTTAAACTGTATATATTAAATCATAGATCGGCGGGCTTACCGCCGATTAGTCTTTAAAAAGGTGGGAACCTCATGCGTTTTATAATCCTGGCACTGTTAATTATACCCGCTCTTGAAATTGGGGTGTTTATTTGGGCAGGCGGCATCGTTGGACCCTGGTGGATTATTGGCTTGATATTATTAACAGGTTTCGTGGGTCTGACGATAGCAAGACAACAAGGTACGGAAACATGGTATAGAGCAAGGCAATCGATGAACAACAGACAGACCCCTGCTAAAGAGATCGTTGATGGGATCTGTATTTTCGCAGGAGCCATTTTCTTACTAACACCTGGTTTTATAACAGATGTTGTTGGATTTGTTCTCGTCCTGCCTATTACGCGTTACCCCATTAACAAATGGATTCAACGCTACGTACAAAAGAAGCTGGATGGAGGCGTAACCATCTATCGCAAATGGTAGTTTTCATCCAATATAAATTGTCCCACCGATCTAAACACACCAGTTTTAACAAATGTACTGAAAATGATTAACATAAATGGGGTCAGAAACAATCCCCAGAAACCAAATAGTCTGAACCCGATGAATAGGCCTATTAAAGCAATCAGCGGATTTACCCCGATATGACTGGATAAAATTTTAGGCTCAGCAAATTGACGTCCTATGACAATACTCATATACAATATAGACAGACCAATGGTCATAGTATATTGTCCTGACATGAATAAATAAAAGATCCACGGTATAAACACAATTCCTGTGCCTACCAGTGGGACTAAATCCACCAGTGCAATTAAAACAGCAATTGTTAAGGCGTGTTCGACCTGCAGCAACAAAAGTCCGATGTAGATCGTCAAGGTAGAAAAGAACACAAGAATGACTTGTGCTTTGAGCCAACCAATCAATGTTTCAATGAAAGTTTGCCAAAGTCGTAAACTGGAGGATTTTATCCTGCCTGGGGCAGAGTCCTTCCATAATTGGGAAAAAGCCGGCCAGTCATTCGTCATAAAAAATGTAGCCAAAAAAATGAGCACAACTAAAGTCATCGATAAAGGAAATATGGATAAGAGAGACGGAATATGCATTAGTAAGTTCTGTATTAATGCAGAACCTGCACCAGAAGCTTGCACGAGCAAATGATCAATCTGCTCCAGCACAGCTTCTTTTTGTGTAACATTTAATCCATTAAACAAAGATAGAATTTTATCATAAATCTGAACCAAAAAGGTTTTTATCCATTCTTGAAGATAGCCAGCGAATGCTGTCATATGTTCCGGGAGCTTCCGGGCAAGATATGCCGTGCCTTGAAATAATTCGCCCGCCAGAAAAAAGAGACCCGCAAATGTCAAAAGTAACGCCGTACACATTACTGCAGCAGCAGCGACGCCTCTTGGCACCGGGGTTTTTTGTTCGATAAACGTTACGAGGGGGTTCAACATCGCAGCTAAGAAACACGCAATGACGAAAGGATATAAGTACAGTAAGGTCCACTTAACCAAAAAATAGCCAGCCAAAAGGATTGATAAAACCAAAAATAACCTGAGAAGCATGTTCAATTCTCTTTTTCCCAACACCATCACCTCATACCGGTTAGAGCTTGTACTAGTTTATATATGACAGGTAAAGGGAAATTAGACATGTGGAATGGCTTCGTAAAAACTGTTACGAATTTGTTTCAATTCACTTTTACCCCTTAATCTATTATAATGTCGTTGGGGGTGACAATGATTCTCGCAACTATTGTCAACAAGCAACATCCTGAAACAATTTATACATAATTATAAGAAAAGGAGAGGGTTTGTCATGACAACTACAAAAGGATTGGAAGGGATCGTAGCAACACAATCCGCCATCAGCTCCATCATTGACGATCAATTAACGTACGTAGGTTACCGTATTGATGATCTTGCTGAGAAGGCATCATTTGAAGAAGTTGTTTACTTGCTGTGGAATCAAGAGCTGCCAAATCAGAAGCAACTTGATGAGTTCAAGACCAGCCTTGTTAAAGAAATGGATGTTCCTGACGCTGTCATCGAACATCTGCGTTCCTATGATTTGAAATCTGTCCATCCTATGGCAGCACTTCGTACAGTTGTTTCTCTGCTAGGGTTGTATGATGAGGAAGCAGATGATATGGATGAGGAAGCAAACAAGCGAAAAGCCATCCGTTTGCAAGCTAAAATGGCGACGGTTGTAACCGCATTTGCAAGAATTCGCCAAGGAAAAGATCCAGTTAAGCCAAAGAAGGACTTAAGCTATGCCGCAAACTTCCTTTATATGCTAAATGGGGAGGATGCGAACGATATTGAAATTGAAGCAATGAATAAAGCATTGGTTCTGCATGCAGACCACGAATTAAATGCTTCAACATTTACAGCACGTGTTTGTGTCGCAACACTTTCAGATATCTATTCAGGTGTAACCGCTGCAATCGGCGCTTTAAAAGGGCCTTTGCATGGTGGTGCAAATGAACGTGTTATGGCTATGCTGACTGAGATTGGGGAAGAAGAGAACGCCATTCCTTATATCAAAGAGAAATTGGCCAATAAAGAGAAGATTATGGGTATGGGCCACCGTGTATACAAAACAGGTGATCCTCGTGCAAAACACCTTAGAGAAATGTCCAAACAACTGACTAAAATCACCGGACAGTCCAAATGGTACAATATGTCCGTGAAAATTGAAGACTATATAAAAGAAGAAAAAGGTTTGCCTGCCAACGTGGATTTCTATTCTGCTTCGGTCTACCATAGTCTTGGCATTGAACATGATTTGTTCACGCCAATCTTTGCAATGAGCAGAATTTCCGGCTGGCTTGCGCATATTCTTGAACAGTATGCAGATAACCGTCTAATCCGTCCTCGTGCAGAGTATACGGGACCACAGACACAAACCTTCCAGGCAATCGAAAACAGGTAATTCAATAAATGTATACCAACTGTGACAACAGCTGAATTCAGCTGTTGTTACATACTGTATTAATATCATTATTTAAGACAATATGGAGGTAATGAAATGACACAAGGAGAAAAAATCACAGTTGAAAATGGGAATTTAAACGTACCTGACCGTCCTGTCATTCCTTTTATTGAAGGCGATGGAACTGGTCCTGATATTTGGGCTGCAGCTCGAAAAGTTATTGAAGCAGCTGTCGACAAAGCATATGATGGCAAAAAAGCAATAGAGTGGAAAGAAGTTTACGCTGGTCAAAAAGCGTTTGACAAAACAGGAGAATGGCTCCCTAAAGCAACATTGGATACCATTGATGAGTATAAAATTGCCATTAAAGGGCCTTTGACAACTCCTATTGGCGGTGGTTTCCGTTCATTGAACGTGGCGTTGCGCCAAGAGCTGGATTTATTTACATGCTTACGCCCGGTGCGTTATTTCAACGGCGTTCCTTCACCAGTTAAAAAGCCAGAAGATGTTGATATGGTTATTTTCCGTGAAAACACAGAAGACATTTATGCCGGAATTGAATGGCAAAAAGGTTCAGATGATGTCAAAAAAGTGATCGACTTCTTGCAAAATGAAATGGGCGTCAAAAACATTCGTTTTCCGGAAACATCAGGTATTGGCGTAAAACCGGTTTCCGAAGAAGGCACCAAGCGTCTAGTTCGTGCTGCGATTGATTACGCACTTAATGAAAATCGCCGCAATGTGACCCTTGTCCACAAAGGCAATATTATGAAGTTCACTGAAGGTGCATTCAAAGCATGGGGTTATGAAGTAGCTGAAGAAGAGTACGGCGATAAAGTGTTTACATGGGCAGAGTACGATCGCATTGTTGAGAAAGATGGCAAAGAAGCAGCAAACAAAGCACAAGATGAAGCTGTTGCAGCTGGAAAAATCATTGTGAAAGATGCAATTGCAGATATCTTCTTACAACAAATTTTGACACGTGCAAATGAATTTGATGTTGTGGCTACGATGAACTTGAACGGTGACTATGTATCAGATGCCTTGGCAGCACAGGTAGGCGGCATCGGCATTGCGCCAGGCGCCAACATCAACTATGACACAGGACACGCCATTTTTGAGGCGACTCATGGTACAGCGCCAAAATATGCAGGCATGGATAAAGTGAATCCTTCATCCGTTATTCTATCAGGAGTATTGATGCTTGAGCACCTCGGGTGGAGAGAAGCAGGCGATTTGATCACAAAAGCTATGGACAAAACAATCGCTTCAAAAGTTGTTACCTATGACTTTGCTCGCTTGATGGATAATTCCAAAGAAGTGAAGACATCAGAGTTCGGCGATGAGCTTATCAAAAATATGGATTAATCCTTAAAGGGGGTATCTTCATGGGAATCAAACGAAAAAAGATATCGGTTATTGGCTCAGGTTTTACCGGGGCCACAACCGCTCTCATGCTCGCCCAGAAAGAGCTTGGTGATGTTGTGCTCGTAGATGTCCCGGATATGGAAGACCCGACAAAAGGAAGAGCGCTCGATATGCTTGAAGCCAGCCCTGTTCAAGGTTTTGATGCCAATGTAGTCGGAACATCTGATTATAAGGACACAAAAGATTCTGATGTGGTGGTTATTACAGCTGGTGTTGCGCGTAAACCCGGTATGAGTAGAGATGACCTTGTCAACACCAATGCTAAGATCATGGAAGCGGTGGCCAAAGATGTAGCTGCCTATTCACCAGAGTGCATCATCATTGTCCTGACCAATCCGGTTGATGCGATGACCTATACTGTTTATAAGACGACTGGCTTTCCTAAAGAGCGTGTTATTGGACAGTCAGGTGTGCTTGATACGGCCCGTTTCAGAACGTTTGTCGCCCAAGAATTAAACTTGTCTGTTAAAGATATTACAGGCTTTGTCCTTGGTGGTCATGGAGACGATATGGTACCGCTTATCCGCTATTCATATGCAGGCGGTATTCCGTTGGAGAAGCTAATATCCAAAGATCGTCTGGATCAGATTGTTGAACGCACCCGTAAAGGCGGGGGCGAGATAGTAGGCTTGCTTGGAAATGGCAGTGCATATTATGCCCCAGCTGCTTCAATTACGGTTATGGTTGAAGCTGTATTAAAGGATCAACGGCGCGTTCTACCTTCTATTGCTTATCTCGAAGGAGAGTATGGATATAACGATATCTATCTCGGAGTCCCTACGGTTATTGGCGGCAATGGCCTTGAGCAGATCATAGAACTGGATCTCACAGCCGAAGAAAAAAGCGCCCTTGACAAATCAGCCGATTCTGTAAAAAATGTTCTAAACCTATTAAAATAAGCCAATAAAAACTTCTTCTCTGCACATAAGCAGGGAAGAAGTTTTTATATACCTTTTTTAAGTGAACTGCGAACTAAAAAGCATAGTAGGTCAAAACCCATTAATGCATATAAGTGCACCGTGATTTGCTCTCCGGGAAGTTGCTTTCCCCGAGCGGTTGCCAGTGGCGGTCATTTCAAGTTTTCACTGGTTTGCAGTTTGTGTTGACTGGAAATTTGTTGGTTTGTGTGGATGTGGTATTTGTAAATTTTTCTTAACAATAGATCTGTTCACTTTATGGTTGCTTCATTGTAAGATGGTTGTAGTATGTCATTATTAAGGGAGTTGTTGCGTGGTGCAAAGAATTTTAATTGTTGATGATGAAGCTTCTATTGTGACGTTACTGGAATTTAATTTGAAGCAAGCCGGGTTTGAAACGGATGTGGCATATGACGGTCTGCAAGCCATTGAGAAGGCAGAGCACCATGAATTTGACTTGATTATTCTTGATGTCATGCTGCCAGGCATGGATGGGATCGAGGTTTGTCACCACTTGCGAAATAAGCATAATATGACTCCGATTTTAATGCTGACAGCGAAAGATTCTGTGTCAGATAAAATTGATGGACTTGACTCTGGTGCAGATGATTATTTAACCAAACCTTTTAGTCCAAAGGAAGTCTTGGCAAGAATCAGAGCTGTTTTAAGACGTTCTCATGCCCTTGAAAAGAATGAGGCGCACGTGATTCGGATTGGACAATTGGCAATATATCCTGACCGGTATGAAGCAACGATGAATGGACAGGCATTGACATTTACACGGAAGCAATTTGAACTGCTTTATTTTCTAGCTCAGCACAAAGGTAAAGTGCTGTCACGCGATCAGCTGCTAAAAGATGTGTGGGATTATGAATTTGCGGGGGATACAAGAATTGTAGATGTACATATCAGTCATTTACGGGATAAGATAGAACCTGATACCAGGAATCCGGCTTACATAAAGACGATCCGGGGATTTGGATATAAATTGGAGGATGTAGCACCATGAAAAAAACAATCATAATGTATGGCTTAGGTTTATTTTTGCTGCTGGCTGTAACAGGCGGGGTCCTGAGTACTGCTGTGGATAATCTCTTTATACTTGTACTGGTATTATTCATACAATATATTATCCTTATGCTTCTAGTAACCTATTTTTTGGACAGGTACGCCAAACCAGTGCAAAAGGCAATTGACACCGTTTCTCAGCTGCTTAATGGCAACTTTAGAGCAAGGGTTCATCATCCCGCCAATGGACTTGTCAGCGAACTCAACCAAAATATTAATAAACTAGCTCGAAATTTGAGTGAGCTTTCACTTCAAGAGCAAATTCAGTCTGAACAACTGATGACAGTTGTGGACAATACTGTAAGTGGGTTAGTACTTCTCGATGAAAAAGGTTATATCCATCTCGTCAATCGGAAATTTTTATCGATGTTCGGACAATCATCGGACTATTATCGAGGCTATTTGTATTACGATGTTCTTGACAATGAGGTTATTCACGAAACAGTACAAAATACATTTTTATATGAAAAAAACGTTAAAAACGCATTTGTTAAAAAGAATGAAGACGACAGTATGGATATGGAAGTGGTGGGCGCCCCAATATTTAATGAACGAAAATTCGTCAAAGGCGTGGTTCTTGTATTTTATGATATTACTGAACTTAAGAAACTGGAGCGCATGCGTAAAGACTTCGTAGCAAACGTCTCTCATGAATTGAAAACACCGATCACATCAATTAACGGATTCTCGGAAACGCTCCTGGATGGGGCGAAGAATGATCCTGAAGTTTTGACAGAGTTTCTACAAATTATTTTTAAAGAGAGTAAACGCCTGCAGCTACTAATTGAAGATCTGTTAACATTATCGATGCTGGAAAAAGACGATTTTCACCCTGTCATTAATGAGGTTGATCTTACTCAAATTATCGAGGATATTAATCCCATGATTAAGCGAAAAGCAGATATGAAAAACATCAGCTATAAAAAACAAACAGAGGATCAACTTAGCTTGATGGGCAATAGTGAACAAGTTAAGCAGATGATCATTAATTTATTGGATAATGCCATTGCATACACACCGGAATATGGTAATATCACTTTATTTGTTACAGAAAAAGACGAAGGTATTGTTATATCTGTTACAGATACTGGAATTGGCATCAGCAAAGCTCAAATGGAGCGGGTATTTGAACGGTTTTACCGCGTCGATAAGGCCCGGAGCAGAAATACCGGTGGAACAGGCCTTGGTCTTGCCATCGTCAAGCATATTGTAGAAGTGCATAATGGACAAATTCATATTGACAGTGAAGAACAAAAGGGAACGACCGTCAGTGTGCTTTTGCCAAAGCAATCTGACTAATAAACTGTCTCATGGTCACCACTTATTTGGTTAAACACACTTGATCGTGTAAAATAAAGGCAGGCAGGATATCGGAAATATGGACCATGAAACAGAGGAGTGGTTTTTTGGGAAATAAATTGGTTTTAATTGATGGTAACAGTATTTTATACAGGGCATTTTTCGCTTTGCCACTGTTAAACAATGATAAGGGCGTTTATACAAATGCCGTATACGGTTTTACAACGATGCTTATGCGTATGCTTGAAGAGGAAAAGCCGACACATATGCTGGTTGCATTTGACGCGGGAAAGACAACATTTCGACATGAAACATATAAAGAATATAAAGGCGGTCGTCAAAAAACACCGCCTGAGCTGTCAGAACAGTTTCCGGTTGCACACGAGCTCTTGGATGCTTTTGGGATCTCTCACTATCAGCTGTCTCAATATGAAGCTGATGATATCATTGGCACATTTACGACCCTTGCCGATGGGGATTGGGAAGTGAAAGTCGTTTCGGGTGATAAAGATCTGCTTCAGCTTGTGGACAAGCACGTGAATGTGACCCTCACAAAAAAAGGCATTAGTGATGTTGAAACATACTCACCTGATTATATGCAGGAAAAGATGGGCATTCGTCCGGATCAAATCATTGATTATAAAGCTTTGATGGGAGATAGTTCGGACAATATTCCCGGCGTTCCAGGGTGGGTGAGAAAACCGCTCTTAAACTTTTAAAGCAATTCGAGACGCTTGACGCCGTTTATGAGAACCTTGAAGACGTTAGTGGCAAGAAGCTGAAAGAGAATCTTGAGAATCATAAAGAGGATGCCTTCATGAGTCGTGAGCTGGTGACAATTAAACGCGACACCCCAATCACGATATCTTTGAATGATATTGGCTATGAAACGTTTGACCCTCAAAAAGTCAATCAATTTTTCAAAGAGTTAGGTTTTAAGTCCTTGCTTCGAAAAGTGGAGAATAACGATAATGACGACACGGATCACAATCAGGAATTAGCTGATATTGATTATGAAGTTGTACGCGATATTACGCCTGATATGTTGGAGGACCCTAGCGTTTTAATTGTGGAAATCTTATCAGATAATTACCATACAGCTCCTGTTGAAGGAATTGCGGTCGTTAATGAACATCATAAATTGTTTATACCAAACGATGTAATTGCTGATTCCGCCCCTTTTAAAAAATGGGCTGAAGATGAGAAGCAGAAGAAAACGGTTTTTGATGCGAAACAAACCCGTGTCTCCCTTTTAAATCATGGGATTCAAATTAAAGGAATTCATTTTGATGCGTTGCTTGCTTCCTATTTGATAGACCCATCTGAAAACCATCATGACATTCCATCAATTGCCAATCGGATGAGCGTTGATGGTGTTCAGTATGACGAAGAAGTGTATGGTAAAGGGGCTAAATTGAAGCGTCCTGATGACGAAGTTCTTGGGGAACATCTTGTGCGTAAAGCTTCTGCATTACATGAAATGGAATCTATTATGACAGAGGAATTAAAAGCGAATGATCAACTTGAACTTCTGACAGAGCTTGAACTTCCACTAGCTCTTATATTGGGTGACATGGAACATACGGGTGTACAAGTTGACGTCGACCGTCTGAAAGAAATGGGCGAGGATTTAAAGAAGCGGTTGGATGACCTTGCAAATGACATATACGAACTAGCGGGGGAAACATTTAATTTGAATTCTCCTAAGCAACTGGGCCCAATCCTGTTTGAGAAGCTCGGTCTTCCTGTCATTAAGAAAACGAAAACGGGTTATTCAACGGCAGCCGACGTGCTGGAACAACTTGAAGGTGAACATGATATTATCCCGAAGTTACTCTTATACAGACAACTGGGCAAATTACAATCAACTTATATAGAAGGATTGTTGAAGGTTGTAGATGAGGAAACACAAAAAATTCACACTCGATTCAATCAAGCCCTGACACAAACAGGCCGTCTCAGTTCTATAGAACCGAACTTGCAAAACATTCCGATCAGACTGGAAGAAGGCCGGAAGATTAGGCAAGCTTTTGTGCCTTCAGAACCCGGCTGGGTGATGTTTGCTGCCGATTATTCTCAAATCGAACTGCGCGTACTTGCCCACATCGCAGAAGATGAAAAGTTGATTGAAGCATTTAAAGAAGGGGAAGACATTCATACAAAAACAGCAATGGATGTTTTTCATGTTGATAGAAATGACGTGACAGCAAATATGCGCCGTCAGTCAAAAGCAGTCAATTTTGGAATAGTATATGGCATCAGCGATTACGGCCTCTCTCAAAACCTTGGTATCACCCGTAAAGAAGCAAAAACGTTTATTGAACGCTATTTTGAAAGTTACCCTGGCGTTAAAGAATATATGGACAATATCGTGAAAGAAGCGAAACAAAACGGTTACGTTACAACGCTTAAACATCGCAGACGATATTTGCCCGAGATCACAAGCCGCAACTTCAACAGAAGGAGTTTTGCGGGAAGAACAGCGATGAACACGCCAATCCAAGGCAGTGCCGCTGATATTATTAAGCAAGCAATGATCGATTTGAAAGACAAACTCCTTGATGAAAATATGCAGGCACGCATGCTGCTTCAGGTTCATGACGAACTCATATTGGAAGCACCTCAAGAGGAGATTGAGCAATTAAAAGAAATGGTACCAGCGGTTATGGAGCATACGATGGAACTGGCAGTGCCGCTTAAAGTCGAATATGCATATGGAGACAGCTGGTTTGATGCAAAGTAAGGAGAAAACAATATGCCAGAACTGCCTGAAGTTGAAACAATCAAAGAAACACTGAAACATCTTGTTCTGAATAAAACCATTACGAAAGCCGATGTTTACTGGCCGAAAATGATTAAACATCCAGACGACGTAGGGGTATTTAAGGAATGGATTAAAGGTCAAACCATTCAAGACGTCAAACGCAAAGGTAAATTCCTTATGTTTCAGCTGAATGACTATGTCCTGGTGTCGCATTTGCGGATGGAAGGTAAATATTCAGTGGATGCCGGCAATGAGCCGGTCAAAAAACACACGCATGTCGTTTTCGATTTGAATACAGGTGAGCAGCTCCGATACAATGATGTCCGCAAATTCGGCACGATGCACTTGTTTGTAAAAGGCACCGAGTTGACACAGAAACCTTTAAATCAGCTCGGACCAGATCCCTTTGAAACAACCTTTACGGTTGATAACCTTAATGAAAAATGTCAAAAAACCAATCGCGTCATAAAAGCGGTCTTGTTGGATCAGTCAATTGTCGCTGGTCTTGGTAATATTTATGTTGATGAGACCTTGTTTAAAGCACAGGTTCACCCACTTAAACCGGCCAACACCTTGACCAAAAAGGAAATAGCGGATGTGCATGCTCAAGCTATTGATACGTTGGCTGAGGCCGTTCGCCAAGGTGGAACCACCATTCGTTCTTACGTTAATACACAAGGTGCGATGGGTATGTTTCAGCAAAAGCTAGCGGTTTACGGGCAAACCGGCCAACCTTGCCCAGTGTGCGGTGCCCCTGTTGTTAAGCTGAAAGCAGCAGGGCGCGGCACCCATATTTGCACATCTTGCCAAACGTTTTAGGAGGTAGATCAAAAGTGACTCTTGTTATTGGACTTACAGGCAGCATCGCAAGCGGAAAAAGCACAGTCTCCCTGATGTTTGATGACTTTGACATTCCTGTGGTCGATGCAGACAAACTCGCACGTGTTGTGGTTCGTCCAGGTGAAAAAGGTTATACAGAGATTGTTAAAACGTTTGGTGAGGATATTCTAAGAACAGATAAAACAATTGATAGAAAAAAACTGGGGGAAATTGTTTTTGCGGATGAAGGCAAACGCAACAAGCTGAATGCCATTGTACACCCGGCAGTACGGGAGGAAATGTTAAAGAGCCGGGATGCTCTGATCGAGACAGGGGCAGCAGCTGTTGTTTTGGACATCCCGCTTTTATTTGAAAGTAAGTTAACCCACTTTGTAGACCGCACGATTGTGGTAGCCGTTGATCCAGCTACCCAATTAAAGCGGCTGATGGAGCGGGATGGCTTTACGGAAGAACATGCCAGACAGCGTATTAATTCTCAAATGCCAATCACGGAAAAAGCCAAACAGGCAGACGCGGTGGTTGATAATAATGGGACAAAGTCCGAAACCTACAAGCAACTGCAAGAGATCTTGCGCTGCTGGCAAGTGCTATAAATAATTTGGCGGCAAAATAAAAATGGTAGACACATTTTAAGTTGAATGTGTTATACTATTTATAGATAAACACAATAAAGTGTGGCATAAACAGGAGGATCAGTATATGACTAGAACACGTATTGCCATTAATGGATTCGGACGTATCGGCAGAATGGTTTTTCGCCAGGCCATCCTGGATGATCAATTAGAAGTTGTGGCTATTAATGCAAGGTACCCCTCTGAAACACTTGCACATTTAATTGCCTATGACAGTGTCCATGGCAAGTTCAGCCGTGAAGTTAAAGCGCATTCAGATCACCTTGAAGTGGATGGCAAAAAGGTTTGGATTGTTAATAACCGGGAACCTGAAAAGCTGCCCTGGAAACAATACGAGATTGATGTTGCCATTGAAGCAACAGGTAAATTCAACTCAAAAAAAGAGGCAAGTCGTCATCTCGAAGCAGGGGCACGTAAAGTTGTCATTACCGCTCCGGGAAAACAAGTCGATAAAACGATTGTCATGGGTGTGAATGATCAAGAATATGATTCAGACCAGCATCACGTCGTTTCAAACGCATCATGCACCACGAACTGTCTTGCGCCAGTTGTTAAAATCATTGATGATCATTTCAAAATTGTAAACGGTCTCATGACAACGGTTCACGCCTTTACAACTGATCAAAACAATTTAGATAACCCACACAAAGATTTACGACGGGCCAGAGGCTGCACGCAATCTATTATTCCAACTTCTACAGGTGCAGCAAAAGCACTCGGGGAAGTTATGCCACATTTAAACGGGAAGCTTCACGGCATGGCACTGCGCGTTCCGACACCAAACGTTTCATTGGTTGATTTGGTCATAGATGTAGAAGAAACCGTTACTGCAGAACAAGTCAACACTGCTCTGAAACAAGCTGAAGAGACGATGCCTGGTATTGTCGAATACAGTGAAGAACCACTTGTATCAATTGACTACACAACAAACGATCATTCCGCAATTATAGATGGTTTATCAACAATCGTAATGGAAGACTCAAAGATTAAAGTACTGGCCTGGTACGACAACGAATGGGGCTACTCCAAACGCGTCGTTGACCTCACAGCCTATATCGGCAGTAAACTAACGACCACACAAACAGCATAAACATTATCTGCATTTGCATAGGGTTTTCCAGGAAATTAAAGCATTGCTTCCGTATACTGCGACGTAAGTGAGTATGAAGGAAAATCCTCATATAAGTTTACGAGAAGACCGTGATTTCCGCTGCGGGAAGTCGCTTTAACTTCATCACAGCTCAAGTGCGACATCTGTTCAAGAAAATCACTTTCACAGTGTCTTCTAGCCAAGGGGCCTGCAGGACGCAGGTCGTTCGATGTTGGCGCAGGACGCGCCGGTTTTAATCGAACATCCCCTGATGCCTCCTTGCCCCGGCAAGGGGTATGTCGACGTTGTCCGCAAAGGACGGTCTTAGTCGACCATCCTTAATGTACTCACTGTGGGGTCTTCGGACTCGTGCTGTTCCCGCAGGAGTCGACTTCCCTCCGCTACAATCACTTTGTTTAAAAATAGTGCTTGGACGGTTCTACTCGCACAAGCGTGAGGTAATTAACACATCTCACAAAGCTCGGGGAAAACACGGAGACTCCTATGGAAGCAAAAGCCTCGGTGAGACCCCGGAGCGCGGTATAGGGGAAGGAAGGCTAAAACCGCGACGTCCTGTCGCAACGCCTTCATGACCCACATCCTGTGGGCCTGAGGCTCAGCAGCGCCCATGGAAAGCGCAGTGTTTTCCCCGAGCGGTTGCCAGAGGCAGTCATTTCCAGCTTTCTCTACGTCGCAATTTGTGTTTACTAATCATTATAAGTTTCTGCTGTAACACACCAAGGCTTCAGAAAAGCGATTGGAAAACTAAAAAGAGAGACAGCCATCCAAATTGAGTGGCTGTCTCTTTTTAACGTTCGACTTGTTTAGTTGTAGAATAAGAAGATTAGTCGATTTGTGTAAAACATGTTAAAATGTAAGGTATACATAATGTGCGTTTTCAAAATAAGATCATTTAGAGGTGTTCGTTTATGTCCTTGCGCCAAACGGTTGCTAAATATTTCACAAATCACGCTGAAACACGGGAGCGTCATGATGATCCTGCGCTCGTATCCCATTACTATAAAACAACAAAAGACAAAGCCATGGCCAAATTGGAAGAAATGTTTTCAGACCAGCAGCTTTATGACCTGAATGCCATTTCCAAGGAACACGGAGAAATCAGTGTTTATACAAAAAAAGGCCGGAAAGTATTTATTATTGTAACTGTGATTATGGTCAGGCCTTTTCAGACGGCGATCGACTTCTCAGTTACATCAGAATCTGCCCTGCCTTTTGACTTCGGCCACAGTAACAAGATCATTCAACAGCTCTATGCTCAAATTGATCAGCATTTTACACCATTGGACCGAAACTAACGAGAAAGAGGTCAATCATATGAAATGTTCAAATTGCGATTCTAAAAGTACAAAAGTGCTTGACTCTCGCCCGATTGAAGAAGGGAGAGCGATCCGAAGACGACGCGAGTGTGAAAATTGCGGATTCCGCTTTACAACATTCGAACGGATTGAAGAAGTCCCGCTTATTGTTGTGAAAAAGGACGGTAATCGACAGGAATTCAGCAGACAAAAGATTACAGGGGGGCTAATTAAGGCATGTGAAAAACGGCCTGTTCCAATTGAAACGATTGAAAATATAGCCCTTCAATGTGAGAAAGAATTGCGCAGCTCAGGAAATTCTGAAGTACACAGTGATGACATAGGAAAGCTGGTTATGACCCACTTATCAGATGTTGATGAGGTGGCATACGTCCGGTTTGCCTCTGTTTACCGTCAGTTCAAGGACCTAAGTGTTTTCCTGGATGAGTTGACGGACTTGATTAAAACAGACAAGCATGAGAACTGAAAACAATCGGATGCATAATCGTCATGGGAGGAACAAAGATGAATGCTATTGGTAAATTATTGCCTGTTGACGGTTACGCTGTAAAATTAAATGCTACGATGCCGGTTAACTATACGATGGCGTTAAGTCATTTATACCAGCCACTGATCGGCATAGAGGCAACAGCATTATATTTCACACTGGCAGAAGACAGGCACATCCAAAGAAATAACACACCCCAAACACATCATACGCTGATGAGTTATTTAAATCTGCCTCTGGACCGGATATACCGGGCCAGATTAAAACTGGAAGCGATCGGGCTTTTAAAGACATATAAAGCGAAGTCGGAACAGATGGTGTACCTGTATGAGCTTCAGCCGCCTTTCTCCCCATCAAATTTTTTTAATGATGCGATGCTGGCCCAATTGTTATACCATCATATTGGTGAAGAGCGATTCAAACGTTTGAAACACCAATTTATCACTCAGCCGTCATTTAATGTGGAAAGAGACATAACGGCATCATTCCAGGATGTTTTTCAGACGTTCGTACCGGATGGTAAAGCAATCGTCAATGAAGGAGATGCAGAAGCTTCAGCAGCTTCACCACCTTTGGAGAATGTGGATTTCTCTTGGATGAGACGAATGTTGAAGCAACGCATGATACCGGTTAACCAGGTTTTGACGCCTCAAAATAAAACACTCATCGCTCAAATGATGTCCGTGTACGGCCTTACCCAGCTTGATTTGGAAAAGGCTTTGTTATGGGCGCTTACAGAAGATAATCATATTGACGCATCCGAATTCCAAACCGCGTGCCATGATTTATTTAAAGCAACCTATCCAAACCAGCCGGTCCAGCTCGCCGAAAAAGAATTAAGCGCAACTGAGGAAAGAGAAGTAACAGAACCACCCGCCACAAAAGAGGAACAACTTGTCCAAAGACTGGAAACCATGTCCCCGAAAGAATTGCTTGAAGACTTCTCGAGCGGGGGCAGGCATCCGAACAAGATATGAAAATCATAGCAGAAGTTATGACGTCACAGAATTTGCCGGCACCTGTGATGAACGTGTTGATCCACTATGTATTGCTGCAAACCGATATGAGGTTGACTAAGAATTATCTTGCTAAAATTGCGAGTCACTGGTCACGCGCAAAACTTAAGAATGCTCAAGAGGCCATGAAATTTGCCAAAGATCAGTTGAATAAACGAACGGCATACCAAAACAAGCAGAAAAACAACCGGAAGTCTTACAATAAAGAAGTGGTTCCAGACTGGTTTAGAGAACGACAACAGCAGAATCCTTCACAGCCATCTGCCAAAGACTCCGATAAATTGGATGATGCTAAGGAAAGAGAGAAGCTGGCAGCCATGCTGAAAGAGTTCTCTGAAGGAAGCTAGAACCACACATATTCAATTGATAACATAAGGGGTGATATCGATGAAGAAAATCCAGTCCGCCTTACACAAATGGATGAAGGATAACGAAAGTTTTAAAGAAAATTATACAAATATGAAACAAAACGTACTGAATGACCCAGAAATCAAGCAGTTTCTCGATGGTCACCCTGAATTAAGTGATGCCGTTATTGAAAAAAATCTAATCAAACTGTACGAATTCAGCACGCAATCCAAACAATGTGACAGGTGCTCATCGTTTGGATCTTGTATTAACATCATAAAGGGGTATTCGCCGGTATTGCACGTGGATCAGGGCGATATTCATTTATCCTATGAAAAATGTCATTCAATGCTTGCACATGAACGAACAGCCAAACAGCAACAACTGATCCAGAGTCTTTATGTGCCAAAAGAAATTCTGTCTGCATCAGTAGACGATTTGGATCCTGATGCAACGAGAAGTGAGGCTATCACAGCAGCATTAACATTTTTAAACAAAGCGAAAACAGAGTTGCCATCCAAGGGGATTTTTTTCTCGGGTCCATTCGGGGTGGGAAAAACGTATTTTCTTGGGGCGGTAGCTAATAAGCTAAAAGATATTGGCATCTCCTCCATGCTCATTTACATGCCAGAGTTCGTCCGGGAGATGAAGACCTCTATCAAAGACGATTCAATTAATGAGAAGATTGAACACTTTAAGAAAGCGGATGTGTTGATGCTTGACGATATCGGTGCGGAAACCCAATCTGCTTGGTTCAGAGATGAAATTCTTGGCAGTATTTTACAATACCGGATGATGGAGCGGCTTCCCGTATTCTTTACATCCAATTATACCTTGAAGCAATTACAAGAACAGCTTGCTTTTTCTAACCGAGGCGGTGTGGAAGAGGTTAAAGCAGGGCGTGTGATCGAACGCATCCGGCAAGTTAGTCGAGAAGTGGAGATTTATGGTCCAAATCGACGCGAAGAATAGACCTGGATGCTGAAACCTTTGATCTGAGCAATACCGGAGAAACTACCATAGCTAGTTTCTTAACTGAATACATGTTTCACTCATCACGACCATATAATGTATCAGTTCGTTATTTGGTGAGGGTGATGGAGTTGTTTGAAGTTTATTTCAAATCGGATCAGGAGGTCATCAGTTTTTGTGAATTTTTATTCCGGCATAATAAAAAGATAGCACTTCACTGGCAGACTGAGGAGGATTGGGGTCATCGCATTTCATTTAATGACAATATGCCAACTGTAGAACGATTGGATACGATATCTAAGTCAATGGTTGACGTGTTTATCGAACACCGGTTATCCAGAATGATTAACGATATTATCCATTACAACTTTTACTACACGCGCACCGTTGAAATGGAACGCATTCTTGCATTGACACACTGGATCTTCTTTGGGGAGGATGAAGACAGTCAGCGTGTCAAAAATTATAAGGATCCGGCTCAGGTAATCAAGACAATCTTCCTGACGAATATTAAGGAGTCAACGACGGTTCATTTCGATTCAATCGTTAATTTTCGTTTTCAAGTCTTTAAAGACCAGCTCATCCATTATGTCGGACTGGCCATTGATGAATTTAAACGGGAAGAGGAGCATCAGGCATTTGTTCATACTTTAAGAGAATATGTGAAGCAAAAAGCGACCACATACCCGGTGCTTCATGTTGTACAAGGCAAGGATTTTATGTTTTATAAGCCAAGCGGGAAGAAGTTTTCCGCTATGGAGCTGCGCATGATTATGCATAAAGAGCCCTTATATATTGTAGGACTTGATAAAAATGAATATAATCTTGCCCCTTTAATTACACTGGCGCCTGAGAAAGTCAGAATTTACGGAGATGACCCTTCCGAAGCAAAAACGCTAACAGTCATTAATGTGTTTCAGGAACGTGCGCATTTTGAACCGCTGGAAAACTTTCCTTTTGCACTTGAGCTGGAAAATTAATGGACATGACTTGCTTTTCAGCACAATGGCCGCTATAATGTTCATAAATCAAGATACTGTATTGTTATGACAAGGCCATGATCAATGACCAAGATGCTGAAAAGAGAAGGAAGTCCCCGGCTGAAAACTTCCCCTGCACAGTGATTGATTACCACCTTAGAACACCGTCATGAAAAGTGACGGCGGTTCACCTCCGTTAACAGGTGTCAGAGCCGTTCATGCATATGAACGGAAATGAGGGTGGAACCGCGATCTCAAAGCTCGTCCCTTTGCCAAGGCAGAGGGATGGGCTTTTTTATTTTTATCAAAAAAGAGGAGTTGTTGGGTATGACAGACATTCAAATAACATTTCCAGATGGCAATTCAAAAGCTTTTCCATCCGGAACAACAGGTGAAGACATTGCCGCATCAATTTCACCAGGCCTGAAAAAACAAGCACTAGCCATTAAACTTGACGGCGTTCCAGTAGATCTGCGCCGTCCGCTATCAGAAGGCGGAAAGATTGAAATCTTGACATACCGTGATCAGGAAGGCATCGAAATTATGCGCCATTCAACCGCCCACCTGATGGCCCAGGCGATTAGAAGGCTGTATAAAGACGTCAGTTTCGGTGTAGGTCCAGTCATCGAAGAAGGTTTCTATTACGACTTTGACATGGATTACCATGTGACACCAGAGGATTTGCCAAAGATTGAAAAAGAAATGAAGCGCATCGTCGATGAAAATCTGGAAATCGAGCGGATGGAAGTCACACGGGATGAAGCAAAAGCGTTATTTAAAGAAATAGGGGATGACCTCAAGCCGGAATTGATCGACGACATTCCTGAAGGTGAACAGGTTACCATATATAAGCAAGGTGAATTTATGGATTTGTGCCGAGGTGTCCATGTGCCCTCGACCAGTAAAATCAAAGCATTTAAATTGCTGAGTATCTCAGGGGCTTATTGGCGGGGCGACAGCAATAATAAGCAGCTTCAGCGTATATATGGCACTGCATTTGAAAAACAAGGCCAGCTTGACGAGCATTTGCGCATCCTTGAAGAACGCAAAGAACGGGATCACCGTAAGCTTGGAAAAGAACTGGATATCTTTACTGTTTCACAAAAAGTCGGACAAGGCCTGCCGCTTTGGCTGCCTAAAGGTGCGACTGTTCGCCGCATGATTGAGCGGTACATTGTTGACCTTGAAGAGCGTCTTGGCTATGACCATGTCTATACCCCTGTGTTGGGCAGCGTGGATTTGTATAAGACAAGTGGTCACTTAGAGCACTACCAGGATGATATGTTCCCAATCATGGAAATGGATAACGAAGACCTTGTCTTGCGTCCCATGAATTGCCCGCACCATATGATGGTCTATAAAAATCAGCTCTACAGCTATCGAAATCTCCCTGTTCGAATTGCTGAACTGGGTACCATGCATCGTCATGAGATGTCAGGAGCATTGGCAGGCCTGCAGCGAGTTCGGGCGATGACACTGAACGATGCCCACATTTTCGCACGCCCTGATCAGCTGAAAGAAGAATTTATCCGAGTGGTTAAGCTCGTTCAACATGTGTACAAAGATTTCGGGATTGACGATTACTATTTCCGTCTTTCTTACCGGGATCCGGAAGATAAAGAGAAATATATCGATAACGATGAGATGTGGGAAAAAGCACAAGCCATGCTCAAGGAAACAATGGATGATATGGATCTTGAATATGTTGAAGCAGACGGGGAAGCAGCTTTTTACGGGCCAAAACTGGATGTTCAAGTTAAAACAGCCCTTGGAAAAGACGAGACACTTTCCACAGTTCAGCTCGATTTCCATCTGCCAGAACGGTTTGATTTGACATATATTGGCGAAGACGGCAAACACCATCGTCCGGTCGTCATTCACCGCGGGGTTGTATCAACAATGGAGCGATTCGTCGCCTTCTTGATTGAAGAATACAAAGGCGCATTCCCAACATGGCTCGCCCCTGTTCAGACAAAAATTATCCCTGTATCACTTGATGCACATCTTAACTATGCAGAGGAAATGGCAGACAAGCTCCGTTATGAAGGCATTCGTGTGGAAGTGGATGAACGCGATGAAAAAATTGGCTACAAAATCCGCAGTGCTCAAACAGAGAAGATCCCATTCACCCTTGTTGTCGGCGATGCTGAAATCAAAGACGGAAGTGTCAATGTCAGACGATACGGTGAAAAAGATTCCGAATCCATGTCTTTTGATGCATTTAAGAGCATGATTGATGCTGTGATTATGAACAAAGAATTTACAAAACGGTAAGGTTCATTGAGCTACTTTCGCAAATGAGCCCTTGACAGTTTAAATTAAACATGGTATTCTATACAGGTTGAAACAAATATTGATCTCGAGACAAGTAGAAGCACCCGCTTCTCACCTGTTCAACGCATGCGTGCAGTTGGCTGGTTCAATTCTTTCTTCATGATTAACAAATGGGGAAGTGTGGGTGCATTTATGTACCGACACTTTTTTATTTGCATATGTCACTTGTCAGGATCAGTAACCCAAAATTCTACGGAGGTGGCTGGCTATTAGCAAAGATATGAATGTCAATGAGAAGATTCGTGCACGAGAAGTGAGACTCATTGATTCAAACGGTGATCAGCTCGGAGTGAAATCTCGCCAGGAGGCATTGGAGATTGCCGGTAAACGGGAACTTGACCTTGTTTTGGTTGCACCGAACGCAAAACCGCCCGTATGTCGTATCATGAACTACGGAAAGTATCGTTACGAGCAGCAGAAGAAGGAAAAAGAAGCCCGCAAGAAACAAAAAGTCATCCAGGTTAAAGAAGTGCGCTTCACACCTGGCATTGGCGATCATGACTTTAATACGAAATTAAAAAATGCCCGCAAGTTCCTTGAAAAAGGGGACAAAGTTAAAGCGGCTGTCCGGTTCCGCGGGCGTATGATTACCCATAAGGAACTCGGCAGAGAAGTGCTTGATCGTCTTGCTGATGAAGTAAAAGACATTGCAACAATCGAATCAAGGCCTAAGATGGAAGGCCGCAACATGTTTATGATGCTCGCACCGATAAGCGAAAAGTAATTGAAGCTCACAATAGGAGGAAATGGTTATGCCTAAAATGAAAAGCCATAAAGGCTCACAGAAGCGTTTTAGAAAAACAGGGACTGGCAAACTGAAGCGTGCCCATGCTTATACAAGCCATATGTTTGCCAACAAATCACAGAAGCAAAAGCGTAAACTACGCAAAAACACGACAGTTTCGGAAGCAGATTACGGTCGTATCAAAACTATGCTTCCATACAAATAAACACTACTGAAATTGAAATGGTTTCTATCTAGGAGGGTATAAAATGGCACGTGTTAAAGGTGGTACCGTTACACGCAGACGTCGTAAACGCGTACTTAAGTTAGCCAAAGGATATTATGGTTCGAAAAGAACGTTATTTAAAACAGCAAAACAACAGGTTATGAAATCAGGTCAGTATGCATACCGTGACCGCAGACAGAAAAAACGTGAATTCCGCAAGTTGTGGATTGCACGGATCAACGCTGCTGCACGCATGAATGACTTGTCTTACAACAAGTTGATGCACGGTTTGAAACTTGCTAACATTGATATCAACCGTAAAATGCTGTCGGACTTGGCTGTAAACGACGAGCAAGCATTTGCAGAGCTCGCCCAAAAAGCCAAAGCTGCACTTAACTAATCACAAGAGCCGGATCACACAACCAACGTGATCCGGCTTTATTTGTGTTAATGATTAAGGTAGATGAATGAGAGAGTATACATAAACATAATGTTGGTAGATGTTAATATCTGCCTCCGACTATCGCTCGGGGAAAACACTGCGCTTTCCATGGGCGCTGCTGAGCCTCCTCGGTCTGACGACCTCCGGGGTCTCATCTAGGAGCCCTGGACAGAAGTAAATTGCGAAACTTCACTAATATACGTATTAAAATTATTGTGCGGTGTTTATCATGATTTGGACATAGAAAAAAGCACTCCTTTGATGATACAATGTTTTTTGGGAAAAACATACCAACGAAGAGTGCTTTATACCGTTCATTATACCTTGTTTTGCCCAAAAAAACCATCGTTTTTAGGTACTCTTTGTTGGGATTAAAAAATGAGGAGAGATTTTATGGCACATCGCAGCCCGAATTGTCCAAATCAGATTGTTCTTTTTGAGGAATTATTACAGGAGAGAGTTGAACACAAGCCACACGCTGCCCGTTTCTTTATGTACTTAGCAAATGTACTGGATCTAAGGTACTATGCATCTCTATCTATGGGAGCTCCACGCTATTCCCGCCGGGAATTGACAGCAGTTATACTTTACGCCATGTATCATGGTCATTATGCGGCGCAGAAAATCCAACAATTTGCTGAAGACAGCATTGGCGCACAATGGATCTTATCCGGCATGCGAATGCCCAGCTATAAAACGGTGGAACGCACAATTGATGCCTTATTCGAAGAAGTTGATCATCTCTTCATTCAGATCATCGGAATTTGTGATGGGTTATTCCTGGTTGGTTGGAAACGTATGTATATTGATGGTACAAAGATTCAAGCTAATGCCTCTAAACACAAGGCGATGAGTTATGAACGTCTAACAAAGAAAATTGATAATCAATCAATTAATATTGAGTCGTTATTTGAAACGATGAAGCCATACATCAGCAGCTTGGAACAGGTACCGGATGATAAGTTAAACGCTTGTATCCATGATCAGGCCCAATTAGTTAACCACATTTTACGACAACAACACGAAAGAGAACTTCGGAAAAAAGAACAGCAAGTGTTCAACCTTGACCTTGATGAGGCTGAGAAAACGCAGGGCTTGAATTTGGAAGAAACGTTAAAAGCGTCTTCTATGCTTCTGAATAACGTTCCATCTGAAACATTTAACCAGGTGGTAAATGTGTTAAACGATATTGCGATCACAAGTGATCGACTCAACACGATGGAGCAGGCAAAAACAGCTCTGGAGCAAAGATGGAAAGAAGAGAAGGGGAACAAAAAAATCCCACCGGAAAAGCAAATCAATTTTACGGACGCAGACTCTAACATTATGATGACAAAACATCATGGAGTGCAGCAGTGTTACAACAATTTTGCCTGGGTGGATGATAAGACCCATATTATACTTGGTACACACACGGGCAACAGCGCTTCTGATCAACTTGAATTACAGCCAACACTACTTGATGCGCAAAACATGTGCGGCTCATTGGAAGGGATGCAGGCTGGTGCCGATGCCGGATTTTTTTCCGCCGAGAATATTCGTTTCATGAAGGATAAAGGCATCGACTTTTATGTATCCTATCCAGAGCTAAAGAGTCCGTTTGGAAAAGATAAATTTGATTATGACCCGGCATCTGATACATACACATGTCCAGAAGGAAGTACATTGGGGAGAAAAAAAATAAAAAAGTCCGGAAAAATTGGGGAGTACAGTAATTTAGAAGCTTGCCAAAAATGTCCTCTCAGTGCGCAATGTACGAAAGCAACAGACGGTATTCGCAGAATAGAGAGGCATTTGGAAGATGATAGTCTTCGTGAAGATGCGAAGGCAAAGGCCAATAGTGAGAAAGGCAAGGAAATTTTAAGACAAAGAAAAAGCGTACCAGAACCAGTGTGGGGAAATATCCAAACACAAGATGGCTGGAAACAGATGCATATGCGGGGGAAGAAAAATGCCTCCCGTGAGTTCAAATTACACTGTGTGATGCACAACATTCGAAAAATAGTCAAGCTCTACTTGAATAGTTTGTCATATCAGCAGGTGGTCCAAGAGAAAGAAAACAGCCTACGGTATCCCGCCTGATGGAAGAAGCCCGAGAGGAGGTGCTGAACGTTTAGTCGCAATAGCAGAAAGTTTAAAATCGTGATGTTTATTTGTCATACCTATTTTTTTCTTGATTTATTTTATGTCAATAAAAAAGTTAAATAACGCCATCTTTAGCTTTTTAAAAAATACTTTTGTCTAGGGCTCCTAGGCTTTTGCTCCCATAGGAGTCTCCGTGTTTTCCCCGAGCTTGGTGAAAAGTATTTACCTTCTTTTTAATTTTTGGGAGCAGAACGGCCCAAACGCTGATTAACATCAAGTGATTGGAGCGGAGGGAAGTCGACTCCTACCATGAAAATTAAATCTCTTAAGAATCGCAAAAAGACAATATTTAAGTAGACGCAGCTCATGTTTTTTTAAAAAACTAAGATGAGAGCGTCGCTGTATTGGTGCATTTAGGTTAGTAAGATAATGTGTTCTTGATCTCCTTCCTAAGACATACGGCATCCGTTATTTATTAAGGCTGGCGCAACAACCAGAATAGGGTTAATCTACCATGAGTGCTTCCCAAAGGGAGCAACAATAAGTGATGCGCCGTGGTCGAAGGAGTCAGACTGCGGGTAGGGCTCTAAGGCACCAAGGAGTATCGACCTTCCTCATCCAGCCGTAGCACTAGTATCGCCACCCTACATCTATTTTCATCCCCTTGTGGTGTATAGCGCTTTTCGCGATACATGGTTGACTGCGGGAACAGCACGAACAGGAACAGCACGAGTACGAAGCTCGGGAGCGCAAATCACGCTTCTGTTAGATCAGGCTCATTTTTTAGCATTTTTAAAGAAGGAAGAAATGAAAAGGGAAGAGGTGGAATAGTGATGTTGTTGGGGTATGTGGGGGTGGTGTCTTTGGTGTTGTTTTGTATGATGGGAATGGATAAATATAAAGCGCGACATGGGCAATACCGAATAGCGGAGAAGACGTTGTGGATTGTGGCTTTGGCTGGTGGTGCTCTTGGTGGGTGGATTGGAATGTATATGTTTCGTCACAAAACAAAACACCTTGCATTTCAGATTGGTTTCCCGTTCATCTCCGTTCTTCAGGTGATTCTCCTCCTATATATGCTAAATCAATATGGTTTGTCATAAAGGCTCGTCTTATGTCATATAGATTAATGTATGGGAATGCCCGAAAGGAGGCTGAGTATGGAACTGGCTGGTCAGTACTTGATGGCATTTGTGGAAACGGGCGGTTTGTTTGCCCCGGTCTTGTTTATCGGTTTTCATCTCGTGCGTCCATTGTTTTTCCTCCCGGTTGTGTTCATATGTATTTCAGGCGGTGTTCTATTTGGTGCTGTGGCCGGTACTGTTTATTCCATTATTGGTATTACGTTATCGAGCTTGTTTTTTTACGGGATCATACGTTGGATGCCGCAAACACTCAATAAATTACTTTCTTTAAAACAGAAACTTCTTGGCAACCATTCCAGCTTTACCATGCCACAAATTACATTACTCCGTCTCGTGCCATTTATCCACTTTCATTTGTTATCGCTGTGCCTGATTGAAACAACAGGTGGCTTCAGGGATTATGCAAAATCGTCCTTTGTCTCAAATATTCCGCTCGCTGTCGTTTACACGACGATTGGCCAGTGGATCTCCCAATTGTCTCCCATGCACATTGTCCCGTTGCTCCTTGTGCTCCTGCCATTATTGTACCTCCTCAGACGTAAAGAAGTCATTATCAAGTGGAACGATTTCTTTAATCCCGCCCAAAATGAAGCAGCATGATCTCCATTGCGGAGACCATGCTGCTTTTGTCATTCTTCAGTTATAAGCAATTGGTTAATCGGATGCTTCCATTCAATTTTTGCGTAAGGATAACGAATGTGGATTTCTTTTTCTAGGAAATACAGGTCATCACGCGTCATTCCCCGTAACTCCATCGGTTCTCGAACTGTTATTTGAATATTAACCACTTCAAAAGCATCTTCTGTCGTGCCAAGATATTTTTCGCCTTCAAAATAGCATCCTTTATAGACAAACTGCATATTCTTGACATTATTTCCTGGTTCATCGATCAGGTAAAAATCATCGGATCGATGCGCCAGATCAAGACGCCGGCGTGGATTGCGGAAATATTGGACAGCTGTATAAAAAAGAATAATCAAAGCGATGAATATGAGCATTTGAAAAAAGATGATGATCATAATCAAACCGTCTCCCTGACTGTGTTTGTTTCTTGTACGTATGAGAGGGGCAGGAGGTTTCACTATTTTACATATTTCTCTCATGATATAATCGTTGTTATGAGAAGGATGTGATTATAGATGAATTGG
This sequence comes from Lentibacillus sp. JNUCC-1, assembly GCF_009741735.1. Classification (NCBI taxonomy): domain Bacteria; kingdom Bacillati; phylum Bacillota; class Bacilli; order Caryophanales; family Bacillaceae; genus Lentibacillus; species Lentibacillus sp. JNUCC-1. The sequence goes on from NZ_WHOH01000003.1 coordinate 903,800, forward strand.
GACGAGCTTTACGCCATGCAAAAAGAGCTGGATGATTATATTAAAGACAACCATCAACTGGAAGGTCATCATTTGGATAATGAAAAAATCCTTGCCCTTCTGGTGGAATTGGGGGAACTTGCAAATGAAACACGATGCTTCAAATTCTGGAGCAACAAGCCTCCGAGCCCCAAATCTGTCGTACAAGAAGAATATGTGGATGGGATTCACTTTTTAATGTCGATTGGGATTGACCAAGGCTACCGCTATCAACCGACAACCATCCAGTCACCAGCAAATGATCTGACGACGCAATTCAATCATGTATTTTCTATCTGTACCCTGTTTAACCAACAGCCAAAACCAGATCTCTATCAGCAATTATTTGTTGCGTATCTTGAGTTGGGCAAGCTTCTCGAAATCGGTGAAGCGGATATTTATGAAGCATATATGGCCAAAAACAAGACAAACTATTCAAGGCAGGACCAGGGCTACTGATGCGTGATATTTTAAAAGCTTTCGGAAAAAGGGTATACTGATTTATGAAATAATTAAAGGAGGCATTCATTACATATGGCAAAATTGGACGAAACATTGACCATGTTGAAAGATTTAACAGATGCAAAAGGCATTCCAGGCAATGAAAAAGAAGCTCGTGATGTCATGGAGCGCTATATTGCTCCGTATGCAGACGAGGTGACGACAGACAATCTGGGGAGCCTGATTGCCAAGAAAGTCGGCAAAGAAGACGGCCCTAAAGTGATGGTGGCCGGCCACTTGGACGAAGTTGGTTTCATGGTCACACGAATTGACGACAATGGCTTTGTGTATTTCCAAACCGTTGGCGGCTGGTGGAGTCAAGTGATGCTTTCACAGCGCGTAACGATCATGACCTCAAAAGGTGATGTAACAGGGGTGGTTGGGTCTAAACCACCGCATATTCTGTCAGCCGAAGCACGTAAAAAGCCGGTTGATATTAAAGATATGTTTATCGACATCGGTGCTTCAAGCAGAAAAGAAGCTGAAGAATTCGGCGTGCGCCCAGGCGATTCAGCAGTACCATACTTTGAATTCATTCAGATGAACAATGACAAAATGCTACTCGCCAAAGCTTGGGATAATCGCATCGGTTGTGCCATTGCAATTGAAGTGTTGAAACAACTAAAAGGTACAGACCATCCAAACGTTGTATACGGTGTTGGCGCTGTTCAAGAAGAGGTTGGCCTTCGTGGCGCTAAGACAGCTGCCCATGCGATCAATCCGGATATTGGCTTTGCGGTCGACGTAGGGATTGCAGGAGATACGCCAGGCATTAAGGATCATGAGGCAGACAGCAAGCTCGGTGAAGGTCCGCAAATCATTATTTACGATGCGTCTATGATCTCCCACAAAGGTGTAAGAGATCTCGTTGTTGATACAGCTGAGGAAAACAACATTCCTTATCAATATTCTGCTATTGCTGGCGGCGGTACTGATGCAGGCTCCATTCACCTGACAGCTAACGGCGTGCCATCGCTCGCCATTACAATCGCTACACGCTATATCCATTCACATGCAGCCATCCTGCATCGTGATGACTTTGAAAATGCTGTGAAGCTAATTGTAGCGACCATTAAAAAGATGGATAAAGATACGGTGAATGAGATTATTTTGTCTTAAAATATGAAAAAGGTGCCGCGTGTAGGAGCGGCACCGTTTTTATAATGTATTTTAACCATAATAGGCTTTTGATACTTTTTGTACGTAAGCTTGCGTTTCTTTAAAAGGGGGAATGCCGTTATACTTATCCACGTTCCCTGGTCCAGCGTTATAGGCGGCTAAAGCAAGTTCAATGTCCCCGTTATATTTGTCCAGCATTTGTCGTAAGTATTTTGTTCCACCCGCAATGTTCTGCCGCGGGTCGTATGGATCGGTTACCCCAAGTCCAGTTGCCGTTCCGGGCATCAGTTGCATATAGCCTTGTGCGCCGGCATGACTTCGAGCATATTGATTAAAGTTCGATTCAATTTGGATCACGGAGCGAATGAGTGATGGGTCAACTTGGTACGTATGGGCTTGTTCGGTGATGATGGTGTCGAGATCTTTTGATGTAGCAGGTATTTGGTTTGTGAAATTGAGCTTAGGTCTATTCTGAATCGACGTGACTGGTTGAGCTTGACCCGAATCCATATCTCCCATCGCCTTTTGCAATAGTTGGTTAAATGCCATATCCATCATCGGAGACTGCTTACTAAACGCATTTCCGCTCGTTAAAATAGACATCGCCTGAGCTTGCATCATCATCTGTAAAGATCGAATATCCATAGCACTATCCCCCATCACATTCCTTGTCCTTTTATTTTACTATATAAATCCAATAACACAATACCAATTTCAAACCGGTTATAGGCTCTAAAGGCCAAAGGTGTCCAAGTACTATGTAAAATAGAGTGATTGGAGCGGAGGGAAGTCGACTCCTACCATGAAAATAAAAATACTATAAAACTTAAAAATGGCAACACTAAAGTAGACGCAGCTCATTCATTTTTAAAAAAGTAGGAGAGCGCCAATGTCTAATGGCTATAGAATCAGTAAGATGTTAAGATACTTCTTGTTCCTTAATATCAACTGTATATCCTAAACTTTCTAGGCGGCGCAGTGAATGGTTAACAATAGATTGTTTTCTTTGCTTGTCGAAGTGATCTTCGCCTAAATCTACATACATCTCTTTACGAGTTAGTAGATAGTAGGCTATTCGTAAAATGGCATGAGCAACTACAATTGCTGCTCGTTTTCTACCCTTACGGGCAGCCGTACGACGATAGAGTGCTCCGAGATAGGTCTTGGAACCCCGAAGTGAATGAGCTGCTTCAATTAATGCAGATTTCAAATATTTATTTCCATTCCTAGTTCTAGATGATTTACGTTTCCCAGCACTTTCATTATTACCGGGAACTAACCCCGCCCATGAACACATTTGAGGTGCAGTAGGAAATTGTTTTTTAATATTTGTTCCAAGCTCTGCAAGTATTTGTTCAGCCATTCTTGTTGCTATTCCTGGGATTGAATCCAGTCGCTCAATATCTTCCTGATATTCACTCATTCTTTGAGCTATCTCTTCATCAAGCATATCTATTGTTTTAGTAAGGTAATCATAGTGGTCTATAATAGTCTTTATCATGAACCGCTGATGATCTTGTATATAACCTTGTAGAGCAAGTTTTAGTTGTTCTTTTTTCTGTTTCATTACGCCTCTTGCATAATTGGCTAAAACATCAAGGTCTTCAACGCCATTAGCTATAGACCGAAGCATATCTAGAGAAGAGACGCCTGTAATGTTAGAAACAACAGAACCTAGTTTGATGTTAGCGCCTTCTAGGACTTTCTGAATTCGATTGAGTTGTCTCGCACGTTCTTCGATGATGCTTCTACGATACCGAACAAGTTCACGTAGTTCCCTTTGTTTCCGATCTGGAATGAAGCTAGCCTTTAGTAAACCATGACGAAGAAGCTTAGCAATCCATTCAGCATCTTTGACATCTGTTTTTCTTCCTGGAACAGCTTTAATATGTTGCGCATTCACTACTAGGAATTCAATATCTTCTGCTTCTAACAAATTAACAATTGGTTTCCAGTAGACACTCGTGCTTTCCATCGCAACATGTGTGCATTTGTGTTCCTTGATCCAATCCACTAATCCGATCAGATAAACAGTTTTGGTTGAAAATGTTTCAATCTCCTTTCCTTTTGGTGTGATAATGCATGCAGTAATGTTGTCTTTGTGGACATCCAAACCGCATGCTCTTTCAATGAGTATATCCATTGAAAAGCATCCTTTCTACGGCATCAAATATTTTAAGGCTGGCGCAACAACCAGAATAGGGTTAATCTACCATGAGTGCTTCCCGAAAGGGAGCAACAATAAGTGATGCGCCGTGGTCGAAGGAGTCAGACTGCGGGTAGGGCTCTAAGGCACCAAGGAGTATCGACCTTCCTCATCCAGCCGTAGCACTAGTATCGCCACCCTACATCTATTTTCATCCCCTTGTGGTGTATAGCGTTTTTTGCGATACATGGTTGACTGCGGGAACAGCACGAGTCCGAACACCCCGCAGCGGTGGGCTTTCCGCGAGGAGGCTGAGGCCGTGCCCGCGGAAAGCGACTTCCCGCAGCGGAAATCACGATACTCTTATGTCGAATGTGGGGTTTTTGATATAATACCTGAAAAACTTTTGTTTAACCTTTCTGCTGTACCCCTTGTTCGAGGGCTTCGATCATTTCTTGACGTTCTGTCCCGTCGGATTGATTCCAAATGATTTCAAACAACACACCAAGCCCCGGGAGCATTTTTTCCTCGCCGCTCTGAATGGCGTCGACGATTGTTGCTTCAAGCTGTTCCTGGTCATTGGAAGCGATATTTGTTAAGATAGCTTTACGCAAGTTCAAATCCACAGTCATCACCTCTTTATAATGGTCTACATTTATCTTGACCAGAAAAGCGCTGATTATGTGGTTATGGGAAAAATAAATTACAGGACTGAGAAACATGATTACATCAAAAAAGAATGAACAAGTAAAACAATGGAAAAAACTGCAGACGAAAAAAGGACGCGGGCAAACGGGTCTTTTTTGGATAGAAGGGTTTCATCTAGTCGAAGAGGCTGTAGCGAGTGACTGGGAGGTCCATCACATTATTGTTGGGGAAAACGTTCAATTGTCATCCATATATGCAGATTATCCTAATACGGCAGTAGCGGAACATGTATTTGATTATCTTGCAGAGACCAGACAGCCACAGCGGATTGCAGCGGTTGTTAAGATGAAGCAACATGAGGCCGTTGCAGGTAAAAACATTTTACTCATTGATGCAGTACAGGACCCTGGTAATTTGGGGACGATGATTCGCACTGCTGATGCGGCAGGTTTTGACGGTGTTGTAGCAGGCGCCAATTCGGTTGACATGTTTAATGATAAAGTCATTCGGGCAACCCAGGGTTCATTGTTTCACATCCCTGTGGTTCAGCAGGACCTGTTGACTGCTATAGGACAACTGAAAAAAAACGATTTTAAAGTATGGGCTGCCGCGCTTGAGGGAGCTGAAACATATACGATGGTTCAGCCATCCGAAAAGACTGCTCTCCTAGTCGGAAATGAAGGAGCGGGTATTTCTCAGACTCTGCTTGAAAAAGCAGATACGGTCGTGTCGATCCCGATTCGTGGACAAGCTGAATCATTGAACGTGAGTATTGCTGCTGCCATTTTGATGTACTATATAAAGGGATAGCTTGCAACTTAAGCTTATATTCATTATAATAAAAGAAATTTAAAGACCTTGCATTGAAGGAGCCGGACGGTTTCCATCATTCAGACCAAAGGGAGGGCATATCATGACTGAGAATATGCCTGCTGAAGGATGCTGTCATTTCACTCTGGAGCAGCGGCTTGGACCACGTCACCACGTGTAAAGGCTCGCCGGATATTAACATATCCGTTATCAATCAAAAGAGGACACAATATCTGTGTCAACTAGGGTGGTACCGCGAACAACAGCCTCGTCCCTCGCTATGGGAGCGTGGGCTTTTTTTGTGTCTAAAATCTGAAACATTTATATCCATGTTTTTAGGTGTTATATCCAGGTTTTATAGGTCCTTATCCAGGTTTTTATCGGTTTATCCAGGTCTTATAAGCATTTATCCAGAAAAAAACCGTTATATCCAGATTTTATGCGTAATTATCCAGAAAATCAGTTAAGGCAACCTATTTAGAACTTTTCAGGAGGTTAAAACAAGTGAAGGAACAATTAATGGCAATTCAGGAGGAAGCTCTTGAGGCGATCAAGAGTGTAGAAGATCAGAAGACGCTGCAAGAAGTTAAAGTTGGTTTTCTTGGCAAAAAAGGATCATTAACAGCTGTCTTGCGCGGTATGGGGAAGCTATCCCCAGAGGAAAGGCCGGTAGTTGGTGAACTTGCCAACCAGGTAAGGGCTGCAATCACGGAAGCTTTGGAAGAAAAAAGCGCACAACTTGAACAGGAAGCCCTGAATCAGAAACTGGAGGCAGAAACGATTGACGTCACATTGCCGGGAAGACCGGTTGAAATGGGCGGCAAACATTTGTTAACAAGAATTATAGAAGATATTGAAGACCTGTTTATCGGGATGGGCTTTGAAGTTCGGGAAGGACCAGAAGTGGAGACTGACTACTTCAATTTTGAAGCGCTGAACTTGCCTAAGAATCATCCAGCGCGAGATATGCAGGACACATTTTATATTACGAATGAGCTTTTGCTCAGAACACATACATCACCAGTTCAGGCCAGAACAATGCGGGAGTATAAAGGAGAAAAACCCGTTAAAATGATCTGTCCCGGAAAAGTATACCGCCGTGACACAGATGACGCGACACACTCGCACCAATTTACACAAATTGAAGGACTTTATGTCGATCGCAATGTCCGGATGAGTGACCTGAAAGGCGTTCTGGATACATTTGCCAAAAGTATGTTTGGCGAGGATCGACAAATCCGGTTGCGACCCAGTTTTTTCCCATTCACTGAACCATCTGTTGAAATGGATATTTCATGTAAAATGTGTGGGGGCGAAGGATGCTCGGTTTGCAAACAGTCAGGATGGATCGAAATCCTCGGTGCCGGGATGGTGCATCCAAAAGTTCTCGAAATGGCTGGATATGATCCCGCAATTTACAGTGGATTTGCTTTTGGGATGGGACCAGACCGCATCGCCATGCTGAAATACGGCATTAGTGACATACGCCATTTTTACACGAACGACAAACGATTTTTAACACAGTATCATCAAGCGTAATGGAGGGAAATAGGGATGCAGGTATCATTAAATTGGCTAAAAAAATATGTGGATTTAAGCGGGCAAACCCCTGAGGAACTCGCTGAAAAAATAACCAAAACAGGCGTCGAAGTCGATGGCATTGCTTATGTAGCAGAAAAAAGCAGTAATGTGGTTGTTGGCTATGTTGAGACATGTGAACAACACCCCAACGCAGACAAACTGAATCTGTGTCAGGTGGATACTGGCGAAGAAAAACTGCAAATTATTTGCGGTGCGCCAAATGTTGCGCAAGGGCAAAAGGTGGCAGTAGCTAAACCAGGAGCTGTCCTTCCAGGAAACATGAAAATTAAAAAAGTTAAACTGCGTGGCGTCGAATCCAATGGGATGATTTGTTCATTGCAGGAGCTGGGGATTGAGGATACATATATTCCAAAGGATATAGCAGATGGCATTTTCGTTTTTCCTGAAGATGTCGAGATCGGTGCCCCTGTTGAACCTTTGCTTAATCTGGATGATGCCATTTTGGAATTTGATTTAACACCGAACCGGGCAGATTGTCTGAGTATGGTAGGGGTAGCGTATGAGGTGTCGGCAATCTTGGAACGGCCGCTGGAGCTGCCTGACGAAACGGTTGATGCTGTTCCTGAGAAGGCCGAAGACGTTGTTAAAGTGCGTGTTGAAGATCCTGATTTAAATCCATATTATGCAGCTTTTGTTATTAAAGACGCGGTAGTTAAGCCTTCTCCGCTTTGGATGAGAAATGCATTGATGGCTGCAGGGATTCGCCCAATCAATAACGTCGTGGATATTACGAATTATGTTCTTATGGAATATGGTCAGCCGCTTCATGCTTTTGACCTTGATCGGCTCCAATCCAGTGAAATTGTTGTAAGACGGGCAAAAGATGCGGAAACGATTAAAACACTTGATGATGAGACAAGAACATTATCATCAGAAAATCTTGTGATTACGAATGGGCAAGAGCCTGTTGCTTTGGCAGGTGTTATGGGCGGTGCCGACACAGAGGTTTATGATGGCACGACCAACATATTGCTCGAAGCAGCTTATTTTGACCCTCGAACAGTACGTCAAACTGTTAAACAAACCGGATTACGCAGTGAGTCAAGCACACGTTTTGAAAAAGGAATTGATCCTGAGCGGGTTTACCGGGCTGGATTGAGGGCTTGTCGTCTATTAGAAAAGTATGCCGATGCAAAAGTTCTCACAGGTGCTTCAGTGTACGACGACATGGATAGCACACCTGTGAAAATTCCTGTCAACATGGATTCGGTGAATGATCGTCTTGGAACGGAGATTCATCCAGATGAAGCTGCCCGTATCTTTGACCGTCTTCAGTTTCAGTATGAACGCCAAGGAGGGGATTTTCTTGTAACCGTACCCTCCAGACGTGGTGATTTGACCATTTTCGAAGATATGCTTGAAGAAATTGCAAGAATACACGGCTACGACAATTTGCCGTTCACACTGCCAGCCAGTGTGTCTCAGCCAGGTGGTCTGACAAACCGTCAGCTGCTCAAACGTCAGATCAAGCAATATTTAGAAGGTGCAGGGCTGTCAGAAACGATTACGTATGCCTTGACAAATAAAGATTATGTGAACAGATTGCTCAGTCCAGATGTGAGTGGCAAAGGATATCAACCTGTTCGGTTAGCCATGCCAATGACAACAGATCATGAGTATTTAAGATTAAGCATTCTGCCTGAACTGCTTCATTCTCTGTCCTATAATATTGCACGGAAACAAACCGATATGGCCTATTACGAATTTGGACGGATATTTTTATCGGAAGAAACATCATTGACTGCACAGCCTAGAGAAGAAGAACGGCTTTCAGGAGCTGTTACAGGACTTTGGCTCAATCACCCATGGCAGCAAGCAAAAGTGCCGGTCGACTTCTATGTAGTGAAGGGTATTATCGAAGGACTGTTTAACTTCTTGAACATGCCTGTAGCATTTCAACAAACGAAGCTTCGGGACATGCATCCTGGGAGATGTGCTGAGATCCTTGTTGACAATGATGTCGTCGGCTTTATCGGGCAAGTACATCCCAAGCTTGAAAAAGACCTTGACTTGAATGAAACGTATGTGTTCGACCTTAATATAGAGACGGTCATTGAACGCTTTACCCATTCGTTAAATTATGACCCGATTCCAAAGTACCCCTCAATCGCACGAGATGTTGCGTTTGTTCTGGATACGGCTATTGAAGCAGAGGCTGTCAGACAAACGATTGTTGAAGAAGGCAAACCGCTTGTTAAACAGGTGGAAGTGTTTGATGTTTACGCAGGTGAACATTTACCAGATGACAAGAAGTCCATTGCCTATCACATGGTTTACCAACATCCCGACAAAACACTGACAGACGATGAAATAGAAGCATCCTTCCAGCATATCATCAATGTGGTCAACAATACGCACAATGCATATGTCCGTGCTTAAATCAGTGTGTTTTAATGTGCAGCTGTCCCATCTATAGGGGCAGCTGTTTTAACATGAGAGAGATTTTGCGAGTTGTTTCCCAAAACAGGGCACTTCATGTTAATATAAAGTGAGTTATTTGTGCCGCTGAATAAGCTGAGCACAAGCCGTGAGGTATTTCCACGAAGGAGGAATTCGTGTGACCGAGAAGGATCATGAACGTGTAACAGTTGATATTTATAATCGAACATATACGATAAAAGGGCCTGAATCCAAACAGCATGTTCAGCTGGTTGCTAGTCTTGTCGATCAGAAGATGCGGGATATTCAACAGGGCAATCCTGGTCTTGATACAACAAGACTTGCTGTGTTGACTGCGGTTAATGCAATGAACGATTATATGAAATTGAAAGAGGAGTACGCCACATTGATGGGGAAACTGAGACAGAAAGAGGATTAGTGACCATGATTGATGTCTTGTTGTTTATATTACTTGTGTTTGGTTTTTTAATGGGGTTAAAACGAGGTCTGATCTTACAGGCGCTTCATTTAACAGGGTTTATCATAGCGTTTGCCGTGGCAGTTATTTATTACGATGATCTGGCAGAAAAATTGATCGTATTTATACCTTATCCGGATTTGCCGGAAGACGCCACCTGGGCTGTATTCCTGCAAACACTGCCATTGGAAAGCGCTTTTTATAACGCCATCGCTTTTGCCATTATCTTTTTTGCTGTTAAAATTCTTATTCAAATTATTGCTTCGATGCTTGACTTTGTGGCGTCCCTCCCAATATTGAATTCAGTCAATAGTTTGTTGGGAGCACTTCTGGGATTTATGGAGGTCTATTTAATTTTATTTGTTGTGCTCTACATACTAGCGCTTGTCCCTATGGGCAATGTGCAGGCATGGATCAGTGATTCATCCATCGCCATGTTTATTATCGAGCATACACCTATTCTTTCAGAGAAAATACGGACCATGTGGCTTGAAAACGGTAGCGCGTGAAGAAGCGGCAGAATTCCACAAATGGCAGGCTGATCTCGATCAGCCTGTTGCTTTTATAAATGATTTCTAAAGATCATTGCTACCTATAAATGCACAGTATAAGTAAACTGCGAACTAACTAGTTAGATCTATTTTGGGATTTTATGACTGCCACTGGCAACCGCTCGGGGAAAACACTCCGCGTCCAGCGGGCGCTGCTGAGCCTCCTCGCGCTACCGCACTCCGGGGTCTCAACTAGGCTTGCCCCCGCCGGAGTCTCCGTGTTTCCCCCGAGCTAGGTTAGAGGGTGTAAATGTCCCAGATGAATATGTGTGCAGGGCCGTCCAAGCCACTGACTAACATAGAGTGATTGGAGCGGAGGGAAGTCGACTCCTACCATGAAAATTAAATCTCTTAAGAATCGCAAAAAGACAATATTTAAGTAGACGCAGCTCATGTTTTTTAAAAAAACTAAGATGAGAGCGTCGCTGTATTGGTGCATTTAGGTTAGTAAGATAATGTGTTCTTGATCTCCTTCCTAAGACATACGGCATCCGTTATTTATTAAGGCTGGCGCAACAACCAGAATAGGGTTAATCTACCATGAGTGCTTCCCGAATGGGAGCAACAATAAGTGATGCGCCGTGGTCGAAGGAGTCAGACTGCGGGTAGGGCTCTAAGGCACCAAGGAGTATCGACCTTCCTCATCCAGCCGTAGCACTAGTATCGCCACCCTACATCTATTTTCATCCCCTTGTGGTGTATAGCGCTTTTCGCGATACATGGTTGACTGCGGGAACAGCACGAGTCTGAAGACCCCACAGCGAGCGGTTTTTGCGAGCGAGGAGGCTGAGGCCGTGCCCGCGGAAAGCGACTTCCCGCAGCGCAAATCACGATTTTCTCATTGTGGTGGTTAGTTGCCAGAAGCAGTCATTTCAGGTTTTCTCTAGTTCGCAGTTTGTGTCTATTACTTGTTAAGAGTTTGTACCGTAAAAGGAAAAGGGGTTAATAAGATGAATGGCAGGTGCGTTTGTATATGAGTGAAATTAATAAAAAAGATATTATCGGCTTGCTTGAAACCATTGCGGTGTATTTAGAGCTTAAAGATGAGAATCCTTTCAAGATATCGGCTTATCGTAAAGCCGCTGCGGCTCTTGAGCGAGACAACCGCTCTATTGCAGACATTGATGATTACACACAAATAAAAGGGATCGGCAAAGGGACTGCGGCTGTTATCCATGATTATTTGGAAAACGAGGAATCTGAAACGTTACAGCAGTTGGAAGAGGAGATCCCTGCTGGCCTTATCCCGCTATTAAAACTCCCTGGCCTCGGCGGTAAAAAATTGTCAAAGCTCTATCAGGAGTTGGGGATCACAGACAGAGAATCCCTGCAGCGCGCTGCTGAAGATGGACGTGTGGAAAGTCTTGAAGGGTTCGGGAAAAAATCTGTAGAGAAACTGCTTCAGTCTTTGAAAGAATCCGGCAAGAGACCAGAGCGGCTGCCGCTCGCTACAATGGTTCCAGTTGCTGATAAAATTGAAAGCCATCTCGACATGATCAATGCGATTGTAAAATATTCCCGGGCAGGGAGCATGCGCCGCATGAGAGAAACGATTAAGGATATCGACTACATTATTGCAACTGAATCACCAGAAGAAGTGCGGGATGAATTGTTAAATCTTCCAGACGTTAAAGAAGTAATTTCAAACGGCTTGGCAAAAGTCTCAATTACAATCGCTGACGTATACGATATTAATGTTGATTTCCGTATTGTAGAGGAAAAGGAATTTGCTACAACGCTGCATCACTTTACAGGGTCGAAGGATCATAATGTATCAATGAGACAGCTCGCAAAGACTCGTGGCGAAAAAATCAATGAATATGGTGTTGATATTGAAGAAACCGGTGAAACACTGACTTTTAATACTGAAACGGATTTTTTCAAACACTTTGGCCTACATTATATACCGCCTCAGGCGCGTGAAAACACTGGTGAAATCAAAGCGTTTCAGGATCCGCAGGGGCTGATTGAAGAAAAAGATATTCGTGGGGATCTGCATATGCACTCAACTTGGAGTGATGGCGGTCAGTCTATTGAAGAAATGGTGATAAGAGCACGGCAGAAAGGTTATGATTACATCGCCATCACAGATCACTCCAAGTATTTACGTGTGGCTAACGGGTTAAATGAGGCCAGACTGCGTGAACAGCGTAAAGAGATTGAGCGCCTGAATGCTAAATATGACGACATTCACATTTTTGCGGGGGTGGAAATGGATATTCTGCCTGACGGAACCCTTGATTTCACAGATGATTTTCTTAAAGAATTGGATTTCGTCATAGGGGCCATTCACTCCGCCTTTAATCAAAGCAAAGAGCAGATAATGAAGAGACTTAATACGGCGATGGATAACCCTTATGTGTCGTTGATTGCCCATCCAACAGGGCGGTTAATTGGCCGGAGACAGGGCTATGAGGCAGATGTGAATCAATTAATAGAACGTGCTGCTAAAACAGGCACAGCCCTCGAGTTAAATGCCAATCCGAATCGGCTGGATCTCTCATCTGAATGGGTCTCGCTTGCCCAGCAAAAGAATGTTCCGATTGCCATTAATACAGATGCCCACTCCTATCAAATGCTTGAACATATGACATATGGTGTCGGAACAGCCATTAAAGGATGGCAAAAACCTGAAAATGTCTTAAATACATGGCCGCTTGAACAATTGCAATCGTTTATCAATAACAAGAAATAGGTTTTAAAGGAGCCAAAAGCATGAATGAACGGATTCAATATGTATTGGAATTCAATAAAATAATTGAGCAATTAAAAAGCCATGCTCAAACTGCTCCAGGGAAAGAATTATGTGCCCACACGGCGCCATTGACGGAATTGGATCAGGTGCGCCATCTGCATGCTGAAACAGATGAGGCCCGGCACATCCTTCGTTTGAATGAATCCATTCCACTTGGTGGCATTGTTGATGTTCGTCCAAGTCTTAAGCGAAGCCAGATCGGCGGCATGCTGAATGCAAGTGAGTGCCTGGATATCTCCACAACCTTATATGGGGGACGTCAGGCCAAACGATTTTTGGCAGATCTTGAAGCTGAAATTCCGCTTTTAAAGGATTTTGCCGAAGAGATAACACCGCTGAGAGAACTGGAAAGAGAAATTAATAATTGCATTGATGATCATGGTTATATGATGGATAGTGCCTCAAGTCAATTGCGGGGGATACGTTCTGCCATCAGAACATTTGAATCCCGCATTCGAGAGCGACTGGAAAGCTATTTAAAATCAAACAGCAACCAGCTGTCTGACGCTATTGTAACGATTCGAAACGAACGTTACGTGCTGCCTGTTAAGCATGAGCATCGCTCTGCATTCGGCGGTATCGTTCATGATCAATCTGCTTCAGGGCAGACCTTATTTATGGAACCTAGATCTGTCGTTGATTTGAACAACCAGCTTCAAGAAAAGAAAGCACAGGAAGCCCAGGAAATCGAACGCATTTTAAGACATTTATCAAATGAAGTAGCTGTTCATGCGAGCGAGCTGGACCAGAATGTCCGAACACTTGGAGAAATCGATGCCATTTCTGCAAGGGCAAAACTTGGAGAGGTCATGAAGGGGGCTCTGCCAAAACTGAATGCTGATGGATTCATTAAAATGCAGCAGGCACGCCATCCTTTAATTCCTGAAAATGAAGTGGTTGCCAATGATATTGAACTTGGTAAAGATTACACAGCGATCGTTATTACTGGTCCAAACACCGGTGGTAAAACAGTGACGCTTAAAATGCTTGGTCTCTGTACTTTAATGGCTCAGTCGGGTTTGCAAGTGCCCGCTCTGGATGGCTGTGAAATGGCCGTATTCAAGGACGTGTTTGCAGATATTGGGGATGAACAATCCATTGAACAGAATCTGAGTACTTTCTCATCTCACATGACAAATATTGTGGATATTCTTGAACGGGTGGATCATGAAGCACTTGTTCTGTTTGATGAACTAGGAGCTGGAACGGACCCGCAAGAAGGTGCCGCCTTGGCCATTTCTATTCTTGATGATGTCATATCACGCGGAGCACGCATCGTTGCGACCACACACTATCCTGAGTTGAAGGCATACGGCTACAATAGGGATCAGGTTATTAATGCCTCTGTGGAGTTCGATGTTGCCTCTTTACGGCCAACTTATCGGCTTTTACTCGGTGTTCCTGGAAGAAGTAATGCCTTTGATATATCTAAACGACTAGGGCTTGACGAAAGTATTATCAACCATGCGAAATCCCATATCGGGGTAGAGTCTAAAAATGTTGAAAACATGATTACTTCTCTAGAAAAATCCCGAAACCAGGCTGAGAAAGCCTACGAAGAAGCCCATTACGTTCTGGAAGAAAGCGAAAACTTGAAAAAAGATATTGAAAAAGCTTGGAACGAGTTTCAGCAAAAGAGAGAGCAGTTATATCAAAAAGCAGAAGAAAAGGCAGCCCAGGCCCTCAAAAATGCAAAAGAGGAAGCAGAAGCGATTGTCGAGGATATCAGACAAATGAAAACGGAAGCGGGCTTAAAGGAGCACAAGTGGATTGAAGCACAGAAAATGTTTGAATCAGCACAGCCTGAATTGACGGAACGAAAACCAGCAGCACCTTCCCCCGCAGCAGGAAAAGCCAAACAGATTGAGCCAGGTGATGATATTAAACTGTTAAGTGTAAACCAGCAAGGTGTTGTCTTAGAGAAAATTGATCAGGAAACATACCTCGTACAAGTGGGCATCATGAAGGTTAAGGTTAACCGTTCAGATATTCAGCCTATTAAACGCTCCAAGCAAGTTGAAGAAAAGCCAATGGCACGCGTTAAAGGAAGTGCTTATCATGTGGGAATCGAACTTGATTTGCGGGGAGAGCGCTATGAAGAAGCTATGATCAAACTCGAAAAATACATTGATGACGCACTATTGGCGGGACATTCTCAAGTCTCCATTATTCATGGAAAGGGAACGGGAGCTTTGAGAAATGGCGTGCAGGAATTTGCCAGAAACCACGCCCATATTTCCAATTACCGGGCAGGCAAGATGGAAGAAGGCGGGAGTGGCATCACCATATTACAGTTTGGTTAATGAACTAGGGAGAAGGAGGGCAGCTTCATGGAAGCGTTCTGGGAAAATATATTAGTAGAAACAACTGCCCGCTACAGTGTTGTTGTCTTATGTACAATTGTGTTTTTAGCTGTATTTGAGTTGGTTACTTCATACGGCAATTGGAAAGAGATCAAGAAAGGCAATATTGCAGTAGCGATGGCAACCGGCGGCAAGTTATTTGGGATTGCCAATGTTTTCAGGTATTCAATCGAACACAATGATACCATTTTACAAAGTGTCGGCTGGGGAATATTTGGATTTGTATTATTGCTGACGGGCTATTTATTATTTGAATTTCTCACCCCTAATATGAAAGTTGACAAGGAAATCGGCCAAGGTAACCGAGCAGTAGGATTTGTTTCGCTTGTGATATCTGTTGGGTTATCATATATTATCGGCGCAAGCATCGGTTAGGAGTGAACGTCATGGATGTACTGGGTACGCTTGCCAAAATACTTATCGCAGTAGCAATTGTGTTTATCATAATCGGTATCATTTACTGGATATGACACTTAGCTTTCCGTGGATGAGTCCGCTCCCTCGGAAAGCAACTGCTTAAGTGTAAATCATGTGATTTTGAAGTTTAGTTAAGAAAATGAGTTAAATAAGTTCAAAAAAAGAAATTAATCGGTATAATGGAAATAAGACTATTATGAAGGAGGAATCTGAATGGCTCAAAAAAGATGGCATAAGCATTATCCAAAGGAAATACCCAAGACGATTGACTATGATCAGGCGCCATTGCATGCTTTTTTGCTAAGCAGTGCTGAAAGTTACCCAAAAAAGAAAGCGCTTCACTTTATGGGTAAGGATATGTCTTATGAGGAATTATTGGGTGAAGCGAAACAAATGGCCGGGTATTTTCAACGGCTGGGTGTCTCAAAGGGCGACAGAATCAGTATTATGCTACCGAACTGTCCACAATCTGTTATTGCGTATTATGGGGCGCTGATGGCGGGAGCAACTGTGGTGCAGACGAACCCGCTTTATACCGAACGCGAGCTGGAGTATCAACTGAAAGACTCAGGCTCAAAGATCATTGTATGTCTTGATATTTTGTTTCCGCGGGTGACAAATATTAAAGAAGAGACAGATATCGAGCATGTTATTGTAACCGGTATCAAAGATTACTTGCCATTTCCGAAAAATCTTGTCTATCCGTTCATTCAAAAGAAGCAATACAAAATGGTTGTAAACGTAACCCCATCTAAGGATACACATGTATGGAAGAGCATTATAAATGAAGCTCCTCCAGTGTATGAAATTGTAGATGTTGACCCACTCGAAGACTTAGCCTTGTTGCAATATACTGGTGGCACGACAGGTTATCCCAAAGGTGTAATGCTTACCCACTATAATCTGGTTGCCAATGTTCAAATGTGCAAAGCATGGCTTTACAATATAAAAGAAAGTCAGGAAACCATACTCGGTGTCCTCCCGTTCTTCCATGTGTACGGTATGACAACTGTGATGAATATGTCCATTATGATTAGCGCAAAAATGGTCCTCATGCCAAAATTTGAACCCGAAGATGTGCTGAAGGCCATAGAAAAACAGAAACCGACTCTGTTCCCGGGTGCCCCAACAATATATATTGGTTTGTTGAACCATCCGAAACTTAAAAATTATGACCTTTCGTCTATTGAAGCGTGTATCAGTGGCTCAGCCCCTTTGCCTGTAGAAGTGCAACAGCAATTTGAGACCATCACGGGCGGCCGTTTGGTTGAGGGATATGGTCTGACAGAGTCATCACCGGTAACCCATGCTAATTTCGTTTGGGCAGAGCGTGTGAATGGAAGTATTGGTGTTCCGTGGCCAGATACGGATTCCAAAGTGATCGATATGGCCACTATGGAAGAGGCACCTATTGGGGAAGTTGGAGAAATTGCTGTTAAAGGCCCTCAAATTATGAAAGGGTATTGGAATAATGAAGAAGAAACCATTCAAACATTAAAAGATGGCTGGCTTTATACCGGTGACATGGGATATATGGATGAAAATGGCTACTTTTACATTGTAGACCGTAAGAAAGATATGATCATTGCAGGCGGATATAATATATATCCTCGGGAAGTTGAAGAAGTACTATATGAACACGAAGCCATTCAAGAAGCGGCTGTCGCTGGTGTTCCGGACCCGTATCGCGGTGAAACTGTGAAAGCATATATTGTTTTAAAGCCTGGTTATAAAACAACAGAAGAAGAATTAAACAAACATTGTCGAAAACATCTGGCCCCGTTTAAGGTCCCGCGTATCTATGAATATATGGAAGAATTGCCTAAAACAGCGGTGGGTAAAATTTTAAGACGTAAACTTGTTGATGGAGAAAAAGAGAAAGCAAGTCAGTAACACCAGCTTCTTTTTTTAATAGTAAATTGGACGAGCTGTGTTTGACATTTAAATAAGGGCATCGTACAATAAGATATGAATGATCATTCATTCATTTTCGGCGGCAGTCAGGAAGAGAGATGATTATGAGAAAACAAAAGCCCAAATATAAACAAATTATAGATGCAGCCGTCCAGGTTATCGCTGAAAATGGCTATCATAAATCCCAGGTGTCCAAAATCGCCAGTCAGGCTGGTGTGGCAGATGGAACGATTTATCTGTATTTCAAGAATAAAGAAGATATCCTTATCTCTGTTTTTGAAGAAAAAATGGGTCAATTCATAGAGCAAATCGTTCAAAGTATTAAACATCAAGAACATGCTCAAGACAAACTTTTTACGTTGATCGAGATGCATTTCCAGCAGCTGACTGCTGATCATCACTTGGCAATTGTGACGCAATTAGAGCTTCGTCAATCCAAAAAATCCTTGCGTTTGGAAATTAATCATGTTCTTAAGCCCTATTTATCGGTTATTGATGATATTATTAAAGAGGGCATTGAGGAAAGCTTATTTCGTCCAGATCTTAATCGTCCGCTTGTAAGACAAATGATTTTCGGGACGCTTGATGAAGTGGTGACGAACTGGGTAATGAATGAGCAAAAGTATGACTTAATGGACCAAGTATTAAGCGTTCACGAATTAATTGTAAACGGTATCTCTATCCATACAGCAAAGGAGGAGTAATGTGAGTACGATTCACTATGAAGTAACAGACAATATTGCCGTGCTGACAATTCAAAGTCCACCGGCCAATGCGTTGTCAAGCACACTATTGCGTGACTTGAATCAGAAGCTTGATACAATTGAAGGCGTACCTGAAATCAAAGCAGTTATTTTGACTGGGGAAGGCAAATTCTTCTCAGCAGGAGCTGACATTAAAGAATTCACTTCGTTGCAGGAAGCATCAGATTATGAAGCTCTCTCCAAAAAAGGTCAAGTGCTTTTTGCCAGAATGGAAAATTACCATGTCCCGATCATTGCAGCTATTCATGGTGCAGCACTTGGTGGCGGGCTGGAACTTGCGATGGCATGTCATATTAGAATTGCTTCTGAGACAGCAAAGCTCGGCCTTCCAGAATTAACGCTCGGGATCATCCCTGGGTTTGCCGGGACGCAACGCTTGCCTTATTATGTAGGGGCTTCCAAAGCGTATGAGATGATACTGACTGGTGAAGCCATTACAGGGGTGGAAGCAGAAAAATATGGATTGGTAAATCAGACAACGGATGATGATTCCGTTTATGAACACGCAAAGCAGCTTGCAGATAAAATCGCTGAAAAGAGCGGACCAACCATCCATGAAATTATGAAACTCATTCCTTATGCCAGAACAGGTAATTTTACAGAAGGTGCCGATCATGAAGCTGAAGCATTTGGCCGTGTTTTCGGATCTGAGGATGCGAAAGAGGGCATAGCAGCTTTTCTTGAAAAACGAAAAGCCAGTTTCAAAGATCAATAGATTGAATAAGGAGCATTCCTGTAATGAAGAAATTTGAGGTTTGAACAGAAAAGAGCCCTCTTGGTATAGTACAGGGTGTCATGATCATGACCCCGAATTAAATAAATACCAAGGAGGACTCGCAATGAATTATAACCAAAATCACAAAATCGCGCAAATCACAGAATCCACATTGATCGTGGGGATTGACATCGCAAAAGACAAACACGTAGCTCGCGCACAAGATTATCGAGGTATTGAATTTGGCAAACGATTGATCTTTGAAAATCGAATACACGGTTATCAAAAGCTGCTTGATTGGGTAGCTAGGCTTCAAGAGAAAAACCAAAAGACACATGTCATGTTTGGCGTTGAACCGACTGGCCACTTTTGGAAGAGTCTAGCCTACTACCTGAACGCCAAAGGTTATGACTTTGTGTTAGTTAACCCGATGCATGTTAAAAAAGCAAAGAGCTGGACGACAATTCGCCCACAAAAAATGATACGAAAGACGCACGTGTTATTGCACAGATGGTTAAGGATGGTCGATACTCTGTACCGAACCTTCTTGACGGTGTTTATGCCGAGTTAAGGGAAGGGATTAAATTACGAGATCAACTCACCAAACAGCTGATGATTGTCGAAGGACGCATCCAAAACGCCATACAACGGTATTTTCCGGAGTTTGATGATGTGTTTAATGACTGGAATGGTAAGACAGCTATTTGTACACTGCGTGAATTCCCATTTCCATCTGATATTCAGGATATGACCCCTGAAGACGTGCTTTCAACGTGGAAAACAGTCGTTAAAAGTGGTGTGGGCATCAAACGTGCCAATCAGCTTGTCCAAGCTGCCCAGAAAAGCATTGGTGTTCAGATAGGTTTGCGCTTTGCCAGGCAGGAATTACAGACTCTGCTTGATCAATATGAATTGTACAACCAACAACTTGTGTCATTGGATAAAGAGATCGAAACACTTATAACAGATCTACCTGGAGCTAAAGAAATGATGGCTATTAAAGGCATTGGTCCCACGACAGTGGCCACGTTTTTCGCCGAGGTCGGAGACCTCTCCAACTACAGTCATCCCCAGCAAATTGTAAGTATGGCTGGTCTATCCTTAAAAGAACACAGCTCGGGTAAATTCAAAGGGCAAACACGAATAGACAAGCGTGGACGCAAGCGATTGAGAAGAGCGATCTATTTAGCTGTGCGCCCACTGGTAGCACATAATTCGACGTTCAAGACATTGCATCATTATTACACCACGCGTCCCGATCGTCCTTTGAAAAAGCAACAATCTCTGATCGCTTTGTGCGGTAAGTTGATACGTGTCTTATTCGCCATTGGCACGAAGCAGTGTGAATTTGATGGAAGTAAACTACTACAAGGACTACCTGAATTACAAACAAGTCAGGTGGCATGAATATTGATGTTAACTACTCCACGTAGATAAGTGGTTCTGAATGAGCGATTAATAAACCTTTTTAATTCATTTGGGATGTTTCAACAAATGCATCTGATGGCCTTAGGATTGAACAAACACCAATAGTGCAGAGTCGGAGCTTATTTAACCCATTCGGGCAATAGACCCAGCTAAGGAGCATTTCCGACCTCCACCTTGTGGATACGCAGGACGAAGGAATGTATGGATAATAATCCCGTGATACATGGGAGGGTGAGCGACCATAAGTTGTGTGGAGATTTTCAGCACGGTTATCACGTCTCTTGTCACCAAATGTTCACAATTTGGGCGTTAGGATGGCATAGACTACGTCCGAAATTTCCGAAATCAACACCTGATACTCAACCCGCATTCAATATGTCAATGAAGTGTTTGAGTAATTCTAAGAAAGTAAGAGCATTTTGGAGATATTTTAATTATATAGAGGGAGGATATCATACATGAATATTTATGTATTGCTTAAAAAAACATTTGATACAGAGGAAAAAATCAGTATTTCAGATGGACAGATTGAAGACGAAGGCGCTGAGTTTATCATCAATCCCTACGACGAATATGCGGTTGAAGAAGCAATCAAACAGCGTGATGAGCATGGCGGGGAAGTAACCGTTGTAACAATTGGAGATGAAGACTCCGAAAAACAATTGCGAACAGCTCTTGCAATGGGTGCTGACAAAGCCGTGTTAGTCAATACTGAGGACGATTTAGAGGAAGGCGATCAATATACAACTGCAACCATCCTAGAAGCGTTCTTTAAGGATAAAGAATATGACCTGATTCTCGCAGGTAACGTAGCCATTGATGAAGCAAGCGGTCAAGTAGGGCCTCGTTTGGCGGAGCGTTTGGGTATTGGGTGTGTCACAACGATTACCAGCCTGGAAATCGACGGAGACACAGCCAAAATCGATAAAGATGTTGAGGGTGATATAGAGAAAGTAGAAACTGCATTGCCATTGCTCGTCACTTGCCAGCAGGGATTAAACGACCCAAGATATCCATCGCTTCCTGGGATTATGAAAGCGAAAAAGAAACCTCTGGAAGAGCTTGAAATTGACGATCTCGATCTTGACGAAGAGGATGTAGAGCCAAAAACCAAGACAGTCGAAATCTTCCTGCCACCTGAAAAAGAAGCTGGAAAAATGCTTGAGGGTGAGCCTGAAGAGCAAGTGAAAGAACTTGTTGATCTACTAAGAAACGAAGCGAAAGTTCTGTAAGTAAAGAAGCCGAGTCATATAGAGAATGAGACATGCGAGACGGAAAGGAGAAGCGTGATATGAGCGAAAAAATGTTGGTAATAGGTGAATCAAATGATGGTGAACTGCGTAATGTAACATTTGAAGCCATTGCAGCAGCTAAGAAAATTGACCCGGAAGGTGATATAACTGGTTTGATCTGCGGTCATGGCAATCTTGAATATCAAGCAAATGAAATGATTTATTATGGAGCCGATCATGTCGTTACAGTAGACCACGAAAAGCTTGCTGAATATACTTCAGAAGGTTATAGTCAAGCAGTTATGTCTGTAATAGAAGACCTTTCACCAGAGGTTATTGTTATGGGGCATACTTCAATTGGCAAGGATTTATCACCTAAGTTAGCAAGCAAGATGGAAACTGGGTTAATTTCTGATGCCACTTCTATCGATCATGATGGAGATAAACCAGTCTTCACACGTCCTATATATTCAGGAAAAGCATTTGAAAAGAAAGTGATTACGGATGGTTTAACATTCGCGACAATTCGACCAAACAACATCGCTGCTCTTGCCCGTGACGAATCAAGAACAGGGACGTTAATCCGAAAGATGTGGATATAAAAGATTTGAGAACAGTGATTAAAGACGTTATCCGCAAATCATCTGAAGGTGTTGACTTGTCTGAAGCGAATGTTATTGTTTCAGGCGGGCGTGGTGTCAAAAGTGCAGATGGCTTTAAACCCCTTTATGAACTAGCTGAAGTTCTTGGCGGTGCAGTAGGAGCTTCCCGCGGGGCATGTGATGCCGATTATTGTGATTACTCATTGCAGATCGGCCAGACAGGAAAGGTCGTCACACCTGACTTGTATATTGCAGTAGGTGTATCAGGTGCCATACAGCATTTGGCGGGTATGTCAAACTCCAAAGTTATTGTCGCAATCAACAAAGATGCTGAAGCCAATATATTTAATGTGGCAGACTATGGGATCGTGGGAGATTTGTTCGAAATCGTCCCAGCTTTAATTGAAGAGATTAAAAAAGTCAAACAAGCATAAGATAAAGCCGGCTGAGAGATGCCGGCTTTTTTCATTGCTTAGGTAATTATAAAATATCCAAGCTGCTAATATCCATTGCCAAGGGCGACGTCCAGCCCCAACGCCTACCCCCTCGAGTCATGAGCAATAACGTTTCGTGGCCAAGACCGCCACTACACGTTCTTGCTTATGATTTTCGGGGGTGACCAAGGCGTTTCAACTTTTGTTCTAAGCAAACTATTAGCGTGGTTATGATAACGGTGATATACTCGGTCTAGAGTTTATGAACAAGGAGGAAATAAAATGGCAATTGTAAATGTAACAGATCAAAATTTTGCGGATGAAACTTCAGGCGGTCTTGTATTGGCTGACTTTTGGGCTCCTTGGTGCGGCCCTTGTAAAATGATTGCTCCTGTATTGGAAGAAATTGATACAGAACTTAACGATAAAGTTAAAATTGTTAAATTAGATGTAGATGAAAACCAGGAAACTGCCGGAAAGTATGGCGTTATGAGCATTCCGACATTGTTGTTGTTCAAAGATGGCGAGGTCGTTGATCAAGTTGTTGGCTTCCAGCCGAAAGAGGCTTTGGTAGACGTCATCAATAAGCATGCTTAATACCTTGATTGATCTACACAGTTATCCCTTGTTATTCTTGTAACAAGGGGTAACTTTTGTTTTAAACATAATAAGGAATGATTGACTCATGAACCAGAATATTAAGGATAAGCTAGCGGTGCTTCCAGTCCAGCCAGGCTGCTATTTAATGAAAGATAAACATCAGACTGTCATTTATGTCGGTAAGTCAAAGGCATTACGCAACCGTGTCCGTTCGTATTTCACAGGGCCAACGATCAAAAAACGCAGCGTCTTGTCCAGGAAATTGCCGATTTTGAATATATTGTTACATCTACGGAGATAGAAGCCCTTATTTTAGAAATGAATTTGATTAAAAAGTATGATCCAAAGTATAACGTTCTCTTGAAAGATGATAAAAGTTATCCATATTTAAAAATCACAAGTGAACGCCATCCGCGTCTTTTGATTACAAGAAAAGTAAAAAATGATAAAGGAAAATACTTTGGACCATATCCAAACGTACTAGCAGCCCGTGAAACGAAAAAACTACTAGATAGATTGTACCCCTTGAGAAAATGCAACAATCCCCCGGGTAGACCTTGTTTATATTATCATATGGGACAATGTCTGGCGTGTCGTGAAACTCCACCGCAAAAAGAGGAATATCATACGATTATTAAAAACATATCTTCTTTTCTCCATGGCGGTTATAAAGGTATCAAAGATGATTTGAAATCTAAAATGGCTGCGGCGAGTGAGGACTTGAATTTTGAACGCGCTAAGGAATTGCGTGATCAAATACAGCATATTGAAGTTGTCATGGAGCAGCAAAAAATGACGTTAAATGATCGAGTGGACCGTGATATCTTCGGCTATAGTTATAATAAAGGCTGGATGTGTATTCAAGTGTTCTTCGTCAGACAGGGCAAATTGATTGAAAGAGACGTCGCTGTATTTCCTTTCTTCGATGAAGCAGAAGAGGTTTTTCTAAGCTATATTGGGCGATTTTATTTGCATCAGCACCATCTCAAACCAAAAGAAATCCTGGTGCCGATTGGCACGGATATCGATATATTGAAAGAATTACTTGATGTGCATGTGCACACGCCTTTTCGCGGACGGAAGAAAGAGCTGGTTGAATTGGCGATGAAAAACGCTAAAATTGCATTGGACGAAAAGTTTTCTATGATTGAACGGGATGAAGAACGAACAATTGTGGCAGTAGAAGAACTGGGTGAGCAATTGCATATCGAGACGCCTTTACGGATTGAAGCATTTGATAATTCCAATATACAAGGGACAGACCCGGTTTCCGCCATGGTGGTCTTTATCAACGGCCGTCCTGATAAAAAAGAATACAGGAAGTTTAAGATTCGTGATGTTGAAGGTCCGGATGATTATGAGACAATGCGTGAAGTTATCAGAAGAAGGTATACAAGAGTGTTAAAAGAGCAGCGCCCGCTCCCAGATCTAATTGTGGTCGATGGCGGAAAAGGGCAGATGAGTGCTGCTATGGATGTGCTTGAAAACGAATTGAGTCTTGATATTCCCCTTTGTGGCCTTGTGAAGGACGATAAGCACAAAACGAGTGAATTATTATATGATATCCCGCCCCGCCCCATTGAACTCGGCCGTCAATCACCTGCATTCTATCTTGTCCAGCGAATACAGGATGAGGTGCACCGGTTTGCCATCACCTTTCATAGGCAGCTGAGAGGGAAAAATCTGATTCAATCTGAACTAGACGGTATACCGGGGGTTGGACCCAAAAGACGTCGACTGCTACTTGAACATTATAAGACGATTGGCGGGATTAAGAACGCAAAGCCTGAAGACTTAACACGGCTCGGAATCCCGAACCATGTAGCAGAAGATATTCAAGTATATTTAAATCAGCCAGAGGAATAAACACACAAGAGACCATTCACCACACTTGAGGTGAATGGTCTCTCATTTTATTGATATTAGATATCTGTGAAATAAACGGTAAATACGATTTGATGTATGTTGGTGTTAATCATTTCATTGCATTCACAAGTTCTGTTTTTAATAAGCCCTATAGCCTCCGACAGGAATCCTGCTTCCAGACGAAAATCAATTTCAAATGGAGCTTTTAGACGGTAGACGACCGCATCCGACATTAAGGTGAATGTAAGTGATTTCCGTTTTTCTTTAACAAATTCCAGTCTGCCCCAGCCTAATTTTTCGAAAAGATAAAATAGATCGTGCATGGTCTCCGGATTAAGACGTCGTGCGAGATTTTTCCCCATAAAGTAAAGTAAAGTGTCAGCTTCTGTGCCTAGGACCTCTGGCAGACTAATATAGCGGAGGACATCATATCCGGCACCGGTTGTATTCAGTTCATCCAGCATGGATAGTTTAAAAGTGTTTTGTTTTTGTTTCAATGGTGCCCTCTCCTTTTATGTCGAACCAACAATTTTTAACCTGCAATATACATTATCCAATGAAAGGGGCATATATGCAAGAGAATATAAATACTTTTTCCATATCATTCTAGTAAAACTGAACACCTTTTCTTGACGGTCTGCAAGGTTAGAAGTACAATATATATGTCATAAATTGTACAAATGTTGCCGGGAAAATACCTAACATGTCATGGTGGCATATCTGTACGATCACAAACAACTTTTTGACCGAGGGGGGTAAACATGGCAGAGCATCGCGATTTCTTTTACAGAAGGCTCCATTCACTTCTGGGTGTGATCCCAATAGGGGTATTTCTGACACAACACCTGATTGTGAATCATTTTGCCGTGTATGGTGAAGACAGTTTTAATAAAGCGGCAGGATTTATGGAGAGCTTGCCATTCCGGCTTGTCCTGGAAACATTTATTATTTTTCTGCCCATTCTGTTCCATGCGATCTTAGGGTTTATATCGCTTTTACAGGTAAAAACAATCCAGGAAAATATTCATTTTTCCGTAACTGGATGTTCTTGCTGCAGCGTATTACAGGGATTATTACATTTATTTTTATCGTCTGGCACGTATGGGAAACACGCGTTCAAATCGGACTTGGCAATGTAGACTTGGATTATGGACTGATGGAGAGCATTTTATCTAGCCCATTTATGTTTTGGTTCTATATTGTTGGGGTCATTTCTACTGTATTTCACTTTGCCAATGGCTTGTGGAGTTTTTTCGTAACATGGGGCATAACCCAGTCGCCACGTTCACAGCAAATCACTACATATGCAACAGTGGTTGTTTTCTTGGCTTTAAGTTATGTCGGCGTAAGAGCCATTATCAGTTTTGCATACGGCGTTTAAAGTGCGAAAATATATGGCAGCAAAATAGTATTAGTTTGTAAATAGGGAGTGAGTCATTCTAATGAGTAATCGTAAAATTGCGGTTGTTGGCGGCGGTCTTGCAGGACTTATGGCAACAATTAAAGCAGCAGAAGCAGGCGTGAAGGTTGACCTGTTTTCAATTGTCCCTGTTAAACGCTCCCACTCTGTTTGTGCCCAAGGGGGCATCAATGGCGCGGTTGATACAAAAGGGGAAGGGGATTCACCTTGGCTGCACTTTGATGACACAGTTTACGGTGGTGACTTTTTGGCGAATCAGCCACCTGTTAAAGCAATGTGTGATGCAGCACCTGGTATTATCCATTTGATGGAACGCATGGGTGTTATGTTTAACAGAACACCTGAAGGCCTGCTTGATTTCCGCCGATTCGGAGGCACGCAGGTACACAGAACAGCTTATGCTGGTGCTACTACAGGACAACAGCTTTTATATGCACTTGATGAACAAGTTCGCCGATATGAAGTAGAAGGCATGGTCAATAAATTTGAAAGCTGGGAGTTTATTGGTGCGATTATTGATGATGACGGTGTCGGCAAAGGGATCATGGCTCAGGACATTGTCACTCATGAAATTAAAGCTTTCCCTTCAGATGCTACAATTCTGGCTACCGGCGGCCCAGGCATCATCTTCGGAAAGTCAACAAACTCCATGATTAATACCGGCTCAGCCGCTAGCATCCTGTATCAGCAGGGTGCAAAATATGCAAATGGCGAGTTTATTCAAATTCACCCGACAGCCATTCCGGGGGATGATAAGCTGCGGTTGATGAGTGAATCTGCCCGAGGTGAGGGTGGACGTATCTGGACATATAAAGATGGCGAACCATGGTATTTCCTTGAAGAGAAATATCCTGCATACGGGAACTTAGTGCCGCGTGATATTGCAACACGTGAAATTTTTGATGTGTGCGTTAATCAAAAACTTGGCATTAACGGCGAAAATATGGTTTATCTTGACTTGTCTCATAAAGATCCGAAAGAGCTTGATGTGAAACTCGGCGGAATTATCGAGATCTATGAAAAGTTTGTTGGTGAAGACCCACGCAAAGTTCCAATGAAAATTTTCCCTGCTGTCCATTATTCTATGGGTGGCTTATGGGTTGACTACGATCAAATGACAAGTATACCAGGCATTTTTGCGGCCGGTGAATGTGAATATTCACAGCACGGCGGCAACCGATTGGGTGCCAATTCGCTTCTTTCTTCTATCTTTGGTGGGTCTGTTGCCGGACCAAAAGCCATTGAATACATCGAAGGCTTGGACACACATGTGGAAGATATGTCCTCAGATTTATTTGACAAGCATGTGGAAGAAGAGAAAGAAAAGTTTGAAGCACTGATGAAGATGGATGGGGAAGAAAATGCCTATGCCCTTCATAAAGAACTTGGAGATTGGATGACGGAGAACGTCACTGTAGTGCGTCACAATGATAAGCTTTTGAAAACCGATGAGAAACTTCAAGAATTGCTTGAACGCTGGGAAAATATCGGCATGAATGATACTTCCCGCTGGAGCAACCATGGGGTAATGTTTACTCGACAGCTGCATAGCATGATCCATTTGGCGCGTGTTATTACTCAAGGTGCCTATAATCGAAATGAGAGTCGCGGAGCTCATTATAAGCCGGAATTCCCTGATCGTAATGACAATGAATGGTTGAAAACAACGATTGCTACGTTTAATAAAGAAAAACAGGCTCCGGAAATAACATATGAAGAGGTAGATATATCATTAATCCCGCCTCGTAAACGTGATTACTCAAAAAAAAGTGAAGGGAGTAAATAGTCATGGCAGAAGAGTCTAAAACCATAACGTTTATTATTACACGACAAGACGGCCCAGACTCAGCTCCTTATGAAGAAACATTTAATGTTCCATATCGTCCGAATATGAACGTCATATCCGGTTTGATGGAGATCCGTAAAAATCCTGTCAACGCAAATGGAGATAAAACCAGCCCTGTTCAATGGGACATGAACTGTCTTGAGGAAGTGTGTGGCGCCTGTTCCATGGTGATTAATGGAACAGCCCGCCAATCCTGTGCCGCATTGGTCGACCAATTAGAACAACCGATCAGACTGGCACCAATGGCCACGTTCCCTGTCGTCCGCGATCTTGTTGTTGATCGTGAGCGCATGTTTGACGCAATGAAACAGGTCAAGGCCTGGATCCCAATTGATGGCACACATGACCTTGGACCAGGGCCGCGAATGGCTGAGAAGAACCGGCAGTGGGCTTATGAACTGTCAAAATGTATGACTTGCGGGGTTTGTCTCGAAGCATGTCCGAATGTTAATGATAAATCTGACTTCATTGGCCCGTTTGCGTTGTCACTTCCACGTTTGTATAATGCACACCCAACAGGTGCCATGAACGCAAGCGAAAGACTTGATGGACTGATGGAAGAAGGCGGAATCCAGGGCTGCGGAAACTCGCAGAACTGTGTGCAGGTTTGTCCAAAAGGCATTCCATTGACCACCTCGATCGCGGCTATGAATCGGGCAACCACTATTCAGTCATTTAAGAATTTTTTTGGCAGCGATAAAGCAAATTAATGCAGAATCTAAATGGTCCTGGCCTTTTGTGGTCAGGATTATTTAGTAAGAATAAGTTAAGAATGTTGTGAGAAGGGGACATGAATGTGAAGTCAATCTCTTATATTGAAGATTTTGATCAATGGAAGCGTTCATTTTTATTTTCAATTCAGATTAAAGTCCGTTTTTCTGAAACGGATATGTTTGGTCATGTGAATAATGTATCCGCCTTCACTTACTTTGAAGAAGCACGAATTGAATATTTGAAATCACTCGGCTTTTTCAGTGATTCTTCCGATGAGCAAAACGTACCTGTAGTTGCGGACCTTCAGTGTGATTATCATCAGCAAATGTATTTTGATGACAGATTAAATGTTTATGTAAAGGCCCATTATATCGGAACAACATCTGTGGATATCCATTATATGGTTGTTAATGAAAAAGAAGATCTTTGTCTTACAGGCAGAGGAAGACTGGTTTATATTAACAAACACAGTGGAAAACCAGTTGCCATTGATGAAAATCTAAAAGAAAAACTTTTAGTTCGTTAGATGTAAATATACACAACAAAACCGACTTTCTGACACCAGAAAGTCGGTTTTGTATTACAGCTTAAGCTCCCCCATGCGGAGTAGCTCAATTACAGCTTGTGATCGCCCTTTGACACCCAGCTTTTGAATCGTGTTTGAAATATGGTTGCGGACTGTTTTCTCAGATATAAATAAATCCTGGGCAATGTCTTTTGTTGTTTTATCCTGTACCAGTAGCTCGAATACCTCTTTTTCTCGCTTGGTCAATAGCTGCTTTGGTTTATACGTGTTGTCCTCCAAATGGTAACCCCTCCTTGCTGACATAGAACTGCATGTTTGAGGGACATTATTTAGTCATTAATAGCGTATGTCAACAACCAAAAGAGGTGCGCACAAAACCACCAAACTGGGCAAAGCTTCCCCAAATCCGTAAACTACGAACTAACCAAGCAGAGCAGATCTAATGACTGCCACCGGCAATCGCTCAGAAAACACTGCGCTTTCCGCGGGCGCTGCTGAGCTTCGGGCCCACAGGATGTGGGTCATGAAGGTATTGCGACAGGACGTCGCGGTTTTAGCCTTCCTTCCCCTATTGCGCTCCGGGGTCTCACCGAGGCTTTTCATCTCACAGGAGTCTCCGTGTTTTCCCCGAGCTGGGTGATAGGAATACCCCTTGCCGGGGCAAGGAGGCGTCAGGGGATGTTCGATTAAAACCGGCGCGTCCCGCGCCAACATCGAACGACATACGTCCTGCAGGCCCCTTGGCAGAGAAGACATTGTGAAAGTGGGTTTCTTGAACAGATGTCGCACTTGAGCTGTGATAAAGTTAAAGCGACTTCCCGCAGCGCAAATCACGATTCTCATACAAACATATATGGTGTTTGACTTAGTTATATCGGCGTTTTCAACTCACATATATCGGAAAACCACGTGAAATCACCATACGAGTAGTAACTTAAAACTTCGCAAGCCAGGGGGGCCTTGTTTTTTGAGTTTTCACTGGTTCGAAGTTTGTTTCTACTGTTGTTTTGGTGTTGTAAAAAAGGTGTTTGGTTTTGAGATATTTGCTATAATGGAGAGTAATGGATCTTGATGTGAGTTTGGGAGATGGGAGGGCGGCGTCATTCAAGAGCTTGTACAATCAAATCAAATTATTCTTTTGTTTGCTCTATTACTGATCATTAGTGTCGTTATTACAAAGTTTTCTTCGCGCCTGGGTGTGCCTACGCTCGTATTATTTATTCTAGTTGGCATGATCACAGGGAGTGATGGCTTAGATATTATTTATTTTGACAATGCTGGAGTGGCTCAGCTTATTGGGGTGTTTGCACTCGTAATCATCCTTTTTGAGGGCGGTCTGCAGACAAAATGGCGAGACGTGAAACCAGTAGCACCTGCAGCGGGTATATTGGCTACAGTTGGCGTTTTGACAACAAGTGCGGTAGTAGCTGTGGCAGCGAAATACATATTGGATTTCACATGGCTTGAAGGGTTTTTGGTCGGATCGATTATTGGCTCTACTGATGCTGCTGCTGTTTTTTCAGTTCTAAAGGATAAAAACATTAAAATTAAAATGAAATCAACACTTGAGGCAGAGTCGGGTTCAAATGACCCGATGGCGATGTTTTTAACCATCTCGGTTATCCAACTTCTGACAACTGATCAGACTGGAATCATTAATTTAATTGGTTCTTTCTTTTGGCAAATGGGCATTGGCTTGCTTTTTGGTTTATTAATCGGTGGCGTCGGCCGGCTTGCTATGAATTACATTAATCTGGATTCAAGTGGATTGTATCCATTATTTGCAATTGCATTTTCTTTTTTAACGTATGGCATAACATCTTTATTTGATGCAAGTGGATTACTGGCCGTGTATGCAGCTGGCATTATGATGGGCAATTCTGAAGACTTAACATACCGGTATTCCGTTGTTAGTTTTTCAGAAGGGTTTGCCTGGATGGCACAGATTATTATGTTTGTGATCCTGGGTCTGTTTGTGTTTCCACATAATTTATTCACTGTCAGCAACATATTGAATGGTCTGTTTATCTCACTTATTTTGATGTTTGTTGCAAGACCGATAGCTGTCTTTACCAATCTGATATACTCACGGTACAACATTAAAGAAAAAATATTCCTCTCCTGGGCAGGTCTTCGGGGAGCCGTGCCCATTGTGCTCGCAATCTTCCCCATGCTAGCAGATCTGGAAAACAGTCAAATCATCTTTAATATTGTCTTTTTCGTTGTTTTAACCTCAACACTGGTACAAGGGTCAACGATCACCTATGCAGCTGAAAAGCTGGGACTGGAAGATCAACAGAAAACCCGGCCGATGCATTCTCTTGAACTTATCTCTATTGGTAAAGCGAATGTTGAAATGGTAGAATATCATGTATCACAGCACAATACCATTATTGGCCAATCACTTGAAGATCTGGTGCTTCCGGATAGCGCGCTGATCAATGCGATTATCAGAGAAGGAAACGTTATTACCCTAAAGGACAAACAGTTATTGAAAGTGAGGATATACTTTATATTCTCGTTTCCCGCAAAAGTAAAAATAAGTTAAAAAGAATACTTGAAGAAAACAACGACATGGCGGCTACAGCTGAGCAGTTTAATCGTAGCTGATATCCCCCATTTCAATCTCAATTTCAAGGAGGCGGCAATGTGACTAAACCAGACGACCAAGTACCTATTGAAAACATTGAAAAAAAACTTCGCTATATTGCCGGTGCAATCAAATTGAATGGCCGTAAAATCTTGAATAATTACCCAATCACATCCCCGCAATTTGCCGCATTGCAATGGTTAATTGACGATGAAAATCTAACCATTGGTGAACTGTCCAAAAAGATCGGACTCGCATTCAGCACAACGACGGATCTTGTGGACCGCATGGAGAACAACGCTCTTGTAAAACGAGTTAGAGATGAAAAAGATCGGCGAGTGGTAAGAATTCAAGTTGAAGACAAGGGCAAAGTTATTATAAAAGAAGTTATCAAAAAAAGACAGGCGTACTTAGGAGAGGTTTTGGCTTCTTTCTCCATGGAGGATTCTTTAACTTTAAACACAATGCTGAGTGACCTGTATGAACAGATGAAGATTAAACAACATCAAGAAAACAACTAAGACGAGGCGATTACAATGCAACGCGCAATCGGTGTTATAGATTCAGGTATTGGGGGTCTCACGGTCGTTCAGGAATTAATGCGACAGCTGCCAAACGAGCGCATAATCTATTTAGGAGATACAGCACGCTGTCCATATGGTCCCAGGCCCCAGAAGAAGTACAAGTTTATACAAGACAGATGACAGATTTTCTGATCAAACAAGACATTAAAATGCTGGTTATTGCCTGTAATACCGCAACTGCTTTTACGCTGGAAGTTTTGCAGAATGAACTCTCTATCCCAGTACTCGGCGTAATCCAGCCAGGCGCGAGAGCAGCTATAAAAGCAGCTAAGACAAACCATGTCGCTGTTATTGGCACCCAGGGCACCATTATGAGTGGGGCTTATGCGGAGGCTCTTAGAACGATTAAACCGCTTATCGATGTCTATCAGCTAGCTTGCCCTCAGTTTGTACCATTGGTCGAAACTGGCATGATGACAGGGGAATATACTGAAGACGTTGTTCGTACCTCTCTTCAGCCTCTTAAGTTAAACGGACCAATCGACACCTTAATACTGGGGTGTACCCACTACCCGCTGTTGAAACATACTATAAGGAAGGTTATGGGCCCAAATATCTCTATTATATCTTCCAGTGAGGAAACAGCCCGGGAGACCAGTGTCCTTCTCTCCTTGAATCAAATGCTGAACAACAGCAAAAACCCAGTCAAACACGAATTTTACACAACTGGTGATACCGGCATTTTTGCAGGGTTGGTTCGTATAATCTTTGAATCCACAGAGAACAGAGTGCCGCTTATTCCAACCATTAAACAAGTTTCAATTGATTGATCAATACAACCTGGAAAGTGTGTTCACACACGATTTCCGGGTTGTTTGTTTTTCAAAAAATATTTAGGTCTAAAATCCCCTAATGGCTCGTATATATATTAGTACAAACCATCGTAGGGGGTTAATAACATGAAGATGCGTGGAATATTTCTGCTTGCTTTTACTGTGATGTTATCCATCGTACTGACTGGATGCTTTCAAGGTGAGCAGTCCTCTGAAGAAATTGATCCGCCACCCGAATCAGAGGCGGTTAAAGGCGAGGCGGGGGAGACGGATTCTGCTGAAAATGAGAAAATGGATTCAGGTGATACTGAAGAGCAAGCTCAGACCATTCAGCGTGAACTGTATTTAATCGATAAGAATGGCATGGTCGCACCACAAACGATTGAGATACCATTACCTGAGTCAAGAGAAGTAGCAACACAAGCACTTGAATATCTGGTGAAAGATGGACCGATCAATGAACTGCTTCCAAACGGATTTAAGGCGGTTCTGCCTGCAGGCACTGACATATTAGGACTAAATCTGCAAGAAGATGGCACAGTCATTGTTGATGTTTCGAAAGAATTTAAGGAATATCAATCAGAAGAAGAGTTGCAAATCTTGCAAGCGATGACCTATACACTCACGCAGTTTGATCAGGTGCAAAGGGTTCAGTTATGGATCAATGGCGAACCACAGGAAGAAATGCCAGTAAGCGGTACACCTATTCAAGACGGTTATACAAGAGCGAACGGCATTAACATCATGCCTTCAGCTTCAGGAGACTTGATTAATCAGGATGCCATTACTGTTTATTATCCGGCTGTTTCAAGTGAGCAAACTTATTTTGTACCTGTCACTCAGCGTGTGAATGCAGACGGCGATGATGTACTTCAATCAGTTGTGGATACTGTAATATCGGGTCCTAGCTACGAATCGAATCTGCAACATGTTTTTAATATGGAAACTGCCCTTTCGAGTGAGCCTATGTTGAAAGACGGCATACTACAGTTGAAATTCAATCAGTATATCTTAAAAGATAAAAACACAGGTGTTATTTCAGATGAGGTAATGGAAACACTTGTAAGATCATTAACTGAGCATCAAGGCGTTGAAGCTGTTCAAGTTTCTGTTGAAGAAATTGATCAGTTAACGAACGAGAATGGTGAGGTATATAAAGAACCCGTAACCAAGGATATGTTTGTTCCAAAAGAGAAGTTATAACAAGAGGCTTAAGCTTTAGCCTCTTTTTTTTGTGTACAATGGTTTTTGTAATACATATTGACGTGCATGAACCTGACACTTTAGTTTAAAATATGTTAAGCTATATTTTTAGAGGAGGAAAATGTTGCATGAGAAATGATTCACGCGCAGAAAACAGTTTAAGACCAATTAAAATTACGCCACATTTCGTTAAACATCCCGAGGGGTCTGTATTAATAGAAATAGGCGATACGAAAGTAATTTGTAATGCCAGTATTGAAGATCGGGTCCCCCCATTCTTAAGGGGGACTGGTAAAGGATGGATTACGGCTGAATATGCGATGCTTCCCCGTGCAACAGATCAGCGTAATATACGGGAATCATCAAAAGGTAAAGTAAGCGGAAGAACGATGGAAATCCAACGGCTGATTGGACGGGCGCTCAGATCAGTAGTAGATTTAGAGTCATTTGGTGAGCGAACTTTATGGGTGGATTGCGATGTGATTCAAGCAGACGGCGGAACAAGAACTGCTTCGATTACCGGCGCATTTGTTGCGGTTGTTCTTGCTTTCGGTACATTGCTTGATAAAAAAACAATTAAAAAGATGCCTGTAAAAGATTTTCTTGCAGCTATATCGGTTGGAGTCTTGCCTGATGGAACGGAAATTCTTGATCTGAAGTATGAAGAAGATGCCCGTGCAGCGGTGGACATGAATATCGTTATGACTGGTAAAGGAGAATTCGTTGAAATACAGGGTACAGGCGAAGAGGCAACATTTACTCATACACAGTTACAGACAATGCTTCAATTAGCTGAAGGAGGCATTAAACAACTTTTTCAAACACAATCTGAAGTTATTGAAGCATGGGAAGGGCGAATCGGAGAAACGAAAAAACAGGACGGTGTATCATGAAACATTTAGTTGTTGCAACAAAAAATCCAGGGAAAGCTGCTGAATTTAGAGACTTTTTCCATGCATTTGGTATAAATGTCTCCTCTCTGCTGGATTTTGAAACGCCCATGCCGGATATTGAAGAAACCGGAAGCACATTTAAGGCGAATGCTGCGATTAAAGCTGAACAAATTGCGAAGGTCTTGAATCAAACGGTAATCGCAGACGATTCAGGTCTGGTTGTTGATGCCTTGGATGGCAAACCTGGTATTTTTTCTGCAAGATATGCCGGGGGCCATGGGAATGATCAGAAAAACGTTGAAAAAGTGTTGAATGAACTTCAAAATGTACCCGAAAAAGAGAGAACTGCACGTTTTGTCTGTGTGCTTGCACTGGCGCTACCTGGTGAAGAGACGGTTTTCCGTACAGGTTATTGTGAAGGTAAAATTGTTTTTGCGCCAAGAGGAAACCATGGTTTTGGCTATGATCCGATTTTTCTTCCGGATGGTTATACAAAAACGATGGCTGAATTGACATCTCAGGAAAAAAACCGTATCAGTCATCGAAAGCATGCTTTTGAACAATTGACAGACTGGCTGAAGACTCAAGTGAATTCAGATTAAAGCAGGTGTAAAATATGAAGGTGTTAATTGTGAGCGACTCACATGGGCTGACACAAGAACTCTCTCAGATAAAACAACGCCACGAAGTCTCTGCA
This sequence comes from Lentibacillus sp. JNUCC-1, assembly GCF_009741735.1. NCBI lineage: Bacteria > Bacillati > Bacillota > Bacilli > Caryophanales > Bacillaceae > Lentibacillus > Lentibacillus sp. JNUCC-1. The sequence goes on from NZ_WHOH01000003.1 coordinate 940,388, forward strand.
ATGATACACTGTGGGGATTCCGAGCTGGATATGGATGCTGAAGAATTGCAGCATTATATAAAAGTAGCCGGTAACTGCGACTTCGATAGCCGCTATCCCACTGAACAAGCAGTTGAAATTGGAGATTTGGTGTTCTACGTGACACACGGGCATTTGACAGACGTGAATGCAGGTTTATTAGCTTTGTCATATCGCTCGAAGGAATACAATGCTGATGTGGTTTGCTTCGGCCATACACATAAAGCCGGAGCTGAGTTGGTTGATGAGCAGTTGCTGATCAACCCTGGCAGTATTAAACAATCCAGAGGCAAATACGAGGAATCGTACGCAATTTTAACTTGGGACAGCAAATCAGAAATTCATGTTGATTTTTATTCAGTCGATGGCAGGCTTCTTGATCCACTGTCTGACAGATATACACTACACGCCGGCAATTGAATGACGATCAAATAATAGTAGAAAGTTATTGACAATACCTGTAATAAAACGTATAATAATTTTTGTCTGTTAAACAGGTATTGTTCTTTGCGGGTGTAGTTTAGTGGTAAAACCTCAGCCTTCCAAGCTGATGACGAGGGTTCGATTCCCTTCACCCGCTCCATAACTTTTTATGTCCCAGTAGCTCAGCTGGATAGAGCAACAGCCTTCTAAGCTGTGGGTCGCAGGTTCGAATCCTGCCTGGGATGTTTATGCGGTTTCATTCCGACCATTGACCGGCATATTGACGCGTTGGCTGTAAAGCTTTAACGTCAGTATGCCGGTGTTTTAATATGATACAATTGTATTTGATATTTTAGTGTGGGAAACAAACGGGTTTAACCTTAGTGAGGAATGGGAATGGACTGGCATGGATTTGAGAATGCTTAATGAAAAGAGGTGAATATATGTCGGATAGAGATGATAATGTTATATTGTTCCCTAAACTGCAAACCACTCTGGAACAAGAGAGCTTATCTGCCTTGACCAACAAAAATTACCGTGAAGCGCTTGATAAACTTGATCAACTCCTGGAACATGGTGTTGATCACCATGAGATCATGATGGGTAAACTGATTTGTTTAATGGAACTTGATCAATTTGAGGAAGCGGAAGAACTCTCTGAAAAACTCATGAGTCGTCACGATACATATTATTTTGAGTATGTCCATATTTATCTCACTATGTTATTTCAGACAGGGCAGTATGAGCTGGTTATAGAAACTTCAAATGCCGTGTTGGATCATCAGGAAACAATCCCGGATCCTTTTCGGGAACAGTTTTCCCAATTGAGAGACTTAAGCACACATATGAGAGAAGAAGTCATTGCAGAAGAATCTGCTAAACTGACGAGAATACTATTTAAGGCTCACGCAAACCAAGACCATCATCTGCAGTGGATAACAGTGGAGAAATTACGCTCACTTGGTGCAATACCTAAACAAAGTATGGAAAGCTATCTGACCGACCATAACGTTCATCCTATGGTTAAAACCGGTTTGTTTTTATGGTATCAGGAACAATCTGTAAACCGACCTTTAGAAATCCATAAACTCGGTGTGAGTGGCTGGAGAAACCCTGTTGATACATATGATCTTAGTAACAGCGCGACCATTAAGCAGACGAAATTGCTTATAAATGAGATTGAACAACATAATCCAACATTATATAAACAGTTGGATCAGTTGTTGACAAGATTTACATATGTGAGGTATCCTCTAATACCAGAGCCAGATCAAGCACCTCTCATAGCTGAAGCTCTTAAACATATTGGACATGGAATAGCGTCTATACATAATAAGGGGATGGCAAGTAGCACTATCCTTGCATATGCAGAAGAAATTAATTTATGTGATGGTCTTTATTTGTCTATGATGGATGCATAAAGAGTCAGGTTTAATGCTTGAAAGGCACACCGATTATGTTATAATGTAAGGGTTGTAAATGAGCAGAAAACAACTGAAGTAAGTTAAACATTGAATTGTTCATGAAATAATAGATTTTTGGAGGTAATCGTATGTCAGCAAAATGGGAAAAACAAGAAGGCAATGAAGGTGTTCTCACTTTTACAGTTGAGGCAGACGAATTCGACAAAGGACTTGATCAGGCATTCAAGAAAGTTGTAAAGGATGTACAGATCCCAGGCTTTAGAAAAGGCCGTGTGCCACGGATGATTTTTGAAAATCGTTTCGGTGTTGAATCTCTTTATCAGGATGCAGTTGATATTTTACTTCCTGAAGCCTACAGTAACGCTGTAGAAACAGCAGGCATTGATCCTGTCGATCAGCCGGAAATTGATATTGAACAAATTGAAAAAGGCAAAGACTTAGTTTTCACAGCGAAAGTTACGGTGAAGCCGGAAGTTAAGCTTGGCCAGTACAAGGACCTTGAAGTGGAAGAACAAGATACGACAGTTACTGATGAAGATGTTGAAGAGGCCATTCAGGCACTTCAAGAGCAGCATGCAGAACTTGTCGTAAAAGAAGAGGGCCAAATCGAAAACGGTGATACAGCTGTTATTGATTTTGAAGGCTATATTGATGGAGAAGCTTTTGAAGGCGGCCAAGGAGAAGATTTCTCACTTGAAATTGGTTCAGGCCAATTCATTCCAGGCTTTGAGGAAGCGTTGGTTGGGAAAGATATCGATACAGATACAGAAATTGAAGTTACATTCCCTGAAGACTACCACGCTGAAGAGTTCGCTGGTAAGAATGCGACATTTAAAGTGAAAGTTCATGAAGTCAAATCCAAGGAATTGCCGGAAATTGACGATGAGTTCGCAAAGGATGTCGACGATGATGTCGAAACTCTTGACGAATTGAAGCAAAAGAAAAAAGATGAACTTCAATCTCAAAAAGATCAGGATGCCGAAAATGCTAAACGTCAGTCAGTGGTTGAACAAGCTTCTGATCACGCGGAAGTGGATATTCCCGAGGCAATGATTGACACTGAAACAGACCGGATGATCCAAGAGTTTGAACAACAGCTTCAAATGCAGGGCATGACAAAGGAAATGTATTTCCAATTCTCTGGTCAGGATGAAGCTGCTTTAAAAGAACAAATGAAAGAAGACGCTGAGAAACGCGTTAAAACCAACTTGACGCTTGAAGCAATCGCAGTGACAGAAAATGTCGAAGCAAGCGATGACGATGTCAATGAGGAACTTGAAAAGATGGCCTCTATGTACAACATTGAGATTGATCAGATCAAGCAGATGCTTGGCGGCAATGCAGATATGGTTAAAGAAGATTTGAAAATGAAGAAAGCTATAGACTTTCTTATTGAACACAGCAAAACTGTTTAATGTGTCAAATGTATAATAAAACACGATTTACAACTCTAACAAGGTGCGGATAGTCTCGCACCTTGTTTTCAGCTTAATAGCTTAAAATATAAACAGGGGTTAACTTTTACGGATCAGACATATACTAGGGAATAACATGAAGTTGCTTGCTCCAGAAAACTTTAAAAACATCCTTGTCGCAAGGATTCGTATAAGTTGACATTTGTAATAAAATCCTCATAATGATGACATGCCCCATGCGAGTGAATTGTTTTGTTTTCTGGTCTTGTTCTGATATGATAACTGTGAAGTGTCATATTAGAGATGAATAAACATATTTGATTTAGATGATAAAAGATCAATGTTTAGAGGTGAATAAATTGTTTAAATTTAACGAAGAAAAAGGGCAGTTGAAGTGCTCATTTTGTGGGAAAAGTCAAGAGCAAGTACGTAAACTGGTTGCCGGGCCTGGCGTTTATATATGCGATGAATGTATTGAGTTATGTACAGAAATTGTAGAAGAAGAATTGGGTACAGATGAAGAGGTTGAGTTTACAGAAATTCCTAAGCCAAAAGAGATCTGTGAGACTCTGGATGATTATGTTATTGGGCAAGAGTTGGCCAAAAAGAATCTATCTGTAGCTGTATACAACCATTATAAACGTGTAAACACCCCGGCTAAATCGAATGATGGTGTAGAACTTGCTAAAAGTAACATTGCCATGCTGGGGCCGACGGGAAGCGGTAAAACATTACTCGCCCAGACTTTGGCCCGAGTACTGAATGTGCCATTTGCGATGGCTGATGCAACATCCCTTACAGAGGCCGGGTATGTTGGTGAAGATGTAGAAAATATTCTTCTAAAACTGATCCAGTCTGCAGATTATGATGTTGAAAAAGCTGAAAAAGGCATTATTTATATCGATGAAATTGACAAAGTGGCACGTAAATCTGAGAACACCTCCATCACCCGTGATGTTTCTGGGGAAGGTGTGCAACAAGCCTTGCTTAAGATTCTTGAAGGAACAGTAGCAAGTGTGCCTCCACAAGGCGGCCGCAAACATCCGCACCAGGAATTCATTCAGATTGACACCACCAATATATTGTTTATTGTGGGTGGTGCATTTGATGGGATTGACCAAATTATTAAACGTCGTCTTGGTAAGAAAGTCATCGGATTTGGCTCAAATCAGAAGCAAGCTGAGATGGATAAAGGTGAATTGCTGGCTAATGTCTTGCCTGAAGACTTGTTGAGTTATGGATTGATACCGGAGTTCATCGGCAGAGTACCGGTTATCGGCAGCCTTGCGCCACTTGACGAAGAAGCATTGATCACCATTTTGACAAAACCAAAAAATGCGCTTGTTAAGCAATATGAAAAGTTGTTCGAAATGGACGATGTCGAATTGGTTTTTGAAGAAGATGCTCTTACCGAAATAGCCAAAAAGGCAATTGAGCGTAAGACAGGAGCCCGTGGACTGCGTTCAATCATAGAGAACATTATGCTTGATGTTATGTTTGAGTTGCCTTCTCGTGATGATATTGAACGGTGTATTATTACAAAAGAGACTGTTACAGACGAAAACGGCAGCCCTAAGCTTGTTTTCAACGATGGCACAGTTAAACAAGGCGATCAAAAATTACCTAAGGAAAGCGCCTAAATTTCCTGTAACATTAACCTGAAATATGCTATATTACTGGCTTGCCTGATGTTCAAATACAGTGCAAGCCAGTTTTGTTTACATGCATGAACATGTTTGAAATCTCTTTAACAGGCCATAATAACACAGATGAAGACATACATGAATTTGGAGGTTTAAGTCATGCCTAATATAAATTATGAATTGCCATTGCTGCCGTTAAGGGGCCTGCTTGTGTTCCCTTCAATGGTTTTGCATCTGGATGTGGGCAGAGACAAATCAGTAGCAGCATTAGAAAAAGCCATGCTTAATGATGAACAAATCTTTCTCACTGCACAAAAACAAGTTGAACTAAATGAGCCTGGTCCAGAAGACTTATATCAAACAGGGACGGTCGCCAAGGTCAATCAAATGATTAAATTACCTAATGGAACGAAACGGGTACTTGTAGAGGGGCTTTATCGTGCAGAAATCACGCATGTTACAGAACAGCAATCCATGCTTTCAGCTGAAGTTCAACGTGTGGAAGAAAAACCCGGAAATGATTATGAAGTAGAAGCATTAAAGCGCTCGCTTCTTGAACAATTTAAACAATACATAAATGTGTCTCAGAAAATCACTCAGGAAACGTATGCATCTGTTGCAGACATGGATGAACCCGGACGTTTGGCTGATGTCATCGCATCCCATTTACCCATTAATCTGAAAGATAAGCAAATGTTACTTGAAACCATGGATGTGACAGATCGGCTCAACACATTACTCCGACTGATATCAAGTGAAAAAAAAGTATTAGATCTTGAGAAGAAAATAGGCGAACATGTTAAGTCATCAATGGAAAAAACGCAAAAAGAGTATTATCTGCGGGAACAAATGAAAGCTATTCAGAAGGAACTGGGAGAAAATGACGGCAGATTATCAGAAGTTGAAAAACTTCAGGAGAGAATTGAAGAAGCACAGATGCCTGAAAGAGTTTATAAAGCAGCACGAAAAGAACTTAAGCGTTTTGAACGTATCCCCCAAAGCTCCGCTGAGAGTAATGTCATTTATAATTATTTGGATTGGCTTGTGTCTTTGCCATGGACAGCTACAACAAAAGACGCGATAAACATAGACCGTGCTGAAGCTATTTTAGACAGAGATCATTATGGCCTCCAGAAAGTAAAAGAACGGATAATTGAATACTTAGCTGTAAAAAAATTGACAGACTCCATTAAAGGCCCAATTCTTTGCCTTGTCGGCCCACCAGGTGTTGGAAAGACATCACTTGCAAAGTCGATTGCTGCATCAGTGAACCGAAAGTTTGTCAGAATCTCCTTGGGCGGTGTGCGTGATGAGGCGGAAATTCGAGGTCATCGACGCACTTACATTGGTGCAATGCCAGGAAGAATTATTCAAGGGATGAAGAAAGCAGGAACAACCAATCCTGTTTTTCTGCTTGATGAAATTGATAAACTTACTAGCGATTTACGCGGTGACCCGACAGCAGCGATGCTGGAAGTCTTGGATCCTGAACAAAACAACACATTTAGTGACCATTTTATTGAAGAATCTTATGACTTATCCAATGTCATGTTTATTGCAACTGCAAATTACATGAATAACATCCCCGCACCATTGCTGGACAGGATGGAACTCATATCACTAGCCGGGTATACAGAAGTTGAGAAACAGCATATTGCTAAAGACCACCTGCTCCCTAAACAAATGGACGAAAATGGGCTTACAAAAGGACAACTGCAAATCCGTGATGACGCATTGTTGCAAATTGTACGTACTTATACACGTGAGGCTGGAGTCAGAAGCCTTGAACGGCAGCTTGCACGCTCATGTCGTAAAGCGGCTCGCCTGATTATTTCAGGAGATAAAAAACGCGTGGTCATTACACGTAATAATTTAGAAGATATTTTGGGGAAACCAATATTCAGTTATGGAAAGATGGAAGAAGCGAATCAAGTTGGGGCAGCAACAGGACTTGCCTATACGGCTGCTGGAGGCGATACGTTATCAATTGAAGTATCCCACTATCCCGGCAAAGGTAAATTGACACTAACCGGCAAACTTGGTGATGTTATGCAAGAATCAGCTCAAGCAGCATTCAGCTATATCCGCTCAAGAACAGATGAGTTAAATATAGACCCGGATTTTCATGAGAAATATGATATTCATATTCATGTACCTGAAGGGGCCACACCAAAGGATGGACCATCTGCCGGAATTACGATTGCGACAGCTCTGGTTTCATCGCTGACAGGACGAGCTATAAAAAAGAAGTCGGTATGACCGGTGAAATTACCCTGAGGGGAAGAGTTCTTCCTATAGGAGGGCTAAAGGAAAAATCGTTGAGTGCACATCGGGCGGGAATTACAACGATTATTATGCCAAAAGATAATCAAAAGGACGTCCAGGATATACCTGAAAGTGTACGAGCGGGGTTAGAATTTAAGCCTGTCAGACATATGGACGAGGTGTTAAAAATTGCATTGGTGGGGGAGTAAGATATGAAAGTAAATCAGGCTGAAATCGTTATAAGTGCAGTCAGTGAAAGCCAGTATCCAAATGACGGCTTGCCAGAGATTGCATTGGCAGGGCGTTCCAATGTGGGGAAATCATCATTTATAAATCGCCTGATCAATCGTAAGAACCTTGCAAGGACATCTTCCAAGCCTGGTAAAACACGCACATTGAATTTTTATAAAATCAATGATGTGTTTCAGTTTGTCGATGTCCCCGGGTACGGTTATGCTAAAGTATCCAAAAAAGAGCGTGATAAATGGGGCATTATGATGGAAACATATTTCCAGAGTCGCTCTGTGCTAAAAGGCGTTTTGCTTGTGGTTGATCTGCGTCATGAGCCGACAAAAGATGATATACTAATGTATAATTATTTAAAGCACTTTAACTTACCGGTTGTGGTGATTGGTACAAAACTCGATAAAATTCCCAAAAACAAACGATCGAAACATGTTCAAACAGCTCATAAAACATTAGAGCTTTCACCAGAGGATATTTTAATCCCTTTTTCAGCTGAGACTGGAGAAGGGAAAGATGCAGCATGGAGCGAAGCAGAACGTCTCCTAGCCACTTAGAAAAAACCTAAAAGAACCGGCCTGATTCGAATCAGGCCGGTTCTTTTAGGTCAATTATTTTCGTTTCAGAAGATAGAGGCCAATAATCACGAGAGCTACTGGCCAGAAACGTTCAATTAAACCGACAATGTCATAAATCCACGACAGTTCACTTGGGATCTGCATGGAAAAGATGAAGAATAAAGACAGCCCCATCATAACTAAAGCTAAGACCATGCCTTGTTTCGTTTTAAGGTATCTGACAAAGAAGGCAATACCGATAATCAGTGTGTACATTGCCCAATGATCTGGCCAGAAGCTATAATGGTTAAGTCCATGAAAATGGATGCCCAATCCCAAAAGAAGCGTTCCTGTAAACAACTGTTGATATTCCTTTGCACGTATTGCATATATAAGGAAAGCAAGGCCTATAATGATCAATAGTGTAGGCCAAGAATAGAAGTCCGTTAGAATCGGGACTTTCAACTGTTTAAGCAAAAAGTAAATCCCGAGCCCGATTAAAAGATAAGCCGTAAATGTATGTTGTTTTTTCATTAGATGAACAACTCCTTCAACTCTATTTCTATGTGCACTTTGCTTGCAGCATGAATCGCTGTATGTTAGTTTTTATACGGATTATGTACGTTCTATCGTATCATATTGTTCAAGCCTTGTTCACATTATATTGAATTATATATTGTAGAATTATGTTAAAATGAGTTTAAGTATGTGTTGATAATACAGGGGGGAACACTGTGCACGTATTAAGAGTCGGTTTCAATTACAAAACAACCCCTTTAGAGACTAGGGAAACGTTTACTTTTTCTGAAGATCATTTATCTCAAGCTGTTAAACAGCTTGCTGCAGAAAAAAGTATTTTAGAAAATGTCATTATATCGACATGCAACAGGACTGAAATTTATGTCGTTGCTGATCAGTTGCATACAGGACGATATTATGTAAAACGATTTTTGTCAGAGTGGTTTGAAGTACCAATTGAAGACTTTGCTTTATACCTACAAATTTCCGAGAATGAAGCAGCTACCCAACATTTGTTTAAAGTGGTTAGCGGGTTGGACTCCATGGTACTTGGAGAAACACAAATACTCGGCCAAATTCGAGACGCATTTCTTGCCGCGCAAAAAGCTCAAACAACCGGAACAATTTTTAACGAATTATTCAAACGAGCTTTGACATTTGCCAAACGGGCTCATCATGAAACTGGAATTGGTGCACAAGCTGTATCAATCAGCTACGCAGCAGTGGAATTGGCCAAAAAGATCTTTGGTGATTTGAAGAAGAAACACGTTGCGATCGTTGGAGCCGGCGAAATGGGGGAATTGTCGGCAAAGAATCTTTTAGGAGCTGGCGTTGGACAAATGACGGTTGTAAATCGGTCATTAGAGAATGCTGAAGCACTTGCAAAGACATTTGGTGCCAGTTCGGCAACATTCGATCACTTGCCGTCAGTTTTGAAACAGGCTGATATTGTGATCAGCTCAACCGGGTCACAAGAGCCTATTATAACAAAAGAAATGATCGCACCGGTACAAATGAAGCGCAAGGGAGCACCTTTATTCCTTGTGGATATAGCTGTTCCTCGCGATATTGAAGCTGAAGCCGGTCAGGCAGAAAATGTGTTTTTATATGATATTGATGACTTGCAGCATATCGTTGACGACAATCTTGCATCAAGACAGGCTGCTGCGGCGAAAATTGAGCATATGATTGATGGGGAACTGGTGTTATTTGAAGAATGGATACAGATGCTGGGAGTTGTACCGGTCATTACGGCCCTAAGAGAAAAGGGGCTGGCCATTCAGGCGGCAACAATGGAAAGTATTGAGCGGAAAATGCCTGATTTAACAGCTCGGGAGAAAAAGGTGTTGCAAAAACATACTAAAAGCATTGTCAATCAAATGTTAAAAGAACCGATTAAACAAGCTAAAGAAATGTCAGCTTGTACTAAACGGGAAGAGGCACTCAATTTGTTTATCGATATTTTCGGTATAGAGAATGAAGTTCGGACAATACTCGATAAACAAAACTACAAAGAGTCCGAAACACTTAACTCAAACGGCGGCAGCCATATATCCTTTCCCTTTTTAAAACACCTTCCATCAAAATAAGAAAGGATACGCCATGTTTGAATCTGTCAGATTTATTGAGATTGTTTTATTGATCTACGGGCTTAGTCTTATTGGATACTTCTGGGATTTTATTCAACAGAACCAGAAAGTCAATCGCATGGCTTTCTGGCTCCTTGGCTTGGTCTGGGTCATTCAAACAATGTATTTGCTGGATAGTATATTTATAACCAGAAACTTTCCCATATCAAACTTGCGGGAAGGACTGTTTTTTTATTCATGGGTTTTAGTGACGTTTTCATTAATTGTTAATCGTTTTTTTAAAGTCCATTTTATTATTCTATTTACGAATATATTCAGTTTCATCATACTGGTTTTATATATATTTACGCACGCTGAGAAACAATCAGCTGGGATGCAAATTCAGCTGGCGAACGAGATATTAACCATTCATATTGCCATTTCCATGGTTTCTTACGGTTTCTTTACAATTGGTTTTTTACTATCCATGATGCATTTGATTCAATACTATTTTCTAAAAAAGAAGATTGGTTTGAAGTGGATGTGGCGGTTTGGGGATTTGCAACAGCTTGACCAGTTGTCTTTCTGGGCGATCACTATTGGTGTCCCGCTTCTGACAATCGGATTGATTCTTGGCTTCGTCTGGGCTTTCGCTTCAGGAGCCGAATTTTATTGGTTTGATTTAAAGACGATCGGTTCTCTTGTTGTGCTTGGTGTATATATGTTTTATCTGTTTTTGCGGTTGGGTCTGCACTATCAGGGAAAAGCAATCTCTTATTATCATACGATCGCTTTTCTGATGCTGCTGATCAACTTCTTTTTATTTGGAGTGCTTTCAGAATTTCATTTTTAAGTGATGGAGGAATAACTGATGCGGAAAATTATGATTGGTTCGAGACGGAGTAATTTGGCGATGACTCAAACGGAATGGGTGATCGATCAGTTGAAAAAAGCCGGTGTCGAGAATGAAATAGACGTGCAAAAAATTGTTACAAAAGGTGATAAAATCCTTGATGTAACGCTATCCAAAGTAGGCGGAAAAGGTTTGTTCGTTAAAGAAATAGAAGAAGCCATGTATCGGAAAGAAGTGGATCTTGCTGTTCATAGTATGAAAGATATGCCTTCTGTTATGCCAGAAGGACTGACGATAGCTTGTATTCCAGTTCGTGAAGACCATCGGGATGCCTATATCGCCAAGAATAATGTGAAACTTAAAGATTTGCCTGAGGGGGCAATTGTAGGCACGAGCAGTCTTCGCCGATCCGCTCAGATTCTTGCAGTACGTCCGGATGTTAAAATCACATGGATTCGCGGCAATATCGAGACCCGTCTCCGAAAGTTGCAGGAAGAGGATTATGATGCCATTATTCTCGCTGTCTCCGGCTTGAAACGTGTTGGATTAAGTGAGGATTTAATTACAGAATATCTTGATGCAGATATTTGTGTGCCAGCTGTCGGGCAAGGCGCCCTTGCCATTGAGTGTCGGGAAGATGACGATGAGCTCAGAGAGATTCTCGATAACATTCACGATGAAAAAACCGCTCGAACAGTTACTGCTGAACGAACATTTCTCAGACTTCTTGAAGGGGGATGTCAAGTTCCGATTGGCGGGTATGCTTATCTAGATGAAGATGACATAGTGCTCACAGCCCTTGTCGGCACACCAGACGGAGAAACAATCCTTAAAGAAACCGTGCGTGGGACTGATCCTGTAGCTGTGGGTGAAGAAGCCTCGCGTCTGTTGATCGACCAGGGGGCAAAAAAGATTGTTAAAGATGTATTGGAAGAGTTGGACTCTGAATGACAGGCCCACTTGCCGGTAAAACAGTCTTAATCACGCGAGAAAAGAAACAGGCAAGCACATTTTCAAGGTGCATCAAATTACAGGGCGGGCATCCTGTAGAAGTGCCCTTGCTGAAAATCAACTGCACAAATCCTATTGATACAAATACCAGTATGGTTGATTTCAAACAATATGATTGGTTGTTTTTTACAAGTGCCAACGGTGTCCATTGTTTTTTGAATTCAGCCCAACGAGAGGGACATGCTGACTTTTCAAATGTCAGACTGGCAGCGGTCGGTCCAAAAACGGACCAGGCATTAAGGCAATATGGATACCAGGCTGAGTTTATCCCATCTGTGTATAATGCTGATGTGATGGCAAAAGAGTTTTTGCCTGTAGCTGGAAGACCTAAACGAATACTGCTTGTCCAAGGAAATTGGTCCAGAGATGTACTTCCGAATTTCTTTGAAGAACATGCCATCCATTTTGATACTTTGATCGCGTACCAAACCTCAATTAATTATGAGTCAAGAGAATTATTGAATCATGTGCTTGAACAGAAGAAAGTTGATTTTCTTACGTTTACAAGCCCGTCAACTCTGAATGCTTTTGTTGAAATGGCTGAAACCGCCAATTATGATAAGAGTTGGGATGTTTGTGTCTGTATTGGCACCACGACAGAACAAGCGGCATTGGCAAACGGATTCACACATATTCTGACGCCTGCAGAATTCACGATTGACGGCATGCTTGAAGAAATGATTGCTTACACAGAAAGGATGAAAAGAGATGGATAATCGCCTCGAGTTTAAGCGCCACCGCAGACTCCGTGCTTCAAATGCAATGCGATCGCTCGTCCGGGAAAATCATTTGCAGATCGATGATTTAATTTACCCATTGTTTATTAAAGAGGGAAGCGGAATAAGACAAGAAGTGCCATCGATGCCTGGGGTACATCATCTGACACTTGATCATATGTCTGAGGAAATTAATGAAATCAAAGAGTTAGGCATTAAAGCGGTGTTGTTATTTGGGATTCCTGAGCAGAAAGATGAACGAGGGAGCGGTGCTTATTCTGAGGCAGGTATTGTGCAGGAAGCTACACACCTGATCAAACAGCAAGCCCCTGAAATGCTTGTTGTCGCCGATACTTGCTTATGTGAATTTACTTCTCATGGCCATTGTGGGGTCATTCATCACCATGATGTGGATAATGACCCTTCGTTAGAATTGCTGGCGCAGACTGCTGTTAGCCAGGCGGAGGCAGGGGCAGATATCATTGCACCTTCCAATATGATGGATGGTTTTGTTGCTGTGATTCGTGAGGCATTGGACGAGGCGGGATTCACACATATACCAATTATGTCTTATGCTGTCAAATATGCTTCATCTTTTTATGGGCCGTTTCGTGATGCAGCTGAAAGCACACCGGAATTCGGAGATCGCAAAACATACCAGATGGACCCGGCAAACCGTCTTGAAGCGCTTAGAGAAACAGAATCAGACGTTACTGAAGGCGCAGACTTTCTAATCGTGAAACCTGCTATGTCTTACCTTGATATTGTGAGGGATGTACGCAACTATACAAATCTGCCTGTGGTGGCTTATAATGTCAGCGGAGAATACTCTATGGTGAAAGCCGCAGCAATGAATGGGTGGATCGATGAGAAACAAATTGTCATGGAGACATTGACAGCTATGAAGCGAGCGGGTGCAGACCTGATTATTACTTACTTTGCAAAAGATGCTGCCCATTGGCTGCAGCAGTCCTAAAATATTGATAAAACGGGGTGTCACTAATGGAAAAAGTATTTCAGTTATCTCAGGAAGCGTACCAGGAATCCTCACAACTTATGCCAGGCGGCGTGAACTCTCCGGTTAGGGCATTTAAATCAGTTGGCATGTCACCAATTTTTATGTCACACGGAAAAGGATCAAAAATCTGGGACATCGACGGCAATGAATATATTGACTATGTTCTCAGCTGGGGGCCTCTTGCTCTGGGCCATGCCGATGATCGTGTTGTCAACGCACTCCAGGAAGCGGTCGTAAAAGGGACGAGCTTCGGAACACCGACAAAATTGGAAAGTAAAGTGGCTCAGCTCGTGATTGAACGCGTGCCTTCCATTGAAATGGTGCGCATGGTTAACTCGGGCACAGAGGCAACGATGAGTGCATTAAGACTTGCCCGCGGGTATACAGGCCGTAATAAAATATTGAAATTCGAAGGAAACTACCATGGACATGGAGATTCTCTTCTTATCAAAGCAGGCTCTGGTGTTGCAACACTTGGTTTGCCTGACAGCCCTGGAGTTCCTGATTCGATTGCACAGAACACCATCACGGTTCCATACAATGATCCTGCTAGTTTGCAAAAAGCATTTGATATGTACGGTGACGATATTGCAGGTGTTATTGTTGAACCAGTTTCAGGCAATATGGGGGTTGTGCCCCCGCAAGATAATTTCCTGAACCAACTAAGAGATATTACGGAAGCAAATGGTTCACTGCTCATATTTGATGAAGTCATGACTGGCTTTAGAGTTGGTTATAACTGTGCACAGGGTCATTTTGGTGTAACGCCTGACTTAACGTGCCTTGGTAAAGTCATTGGTGGGGGACTCCCAGTCGGTGCATATGGTGGTAAAAAAGAAATCATGTCCCATATAGCGCCAAACGGACCGATTTATCAGGCCGGCACACTATCCGGCAACCCACTTGCCATGACTGCGGGATACGAAACATTGAAAGCATTGACACCGAATTCGTATAAAGAACTTGGAGAAAAAGTAGACAGGCTTGTTGCTGGATTCCGTCAAGCAGCTGAAGCCAATGACCTTGATCTGCAAATTAACCGGGCCGGGTCAATGGTCGGTATCTTCTTCTCAGCTGAACCTGTTACAGACTTTACTAGTGCTCAAGCATCCAATCTGGATCAATTCGCTCAGTATTATAGAGCGATGATCGAGGAAGGCGTATTTTTGCCACCTTCACAATTTGAAGGTTTATTCTTATCAACAGCCCATACAGATGAAGACATCGATCGCACCATTCAAGCAGCAGCAAATGCATTTTCGAAAATAGAAAAGTAATTCTTTAAAAGTCTGGCCCTGTGCCAGGCTTTTTTGATCATATGAGGAGTAGCGGTTGCATATAGTGAAAGTAAGCGTGTGTGTATCACAGCGTAATGCGCAAGGGGGGAGGAGAGTTATTGATGAATGATGAAGCCGTATTTGCTTTTGACTTACATGAATCGCTTTATTTTGAAAGCGGACAGGAAGTCGCTGAGATGAAAAGTATTTCCCTTGATCCTGAAATTGCCATTCAGGATTACGGCGATTATGTGGCCATCAGAGGTGTGATAGAACTACAAGGAGAGTATGTGAAGCATACGCCTCTTACCGAAACAGACGCCGAGTATGATCTATCAGTTCAACACTCGAAGCGTTTTGTTGAACGCGTGATGGATGTGGAGGACGGTGAAGCCACTTTTATGCACCGTTTTCCGATTGAGATCTCCATTCCGACATATAGAGTTACGGCACTTGATGATGTCTCTGTTGATATTGAAACATTTGATTATGAGCTCCCTGGTCCAAGCCATCTGAAATTCACTTCAAAGATCGCCATTTATGGAATTCAAGATGAGCGTGAAAAAGAAGAAGATATTGTGGTGGATGAAGGATTATCGGATCATGATGACACCTCTTACGAATTAGGTGAGGCGTTTTCAGTTGAATCCCACAGAGCTCCAGATGCCTCTGAAACAGAGACAGATGGTCAAGAAGATATCAGCCCGAATACCTCACAAGAAGGTACCCATCAAGATGAAGCGAGCGACTATGAAGCAGAAGTAAAGGAAAAAGGTGAAGAAAGTGAAGAAAAAGAAGAAGAGTCTGGTCGCTGGAAATGGAAGGAAACGCAAACACTGGGTGAGTTTTTTGGGGCAGATGCCCCCTCTGAAACAGAAGAATATGAGGACAGCTTAACAGAAACGTATGAGGAGCACGAGGATAGTTCAGAAGAATTCGAGTCATATGCACAAGAGGAATATGCTGCTGATTCGCTGACTGAGGAATATACAGTTGACCATTCAGAAGAAGTTCCGGATGTTATGTATCTGTCAAATATGTTTCGGGAAGAGGAAGAAGAGCATTATTCAAAGATGCGTTTATGTATCGTACAGCCTGATGACAGTATTGAGACGATCGCTCAGAGGTATGGCATCAACAGTGATCAGATTATGAGTCAAAACCGTCTTGAAAATGAAGAAGTAAGTCCAGGTCAGCTGCTGTATATTCCATACACGAAACAAAATAAGGCGTAAATGAGAGCACCCCCTTGGGGATACAAGGGGTATATCCTTTTAAATTTGGGGTGTGATCCTGTGTTAGATCAAAACATCATTCAAAAAGTATTATGGGAATATGGTATTTCACCTCAGCTTATTTCTAAACACACTGATCTGCTCTACCGCGCTACAGATGGAAATAAGCAGTACGCGGTAAAACGGAGTCAGCTAAATCAGAATACAGTTCAATTTTGGGAGTATGTTTATCATACTGCTCATACACAAAGGCTGTCGTCTGTTTTGCCTGTTTATGTAACAAAGAGTGGGGCTCTGTTTCATGCTGCAGAGGAATCTATTTATTATGTGACACCTTGGATTGAAGCGACGTCCCATAATAAACAGACGCAAATAACAGGATTGTTTAAAGCGCTGGGTCACTTACATGAATCCACCCGCCATACGGCTGATGTCGATATCCAGGAGTCAGAACTAAAGTTTGCCGACTACGAACGTCATCTATTAAGCAGTTATGAACGTCTCAGTCAGTACATAACGCTATTTGAGAGCCAACATTACATGTCTCCGTTTGAACTCCAGACGTGCACACATTATGTACATATAGATATGATTTTCAACCTTTTGTTTGACCGTCTCAAAACATTCATTGCTCAATTACAAAATGATCCGGCACAAACTGTGAGTTTATGTCATGGGCAGATGTCACTGCAACATTATATATATCATCATAGGCCATATGTGATCAATTGGGAAAAAGCCAATTACGGTCACCCGATGAATGATTTGGCTAAATTAATTCAAGATGCTGGCTCCAGGCATGATCCAAATACAACCATGTGGAGCCATTCATTGCAGACATACTTTGACACTTATGCATCAACTTCGAATGAACGTTTGTTATTGTCGATTTACTTGCTTGACCCAACTGCTTACATCAATATGATTGAATCATATGTCACAAAAGGTCACGCTCAGCCAATGCTTGAATATGTTCACAGCTTAGAGCAGTTGTACCGCAGGCTGACCCTTGCTTTGCATTTAGTTGAAACAATTGATGAGATGAATAGAGAACACTTTGAAGAAGACGATCCCCAGTTTCGCGACGAGATCTAAATCCATTTTAAATAAAAAGCAGTAAAAATTAACACGAGCACTCCAAGCAGTAGAACATCCAGTGTTGTTGGGAATATTAACGTACGGATCAACTGAAATATGAGAATCGGCAATGTGGCATGTTCGCAAATAATGAGGCAGCGGCGTGCCCACGGTGGAAGTCGATACCGATAATACCTTGCCATTGCAATCACTCCTGTACATATGACGTGTGTATGAGTATTATATGAGTGAGGGTGTGTAGATTGTGATATAATGCTTGCTATAAAATATAAAAATGGATACAATAAAAATGTATTCAGATATCTGAGATGCAATGATAGGGAGAAGTACTTAATCGCTGCCTACAGAGAGGGAATGTTTGCTGAGAAATTCCCGGAGAAGTGCTTAAGGAAGGTCGTCCTTGATGCAGTCTGCCTGAAAGACATGGCGTTTAGTAGGCCGGACCGGTTATTGACCGTTATTCAATATGTATTGAGTGTACAGACAATGGATCTGTAAACTAAGGTGGTACCGCGGAAATCATGCCTTTTCGTCCTTATTTGGAGGGAAAGGTATTTTTATATGCAAAAAAGGAGGAAAAAGCGATGGCAGAAAATGAACAACAAGCATTGCCGCCCAAGTACAACCCCAACGAGGTAGAGAGCGGCCGGTATCAATTTTGGGTGGAGGGAGATTTCTTTAAAGCGGGAGAAGATGAAAGCAAGCCGCCATTCTCAATCGTCATTCCCCCACCAAATGTGACAGGACGTCTGCACTTGGGACATGCCTGGGATACAGCTATGCAAGACACGATTGCCCGCATGAAACGCATGCAAGGCTATGATGTGCTATGGCTACCAGGTATGGACCATGCCGGCATTGCCACCCAGGCAAAGGTAGAAGGTAAATTACGTGAACAAGGAATCAGCCGCTATGATCTGGGAAGAGAAAAATTTCTTGAGAAATCCTGGGAATGGAAAGAAGAATACGCGGATTTCATCAGAACACAGTGGGAGAAACTCGGTCTAGGGGTTGATTACTCAAGGGAACGATTCACGCTTGATGAGGGACTGTCTGAAGCTGTAAAAGAGGTATTTGTCAGACTGTATGAGCAAGGGCTGATCTACCGGGGTGAGTATATTATCAATTGGGACCCTGCCACACAGACAGCGCTGTCAGACATTGAAGTAAACTACGAGGAAATTCAGGGTAAGTTTTACCATATGCGCTATCCACTTAAAGACAGCAGCGAAACGATTGAGATTGCAACAACCCGCCCCGAAACCATGCTTGGAGATACAGCTGTAGCGGTACACCCAAATGACGAACGTTATCAGCACTTTATCGGTAAAACGGTTATTTTGCCAATTGTCGGACGCGAAATTGAAATTGTAGCTGATGAATATGTGGATATGGAAATGGGCTCTGGCGCCGTGAAAATCACCCCGGCACATGATCCCAATGACTTTGAAATCGGCAATCGCCATAATTTAAAACGTGTGCTTGTTATGAACGAGGACGGCTCGATGAATCATAATGCCGGTAAATATGAAGGCATGGACCGATTTGAGTGCCGCAAGCAAATTGTCCGTGATTTGCAAGAACTTGGTGTTCTGTTTGAAATAGAAGACCATCTGCATCAGGTGGGCCATTCCGAGAGAAGTGGCGCTGTCGTTGAGCCATATTTGTCCACTCAATGGTTTGTTCATATGCAGCCGCTTGCAGATGGGGCTCTTGATTTACAAACAGAAGATGGGAAAGTCAATTTCTATCCACCACGGTTTGAACAAACATACAAACACTGGATGGATAATATAAGAGACTGGTGTATTTCACGACAACTGTGGTGGGGCCATCAGATTCCAGCATGGTATCATAAAGAAACCGGTGAACTTTATGTTGCCAAAGAACCTCCGGAAGATCTGGAAAATTGGGTACAGGATGAAGATGTTCTGGATACGTGGTTTTCTTCGGCATTATGGCCTTTTTCAACGATGGGCTGGCCAGATGAAGAAGCAGAAGACTTTAAACGTTACTTCCCAACAGACGTCTTGGTAACAGGATATGATATCATTTTCTTCTGGGTGGCACGAATGATTTTTCAATCAAAAGCGTTTACGAATAAACGTCCATTCAAAGATGTACTGCTCCATGGCTTGATCCGCGATGCTGAAGGCAGAAAAATGAGTAAATCCCTCGGTAACGGGGTTGACCCAATGGATGTCATTGAAAAATACGGAGCAGATTCATTGAGATATTTCCTGATGACAGGTTCGACACCAGGTCAGGATCTCCGTTTCCACTGGGAAAAAGTTGAATCCACATGGAATTTCGCTAATAAAGTGTGGAATGCGTCAAGGTTCTCTCTGATGAATTTGGAAGGTTTCACCTATGAAGATATCGATTTGTCCGGTGACTTGTCGCTTGCTGATAAATGGATACTGACGCGTCTTAATGAGGCAATTGAACAGGTAACCAAAAACAGTGATAAATATGAGTTTGGTGAAGCAGGGCGTCATCTTTATAACTTTATCTGGGATGATTTATGTGATTGGTATATTGAAATGGCGAAAGTCCCTTGTACGGTGAAGATGAGTCAGCGAAGAAGACAACGCGTTCAGTTCTTGCACATGTGCTGGATCAAACGATGCGAATGCTGCATCCGTTTATGCCGTTTGTGACAGAAGAAATCTGGCAAAAGCTGCCGCATGAGGGTCCATCGATCACTGTGGCTGAATGGCCACAAATCCGACCGGATCTCCATGATGAACAAGCTTCTGAAGAAATGAAGCGACTTGTGTCCATTATAAAATCTGTGCGTAATATTCGTGCTGAAGTGGATACGCCTATGTCCAAACAAATTAAATTGTTGATTAAAACTGAGAATCAGGCAATCGCGGAAGAATTGAAGGGTGAACGTAATTACTTGGAGCGTTTCTGTAACCCTGATGAACTTGTCATAGATACGACAGTTGATGTACCTGAAAAAGCCATGTCAGCTGTTGTTACAGGAGCAGAGTTGTTCTTGCCCTTAGAAGGTTTGATCGACTTTGACAAAGAGATCAATCGTCTGAACAAAGAGCTTGAGAAATGGACAAAAGAAGTTGAGCGTGTCCAGAAAAAACTTGCCAATGCTAACTTTGTCAATAAAGCACCAGAAGCAGTGGTAAACGAGGAAAAGCAAAAAGAAAAAGATTACCTGGAAAAACAATCAAAAGTCAAAGCACGAATCCAAGAACTACAAAACTAAGAACAAAAGCAGAGGCGCCTTGTTCACCCCCGAAAATCATAAGCTATAACGTGCAGTGGCGGTCTTCGTCACGAAACGTTATAGCTTATGACTCGAGGGGGGGAGGCGTCAGAGCTAGATGAAACAAAAGCGGAAGCCTCCCCCAAGAGACTTCCGCTTTTCCAATTACAACAATATAAGTAAACTACGAACTAAATAGGCGGTTTTTTGATCCGCCATTAAGCACTCTATATGTTTAAACGAGCACCGTGATTTGCGCTGCGGGAAGTCGCTTTCCGCGGGCACGGCCTCAGCCTCCTCGCTCGCAAAGACCGCTCACTGTGGGGTCTTCGGACTCGTGCTGTTCCCGCAGGAGTCGAATTCCCTCCGCTCCAATCACTTTATGTTAATTGAATGCTTGGACGGTCCTGTTTAAGAAAACAAGTAAGAACGTGAACACTCTTAAACAGTTAGTACTAGGTCCATTTATACGTATTATTTCCAATTCAGAGGTAATCTCGGTTTACTTATGAGCATTTCTCCGCTCATGAGTGATTTTCAGCCCCTATATGCGCTTCAACGTTCAACCCAATAAAGCAAGAAGATGAATAACACTCACCTAGCTCGGGGAAAACGCGGAGACTCCTGTGGGAGCAAAAGCCTAGATGAGACCCCGGAGCGCGCAATAGGGGAAGGAAGGCTAAAACCGCGACGTCCTGTCGCAACGCCTTCATGACCCACCTCCTGTGGGCCCGAGGCTCATCAGCGCCCACTGGTACGGAGTGTTTTCCCCGGAGCGGTTGTCAGAAGCAGTCATTCAAGTTTTCATTCGTTCGCAGTTTGTGTCTATTGTGCTGTTAGGTTTGTTTTGATATGGGTGATGTATTTTTGGAGGATGTTGATGTCGGTTGTAGCGCTTAGGGTTCTGGAGCCGACGATGTCCTCAATTTCGTTGAATAGCAGTTGGCCCTCAAGTCCTATTAAGAAGTCAATCCCGACCATGCCAAAATCAAATGCGTGCATGATTTTATCAATCATTTCGAGGTCTTTTTTACTGAGTTGATATGTGTTGGCGCTGCCACCCAGTGTAAAGTTGGCTCTGAAGTCTATGTCACTTTGTCTTAGTACTGCTCCAACGACTTCGGATCCTACGACAAATACGCGTACATCTCTCCCAAGCTTAACGTTGGCATCTTGAATAATTAAATCATTTCCCAACATCACTTGAGTGTTCTGATCCCATTCTTCATCATTATGTATCAAATGAACACCCTGGCCCCTCTGGATTGAACACTTTTCAGCACAAACGGATAACCAATCGGGGCTGTGGTCGGTACCATATCACGTTTAATAAAACATGTGTCAGGCATGGGAATAGCTAGATTCTCCATGCAAAGATGTGTTAACGCCTTGTCGTTGGCTATTCGAGCCACTCGAGCTGAATTGAATACTTTTACGTTTTTTTGTTCCAGAAATTCGCTCAACAATGGATCAATGGTTCGAACAACTGCAAAATCAGGAGCCTGTATGTATGCGTTATCCACTAAAATAGTTTGCTGGTTATTGAGGATGCCGTAAGTGAGTGATTCCCGTAAAATAAACTCTAATTTAACGCCTTGCTGCTGTGCTTCATCAATAAACCAATCGATGTAAGTTTGATTCTTAAGGGCATCCTGTTTGCTATATATGAGCCAACCCATCAACACTGTTGATAACCTCCGTCTTGATTCATTATTTTAATAACGTGGTCTATCATATAATCAGCCACGTTAATGCCTGTAGCGTCGTACATATTCCGTATATGAGCGTTGGAGTTCACTTCACAAATAACAGGGGAATCCTCTTCCCCAAAGAGTAAATCGATTCCGGCAAAGTCCGCTCCCAACACCTGACTCGCCTTGATTGCCAGTTGAGCTTCTGTTGACGACGGCGTATAGGCTTTCATTGATCCACCTGCTGTAATATTGGCCCTGAAATCATTGCTGGCATGACGTGTCATTGCTGCAACGACCTGATCTCCGACTACATGCAGGCGAATATCCCGACCATAACTTGAAGACACAAACGCCTGAAAAACAAATGGGCGGTCGTTCAGCTCTTCTATACAACGATCCAGTTCATCTTGGTTATGAATCAAATGGACCTGTTCTCCAAAGGAACCATATGCTTCTTTAACGATTAGAGGAAATCCCAATTCATGAACGGCATATTGGCTAAAACGTGCATCCAATTCTGCACCTGGGAAAATTTTCGGTCCTATGATCGTTTTTGGAATAGCAAGTCCGTGCTTAGCCAGAGTTTGGTATGTTGCAATCTTGTCATCACTAACGGCAATTGTTTCAGCAGAGTTGAACACACGAATTCCGAGCATTTCAAACTGTCTTGCCAAATATATATCCTTATCTGTAAATAAAACAAAATCCGGCAAAATATCGTTTTTACCAGTGATCGTGAGTGTGCCTTTGTCCAAGTATGATAGACATTCATTATTTTTAATAATGGATGTGTTAATCTGCTTACGAGACGCTGCTTTATGCAGCCATTGGGCAAAGTCGATAAATTTCTCTCCGCTTAGGTGCCCGTTGTATATAATCCAGCCAGTAAGGTTCATAGTCGTGACGTCCTTTCTTAATCTTAACGTAATACCAGGGTTGGTTGCAGAACTTGCGGGTGCTATACTTATGGGACTAATTACAATAGAAATGAGTGTGTCAGCATGTATCTTACAATGGATCAAGTTGAAAAAGCAATAAATGGGCGTACAGGGCTGGGTATTAAACCAGGCCTAGATCGTGTGAAAAGTTTTTTGGCAGCTGCGGGGAACCCTGAACAGCATGTAAATGGCATTCATATTGCTGGTACAAACGGCAAAGGATCAACATCAGCTTTTATAAAGCAGGCTCTTATTCAAAGTGATTATAAAGTGGGTACATTTAATTCTCCCAGCTTGAATGGTCTTAGTGGTCATATCGCCCTTAATGATACCATCATATCTGACAATGATTTTATTAAGCTGTTCATAGAGTTGGAACCAGCAATTCAGAAGCTGGATAAGAAAGGCGAACCGGCAACAACGTTTGAAATTATAACTGTTATGGCATTTATGTATTTTGCCCAGTATGCAGATATTGCCGTAATTGAAGCGGGAATGGGCGGTAAGGAGGATGCGACAAATGTATTTCGCCCTCTTATATCGATTATAACAAATGTCGCTCTTGACCACACCGATTATCTGGGTAGCAATGTTCAGGCGGTTGCAGTACATAAGGCAGGCATTATTAAAAGCGGTGTTCCGGTCATCACCGGGGAAGTGCACAAAGAAGCCAAGCAAATTATTGATGCGGAAGCAATGTCCCTTTCAGCTCCGATCTTTCAAATTGGGCACACGTTTCATTACCGGATGTTCGACGACAAGCAGCTTGACGGGTATCAATGGACCTATGGCGATTTCACCTTAGATGTTTCATTACGCATGAGAGGTATGCATCAGATCAAAAACAGTTCCCTAGCTCTTATGGCTCTCGCTATATTAAAGGAAAGCGGGTATTTGTTAAGTTGGGAAACGGCTCTACAAGGCATCTCGGATGCACAGCTCCCAGGAAGATATGAAACTGTACACCAGAATCCAACGATTATTTTAGATGGGGCACACAATCCAGCGGGCATAGAAGCCTTTCTGAAAACTGTGGACCAAGACGTTGCATGTGAACATAAAACTTTAGTATTTGCAGCTTTCAAAGATAAAGATATTGAAACAATGCTTAATTTGGTTAAACCTTCATTTCAAAATGTTATGCTTACCACTTTTAATCATCCAAGAGCTGCAGACAAACAGGATTATGATCATTTTGATGCATCAAACACGCTCTCATTTAACCCTGGATGGGAGAGCATAATTGACCACCTGCTTTCAACAAAAAAACCAAATAACATTTACTACTTTGCCGGTTCCATTCATTTTATTGAAAAAGTAAGAAAATACTTTGCCAAAAGATGGTATATGTAGTATAATAGAACCAATTTATATACGGTGAGCTAGGACGTTAGTCCCGTTAATAAACAAATAGCGGCGTGGAGGGGAAGGTCATGCAGAAGCTCAGCAAACGGATGAAGTTGAATTTGTGGTTGGTATGGCTTGTTTTATGGCCAATTAGCTTATGGTTCTCCTACACGTATTACTACATAAATATATCTGGCGAAGCGTGGAATATCATCCTGTTTGCCTTGTTAATGGGAGCGGTTGCTCTTTTTCCAATGACAGTTAATCAACAGAATGTGTTCTTTGTTAACGGTGTCAGTCTGGTCGTATTTATTCTGTTTGGTCTTTTTGTTGAAATTGTCTTAAGTTCTTTAACTTTACTGATCGTGCTGGCCAGAGTTGGTACGGGGAAAAAGGACATCTATCGTATTCCATTAAACATCATTCTAATTACAATCGGATCGATTGGGGCTGCGACTGTTTACAATCTGTTGGGCGGGACTCATATGGCACAAAGCCTGGGTGCGTTTCAGGAATGGACGGCAATCTTCGGCTATGCCATAACGGTGTTTGTTCTTAATCAAGTTTTAATATCCATACTCGATCTCGTTGTATTAAAACAAAAAAGAAAAATATTTGATGATGGTATGCGGTGGGAATCCGTATATTCTCTGTTATATATCCCAATCGGTTTGATTATTTATATTATGTATGTGGAAATAGGTTGGATTGCAATTCCTCTTGTCGGGATCCCGTATACATTTATATCGGTTATTTTTCTGTTGCTGTATTCCTATTACCATGTGAATGATTTGCTTGAGAAAACTGGGGATATTGGTCACAGATTAACAAAACGACTTGATACAAATGCCGTGTATGATGTATTTGTACAAGAAATGAAAGAATTGCTGCCGATTGACCATGCTTGTATTTATCAAGTTACAGATGAAAAACATCTGAAGCGCATTCGTTACTATCAAGATAATACTGCAATTCCTCTTGAGATATCTAAAGATGTATTCAGCGAAGAAGTCCTTAAGACAGGAGACTCACTTTTATTTAAAAGTAAGAAAGAATGGACTAAATCTTACCCTAAGGCTGATACAAGCTTACCGATTGAAAGTGTTCTAGCGGTACCTGTTTTGTATGACGATGCAATCGTAGGTATTGTGACTGTGTTTTCTGCAAAACCAAAAACATTTGAAACGCTTCATAAGCGGATCTTGGATATTTTAAATAATTACCTTGGAGTGGCAGCAGAGAATGCCCAAAGCTATAACAAGAAAAAGCAATTAAGTGAGCGGGACGGATTAACGGGATTATATAATTACCGCCATTTCTCAAATCAACTGTCGCAATATGCTGTTAAAGTAGATCCCAATACGACATGTTCATTATTGGTGCTTGATTTGGACCATTTCAAACCTATTAATGATCAATTTGGACATGAAGCTGGGAATGATATTTTGCAGCAACTTGCTCGTATTATGGAAGCTTTTATTGGGAAAGACGGTCTTGTAGCTAGGTACGGCGGGGAAGAATTTGTTGTATTTATGCCTGAAACCAGTCTCGAGCAAGCACGGGATCAGGCTGACCGCTTAAGAATGTTAATCGCAAACACTGTTTTTGTAATGACTAACCATATACTGAACGATAGCGGTCCTCTTAAAATACAAGTTACGGTAAGTATAGGTGTGGCGGCTTTTCCTGATCACTGTGATGATCTTACAACATTGGTCAGATTTGCTGACAGCGCACTGTATACGGGAGCCAAAGAAACAGGTCGCAATAAAATTGCTGTTTTTCAACAACTGCAGCCGGTTTAATATCGGCTGTTTTAATTTGTTTAGGAAATTCAAAAAATATCCGTGCTTTTAATATCTATTGCCAATGGCCACGTCAACTGCAATGCCCCCTCGAGTCATTAGCGGCGTTTCCGCTTTTGTTCTTGTCACCAGTCCAATCCGCAAAATATGTCTAAATCTTTTTGTTTGTTACGACATAAGTCGTCTTACTTTTTAAAAGGGATATGCTAGAGTTGGCTAAAACAAGTAAAGTGAGGGGACAAAGTGAAAGAGAGACAACCAATCGACCTTTATATAAACGGCCAGCACTCTGATGGAGATTCGCAATTATCTCGTACAATTGAAGCACCTTCAGAAGAACAAGCAGCGGCATTAGAATCAGCGACAGAGGGTGAACTTCCAGTTTATAAGCGGACTTATAATCCCCAGGATACCAATCCAAAGAAAACACTTTTTCAAAATATCAATGTTAAATCCGTTTTAATTGCAGTAGGATCAGCAGTCGTGATCGGATTGTGTCTGGGCTTTTTCATGCTTGTTGTTATGGGAGGATTTTCAGATGATCAAGCTGGTGGTGTATCGCCGTCGACTAATAATGCTAACCCTGGTTCAGCTGACGCCGGAGGGGCTAATGACAGTGATAAACCTGGAACAACTGCGTTCGCTTTAGAGCCCATGGGAGCGGTGGTTCTTCAAGCTGGTGTATTTACAGAGGCAGACAATGCTGCCACCATCGCCGAACAATTTCAGCGCTCCGGCATAGCAACTGTCAAATGGAATAAAAACGATCAAGTCTACTTGTTTGCGGGGATCGCCCAAACTGAGGAAGCTGCTTCAGCGCTTGTTTCAGAGATCGCCCCACTCGAAGTCTATGTGAAGAACTGGGAAACCGAAGAGGGGCGTGTTGATACAGACTCACAGACGAAAGAATGGCTCGGAAATTTGCAGCAGAAGTGGCGAGAATCCCTGGAGCATTCAAGTAAGGGCGAGCGGATCAATGGCCAGGAATGGACGAGCATAGGAAAGTCGTATCCGAAGCAAGACGAGCGATTTGATAAGCTTCATGAGGCCGTTTTACAATCTGAGCGTTTAAATGATTCCGCCTCTTTACACCAGCAGCAGGCCTTTTTGATTGAAGTATGGAAACAATTGAATGCTGCAATGCTTCAATAGTTAGAGATACCGCAGTTCGCAAGCAGACAGAGGACCTGTCTGTTTTTTTCTTTTCTTTAAAGGTTACCTTGCCAAAATGATCATTTTCATAGTTAGAAATTGAATTTCACGGGGTTAACCAGGCTATAAATTCAGGTTTTGTCAATTTGTTCAATTTTCCTAGTCAGGATACAATGTTGTATATATGGAAAGGAGATGGTTAAATGAATGTACCATCGGTCATGATCAAAGATGTACCTAAAGCCGAACGTCCAAGAGAGCGGCTGTTGAAGTTTGGAGCCTCACATTTATCCAACCAGGAACTGTTGGCGATTCTACTGGGCAGCGGCACGAAGAATGAATCTGTCATGGCGCTGGCAAACAGAGTTTTGATGCATTTCGAAGGGGTACAATTGCTTAAAAATTCGACAATTGAAGAACTCACCGCAATTAAAGGGATTGGAGATGCAAAGGGCGTTGTTATTCTGGCAGCACTTGAACTTGGTCAGCGGATGAATCAATTTAAGCCTGGAGAAAAGTATGTTATTCGGTCCCCGGAAGATGGAGCAGATTTTGTGATGGAAGAGATGCGCCATCTGAATCAAGAACACTTTGTCGTTTTATTTTTGGACACCAAGAATCAGGTGATCCACCGAAAAACGATCTTCATCGGAAGCCTAAATGCCTCTATTGTCCATCCGCGCGAAGTTTTCCGCGAGGCAGTAAAAAGATCTGCAGCCTCGATCATCTGCGCTCATAACCATCCGTCAGGCGACCCGACACCCTCACGCGAAGACATTCATGTGACAAAACGCTTAGCTGAATCTGGTAAACTCGTTGGTATAGAATTGCTTGATCACATTGTTATAGGGGATCGGAAATTTATTTCTCTGAAAGAAAAAGGGTACTTATAAGATTATCTATATTCTATTAAAAATGTTGATGTAACGGGGTTTCTAAGGGTGATGTTGTTGTAAATCATTAAAAATATCACATAAATATCACATTAATTTTAACTAAGTTATTTTTGGAGTATCTCTTTGTATAGATTTGATAATTTTTCGGGTGCTTTGCGTTTCATCTTTTTTGTCACATGGGTGTAAATTCGCATGGTCGTATGTGCATCCTCATGGCCAACTCTTTCCATGATCGTAGGCAGATCAATTCCGGCTTCCGTCATCATAGAAATATGCGTATGCCTAAAAATATGCGGTGTTGCGTGTTTTTTTATAGACGTTTTTTTAAGCAACCGTTTCATTCTGATATTAAGTTGTATGGTGTAAAATGGATAGCCATTCTGTCGGGCAAACACAAAATCTTTATCATGAAAGCCCTCGATTAATTTCCTGTATTTCATTTTGTGCTTGTCATTTTCATGTATAACATTTTTAAGCATGTCCATGACAAACGGCTCCATGTTAATGGTCCTGACAGACCCGTATGATTTAGGTGGTGTTAAATCGTAATCTTTCATATTATTTGTCTCAGTGTATATGGTTTTAGATATGTCAATCTCATTCGTTTCAAAGAGTAAATCGTGTTTCTGTAAGGCACACAGCTCTCCGGGGCGCATACCTGAAAAAGCGAGAGCATAAAAGCGCTCCTTGTCGTATTTTAAACCGTAAGTGGAAGCTGCGGTCAAGAATTCACGCAGTTCGTCTCGATCGAAATACTTTTCATTGATGCTATCTTGTTTGATTTGTTCGACCGTTTTTTGTTTCTTAGGCTTCACAATGTCAGTAGCCGGATTTTCTTTAATCCATTTATTACGTATAGAGAACCTAAATATTTGATTAGCACAATCATGTATTCCGTTGATTGTTGTTTCAGCATAGTCATTGGCGAGTTTGTCTATAGTTGTTTGGTACAAGTAGTGAGTTACCTCTGTGATCAGTTGCTTTGCCATATATTGATTCAAACTTTTTATTTCTTTCCGGCGCCGAAGCAATGTACTGTTTTTCTTGCCTGACTTTGAATAGGTTTCATACCACATATTAGCAGCAGCATCAAAAGTGATGTGCTTTGATGCATTTCTGTCTAACCCCGCTGATTGAAGTTCAATTTCGTCGAGAACTCTTTGTTTAGCTTCACCTTTTGTTCTTCCTCTTCTTGCGATCTGATTACGCTTACCTGTAGAGGGGTGAGGTGGTCCATCTGCAATACATTCCCACCTTTTTTTACCTGATTTCAGTTGCACTTGAAAGCATCGCATTAAAACTCAATCCTCCCATAATATTATTTTGGTACATCTCAAGCCTGTCTCTAGCAAAATCGTGTTCTACATTGAATACGTTTGCAACTTCAAACACTGTTAAATCACTCATAACCGCGAGCATAAACCAAGGAACACAAAAATGTTTGGCGAAATACTCCGCCTGATCTTCTTGTAATCTCAAAAATGACGACTTCATATGCGTCTGACTGCCAGCATGATTAAAAATGTGGCAGCATTCATGGCCAAAGTCTTGCCATTGTTGCTGCAGTGATTTTCTTTCATCAATAAACACACAATACCGCCCCTTGTAATACACAGCCTCACTGACTTCATCCCAGTATTGCACACGAAGTTTAATTGCACTTGATACATGATCTATCGTCAGCTGGCATGGATCACTAATGCGTAAGGATCGATAAAACCCAAAAACAAATCTTTCTGTTCTGTTCAAATTACCACCTCTGTATATAGAATGTATGTTCGTATTAATTGTAAAATATATGGTGTACATTATGTTGCACACCGCGTAATAACTTATTTATATACATTTAATGCATTAACATAACTTACACTTATCATGTTATAATAAGTGTAAGAATTTATTTCAGTCAGGAGGTTTGAAATGATGTCTATTTTTAATGATTATATAAATTTGCCTATCGTAAAATTTTTATTAAACCACTGGGAACTCCATTTAATAACATTAATTATAGTTATGTGTTTTATTTTCGTACTAGACAAAATTAGTGTTAAACGGAAGAAAGACAAAAATCATAAAAACTATCACCGAATCGGGTGATACTAATCTTTTTATTTTCAAAGTTATCGGCAGAGTGTTTAGAGATGCTTTTCGAAAAATCTATAATTTCCAATAGGCCATAGTTCCTCAATCTAAATATTCTAGCTCTGGTTTCGTCACGAGTTAGTAAAATACCACTAGTATAACCATTTTCACTAAAGTTTTTTAAATGGCCGAGATCAGACACACTGAGGTCTTTAAGAATTTCAAAAAACAAATCATATCGAATATAATGGTCTTCATTATTTATAGACATGTAATTTATAAAGTAATTGATGAAATACTTTAATTTGTTTTGTTGGGATTGTTTTTCGATCTCATCATTTAACATTTCAATCATAGATGTGATGTCATCTTTATTATCGTTATTTATATTTTTAAACTGAATGCTTGAATCTAATTCATTTATTTTCTTAGACAGTTCTTGATAAAAGTTTTCTATTCTCTTAAATCGTAATTCCTGTTTACGTCCGAAATAAGCTGTTGAAAGAGTTGGACCAATTACTGGAATTAATTCTAACCCTGACTGAATGGTTAAATCCCTATATTCCTTAAAACCCAATTTTGTGTTGTGTTCTTCTGTCATTTTTCAACCTCATTCGAATAACTGTGATGTGTTCTCAAGCGCACATTTTCACGTAAACCTACAAAACATTCTCCTAATCGTCTTTAAAAGCTTCCCAGATCTTCCGTAACTTTCGAATATTTTCTTCTCCTGACTTTGGCATTTCTTTATACCACCTAATTAGTTCAGGGTCTTTGATAAAGGCTTCAAATGATTCTTCTTCCGTTAGGTGTGGATGATGGGAATTGCCGACAATATAGTCCACAGTGGCATCCAGTGTCTTGGATAGATCAACAAGTATTTCTGGTTCTATCCTTTTTTGAAAACCTGTTTCTATTTTATTCATTTTGCTTTGAGAAACACCGATCTTTTCTGCAAGTTCCCGTTGTTCCATTCCTCTATTGTCTCTCAAATCACGTATTCTTTTTCCTACATCCATTTTGTTTTTCCCCTTATAAAACAACGTTTATAATCATTTTATACTTTCCAAAAAAGAAATCAATAATAATTTCTAAAAAAGATTATATAACCTGTTGACTTTCTAAAATCGAATATGTATACTCAAAGTAAGATTTCTAAAATGGAATTTAAAGAAAGCGAGGTGCAGACATGATTGTCAACTTGGAAATCATTAAAGAAAAACGAAAACTAAAAGGATACACCATTAACGATATGGCTACTAGTCTAGGTTTGACGAATGCTTCAATGTACTATAAACGAGAAGCAGGTCAGTACAAATTCAAAGCCGAAGAGGTCATGATGGTTGCAAGACTCCTTGAAATCCCTATGGATAAGCTTTTTTTATCTGATCAATATTCTAAAATAGATATTACGGGTAAAAAACAAATTATTTAGGAGGTTCTCGAATGAATCAACTTAAAGTGGTGTCCTATAACGGACAACTAGTAACTGAAAGCAGAGAAGTCGCACTTATGATCGACAGGTCTCACGACCAATTGATGAGAAGCGTGAGAACTTACATCAAATATTTGGACTCTGCAAAAATGCAGAGTGAAAACTTCTTCATCGAATCATCTTATAAAAACAGTCAAAACAAAGAAATGCCATGTTATCTAATAACCAAAAAAGGGTGCGACATGGTAGCCAATAAAATGACCGGAGAAAAAGGCGTGCTTTTCACAGCTGAATATGTAACCAGATTTGAAGAAATGGAAAAGCAACAACCAAAAGTATTATCCGATAAAGAACAGCTAATGGCTTCTATGAAACTGTCAATTGAGCATAATGAAAAGATCGAAAAGCATGATGAACGTATTTCCCACCTGGAAGAAACAATGCGTATTGATGGAATTCAAGAAAGAAAGATCCAGAAGAAAGGCGCACAAGTTGTCATTGAGTCCTTGGGTGGAAAAGATTCAGCTGCATACAAGGAAGTCAGTAAAAAGGTATTCAGTTCCTTGTGGCGGGATTTCAAAGATCATTTTTCAATTCCAAGATATAGCGAACTGCCACGAGTACAGTTCCAAGAAGGTATGAGATTTATCGGAATGTGGCAGCCATCTACCAGTTTAAGAATCGAGATTGATAGTTTTAACAGTCAACAAAAGCTGGAGGTGATCTAATTGCAAATAACTTTTGGATCCGATGAACTTTCACAACTTGCTACGGAGCTAAAAAACCATCTTGTCCCAATTTTAATTGAAGAACTCCGAGCACAAGATTTACCCCCGTTGTTAACTAGGAAACAGTTTATGGAATTAACCGATATCGGCCCGACTAAGTGCAATGAGTTATTCAATCGAGCCGACTTCCCGGTTAATCGAGAGCTAGGTCATCCTAAAGTACCAACGAAACAATTCTTTGAATGGGTGTCAAAAACAACTAATAGGACAGAGATCAGTTTTAACAGAGCAATCTAGCTATTTGAAAGGAGGTGTAATTCCATCATATGGCATAAACACTGAAAAGTCTTTGCTGTCACGGCAAATTTGCTTATACAGCAAAAAAGGAGGTGAAGAAATGGAATTTGGGCCCGTCTTGAGGAAGATGCGGAAACAATCCGGTATGAGTCAAGAAGATATGGCCCTGGAACTGCACATGTCAATCAGCAACGTCTCACGACTAGAATCCGGCAAATACGAATTAAAGGCACATGACATGATCAAGTGGTGCCAGGTCACACAAATGCAAGAGGTGTTCATCGCATTCACATGCGGCGTTGATGCCGTAAGTATCATGCAAATCATAATGGACAGTGGTTTAACGTTCGTTGGAGCAATATTACTAGGAGGGATTATATGAAGGTTATCACCTTTGGCGAAATGAAAGAACTAACGAATCGATACAAAGCCATCATTAAATCGCCACACAAGGATTTAAGACTGGCCAACATGCTAGATGATATGCGCCAAGCATACGGGATTCCCCTTTTGCGAAATAATCAATTCGAGCATAACAATCCATATTTAATGCAAATGTACCGTACAGTCAGTTTTTCACGAGAATTTATGGGAGGAGATACTGTTGTTGGATATTAACAAACACTTTTTGATAGAAGACAGGCGACGTGCAGATAGGGAGTACAGATGTTTCAAGGATTTAATGTGTGATGTTGTCCTTCTGATTGATAGCAACCGGATGGACGCTGCCAAAGAACGAATGATAGATATGAACCAGTCTTTAAATGAATTAGCTTGTATGAGCACTAAGAAGTATGAAGAAGACAAATTCTTGAGGAACCATAACGAACTGGTGAAAAGAATGCATGAAGAAGGGATTCAATTTGAAGTGTTGAGGAGTGTTTACGGTGACGGACTACGTTGATAAATGGATGTTGGTGCTGTTTATCGTTGTGTTGGTAGTGAATTATTTTGCTTTAATTAGCGCCTAGGGGGTTGCGAGGAATGGATTCATATACAAATAAAAAACTCACTGCCGATACAGTGAGCTCACAAATTAATGAATATAGGACAAGCATACCACACAACCCTCTGACTGGCAACTTGACACTCCAAGCCACTATTTACGATTTTTTAGATGACATTGATCCGGTTTATGAAAAACTTTCGTCTCTGAAGCTGGATCAAGAGGTCACATTCAAAACCATCAAAGTAACTCACAACCAATTCGGTTTTTATGAAGTTGAAACAGCTGAAGAACATGAAGTTTTCCCATGTGTTATTTCTAGTTATTACCATATTTGCGAGTTGATTGGAGGTGAAATTCGTGAAAGCATCTCAGGTTCAGGATGATTACATTCGAGATTATATCTGCCAGCAGCTTAGCGCATATGAATTTTATGACACAGAAGGAAGATCCACCAAAGAACTGAAATACATTTTAGCCACACGCAGAGCCATGGACATTAATATTGATTCCGACAGCAATAAATTTTTTTAAGGGGCATTGTGGGATAGCTGATGTAATCATAGTTATCCCTGATTCATTCTTCAAAGGGAGGAACGTAAAATGCGCGGTTGGATAAAAGTGCACCGAGAACTTATGGATAAAGCCATATGGATAGAGTCAACTACTGAACAAAAAACCATACTTATAACACTTCTCATGATGGCCAATCACGATAAAAAAGAATGGGAATTCAAAGGCAAAAAATATGCTGCAGAACCCGGACAATTTGTAACCAGCATAGACAAAATAGCCAAATTATGCGGGAAAGGAGTGTCTCGCCAAAACGTCAGAACAGCACTAAATAGATTTAAAAAATATGATTTTCTAACAGATGAATCAACCAACCAAAACAGGCTCATAACCATTGTTAATTGGGGTCTTTACCAGTCACGTGATGAAGAAGTTAACAAGCAAACTAACAAGCAACTAACAAGCAACCAACATGCGGCTAACACCCAGCTAACACCTAACAAGAATGATAAGAATGATAAGAATGACAAGAAGAAAGATAGTCGTAAACGAATTTACGACGACACGTCAATATATTACCAACTTGCTTTATATTTCTATCAGCAGATTCAAAACAATAACCCGAATCACAAAAAGCCGAACTTGCAAAACTGGGCTGATGACGT
The DNA here is from genome assembly GCF_009741735.1 of Lentibacillus sp. JNUCC-1. NCBI lineage: Bacteria > Bacillati > Bacillota > Bacilli > Caryophanales > Bacillaceae > Lentibacillus > Lentibacillus sp. JNUCC-1. The sequence goes on from NZ_WHOH01000003.1 coordinate 975,398, forward strand.
ACGTAAAATGATTGAAATTGATAAGCGTACAGAGAAACAAGTTAAGTATCTTATGACTTGGGTGCAGCAAGACGAGTTTGAAATGGTTAATGTTTTGTCTCCTGCTAAACTCAGAAAACGTTTTGATGGATTAATCATGAAGGTGAAAAGAGACAGACAATCCCTTCCGCCGAATGTTACTCCGATAAACGACAAATACAACTATGGATTTTAGGAGGTAGCTGTCATGCAAGCCATTAAGAATAGTAACGGTTTTATCCAGCCGCGACAGAAACTCATCGGCACATTCGAATGCGAAGGCTGCGGGAATTCTGTAGAACGTAAGGAAATGGTCATCCCAATGGGGCCGCGCAAGGGAGAAACGATTATCGCGGACATGGGATGCAAATGTGAAGATATAAAGCTTGTAGAACAGGCGATAAAACAAGGAAAAATCAACAAGTTTAAAAAGATAGAGAAGCTTTTCTCTGATTACTCGATGATGAATAAGACTTTAAAATCTGCCAGCTTCAATAGCTATCATCCGACGACGGACGAATTAAAAAAGGCAAAGTCCAGGATGATGGATTATGCGCAAGACTTTGATAAGAATGAATCTGGCAATCTATTACTGGTTGGAGGTTATGGTACAGGAAAAAGCCATTTATCCGCCGCGCTCACCAAGTCACTTATGGAAAAAGGCTTAACATGTTTGTTTCTATCAGTTCCCAAGCTGATGTCCAAGATTAAACAAACTTATGACGGATCCACAGCATTTAGTGAAGCTGACATTATGGAGTTTGTTGAAAAAGTTGATCTATTTGTTCTGGATGATCTCGGTACCGAGTACACAAACCTTAAAAATGGAGCAGACAACTGGACGCATACAAAGATATTTGAAGTGTTGGACAGCAGGTCAGGTAAGCCCACAGTGTTTACAACAAACTTAAATAGCTCACAGCTTGAATCGAAATTGAACGAACGTAATTTATCAAGAGTCTTGGACAACACAGAGATTATCAAAATGGACGGACCGGACTATCGACGAAGGGGGTTTTAATCATGTGTCAAACATGTAATGGCACTGGTGGGCTGGCAATCGAACACAGTTGGGGAATTCAATTTGAACCATGCCCTGACACAAATTGTGATTTTGAGGTTGATAACAGTGATTTGGAAAGGCTGCAGGCATGGTTGGATGAACAGAAGCGACGTGAAAGTGCATGAACACACTATCCTACAGAATGTCTACATTGCAATCAGAGCGAGCTCGCGACAACGTTATTATGCTTGAAGATTTGGAGTTTGCTATATCAAAGCGCCAGCTGCAGAATATCACGGAACTACACAACAAGGGCATGTATTTCACTGATATATCAAAACGAGTCAAACGGGATCCATACGAGGTGCTGCTTGCTATCTTGCATCAATTCAAAAGCGGAAAACCCATGAAACCATTAGGGATCAGGTTGCCGGAGCACAGCAAATGAAGCTGTACATCGTCATCAAAACACACAAGACGGCTGATGGTGATGTGCTGCAGACAGTTTTGACTTATAAAAGCAAGCCTAAACGGTTTGATTATATTGTATTTATTTAAAAAGGAGTGAGCTAGGATGAAAATATATACAGAACAATTGTGTGACTGCAAAAAAGTAGTCGTCCGAAACGGTATAGCCAAAATGATTCACGAATGTGGGTGTGAGGGGATGGACAATGGCTAAAGTCACAGCAACAGTAGTGTTTAAAAACGGAAAGAAATTCAGCTTTGAATGTGATGAAGTAACTACACAAACTAACAATTATGATGGGTCTTTGTTGGCTATGAATTGGAAAGGAGCAAACGAAAAAAGACCACTCCACATTGACATTAATGAAGTTATAGCTGTATGGATAAAAGATAAACAATTGAAGGAGTGAGCGAGGATGAATGATCAGAAACGGTTGGAAGAAATTAAAAATCATTTCTCAAACTGTGCTGATTACGGAAATGTTATCGGCGAACAAGAAGAAAAATTGTTGAATGAGCTTTATGTGCGCATGCGAGACTTAGAAAAAGCTCTTGTTAGATCATACGAATTCAGACGTGATGCGGTTTCCAACCTAATAGAATGCCGCGCCAGAAATATCGAACTCGAAGAAATTAACCTAGAAATGGCAGTAAGACTAAACAACATGACTAAAGAAACGATGCACCGTGCATAAAATGACATCCTCCCTGATCAAGAAAGCTGCGGACAATGGCATTAATCAAAATCAGTTGTATCAGAGATTATATCAAGGGTGGTCACCCGAAAAGGCGGCTACCGCTCCGATAAAGCGTAAAAAGCAGACAGTATTTTACGTCAGAGAAGATAAGAGAGGGCTATTCGATTGGTTATAGGTTAATCTTAACGCTGATTGTACTTGTGGGTGTTTATACAATCACAGAATAAATATAACGATTAATAACGGAGGGCGTTAATCCATGAGAAACACACTGAACGATCTTAATAATCATTTATTTATACAGCTTGAAAGACTAAATGAAGATAATCTCGAAGGAGAAAAGCTTGATAACGAAATTAATCGATCAAAAGCTGTAATGGGAATAGCGAAAAACATCATTGACACGGGCTCTCTTGTGCTAGATGGGCAGAAGTTTATGGATGACAGGATGGATAATGATAAAAAGCTACCTAGGATGCTCGAGGGTGATGATTAATGCACAGATACACAGAGGCACAAAAAGAATTTATTAAAAAAGCTTCCCCTGGCAGATACAACGATGAGATTACTAATTTGTTCAATCAGGAATTCGGAACGAGTTTGTCAGTATGTCAGATTAGAAGCTTTAAAGCAAAACACAAGATCAAGAGCAATGTTCCCCGAAACAGAGTTAAACCAGATTCAGGTCTGTTTACGAAAGAGCAAAAAGAGTTTATTAAAGCAAACGTAAAAGGAGTCTTGAACCGAGAACTAGCTGAACTCGTGAACGAAAAGTTTAATCTTACGATTACAGCTCAACAGATGTTGACTTATAAGAAAAACCACGGTCTTACAAGCGGTGTAAACACGCAATTTAAAAGAGGTCAGGAAGCTTGGAACAAAGGCATAAAAGGTCTTGATCTCGCCGGGGAAAACGGCAAAAAAACACAATTCAAAAAAGGCGATCAACCTCAAAACTATAGGCCAGTGGGCAGTGAACGTATTGACAGCAGAGATGGATACACTCTGATCAAAGTAAAGGATGAAGGTCTATATCAGGATAGATGGCGGCACAAACACGTTGTTGTGTGGGAGAAAGAGAATGGACCAGTGCCTTATGGTTGCGTCATCGTTTTTGCGGATGGAGACAAAAGAAATATTGAAATGAGTAACTTGCTGCTTATCACTCGCAATGAATTGGTCCGAATGAACCAACAAGAGTTGTTTTCAAGCGACTCGAAATTAACAAAAGCAGCTTTAACCATGATAAGACTTGGAAATAAAGTCATAGATCATGAACTTTACGGCGGGGATAGAGACGAGTTTCAAAAACATATTGAAACAGCAAAGAAAAACGGACTATCTGAACAGACGTTTATCACAAGGTTGAAACGAGGTTGGGCGTTGAGTGACGCCTTGTATAAACCACTGCATAGCAGGCCATATGGAAGGAAGGTGAAGTCATGAACGCATACAATATCAAAATTAACGGTAAATGGTTTGTCGAAACAGGCGATGTGGTGGGTATGACTAATTCAGGCGGTTGGTACGACACAGGGAAAGCAACACGGTCGCTGATTTTATCTGATAATCAAGATAAGGCTAAGCAGGTTGAGGGCATGAGAAACCTAAACAGCTACTACAACAAGATATACGATTCAGCAAGAGCAACGGGCATGGAAATAGAAAAATTGACTTTCGTAAAGGTGGGTGAGGTTTAATGGATCTATCAAAACTGGCTCCGATACAAAAGGAATTAGATGACCGGATATTAAAAGAACATGGACTGAAAGGGCAAGAATTAATCAAGAAGAAAACAGTCGCTTTGCTTACGGAATTATATGAATGCGTGAATGATGCCAGGTTCTTTAAGTATTGGAGTAGCAATCAGGCTAAAAAGGCCACTACCTTAGAAGAATATGTTGACACAATGCACTTTGCGATATCAATAGCAAACGATGTAGGATATGCAGAACATGAATATATCGATCCCGGACACATGGATGTGAATGATCTTGTTATTGGACTGACTAATGTCATAACGCTACTCCCAGAAAACAAGATACATAGACATGTCGGGCTTATGTTTAATTTTTTGATCAAGCTGGGAGAACTTCTTGGGTACGATCAAGCGGAAATTGAAGCTGCATACCTCGAAAAGAATAAGGAAAACCACACAAGACAAGACGATGGCTATTAAGGAGGGTTGAACCATGGGAAGTTATTTCTGCCCATTGAGGGAAACGGCGTGAGAGTTAAACTATTCGTCCGAAATGATAGACCTATACCCCGGATCGGAGACACCATATGGTGCAACATGGGAGACTATAAGGTTTGGGGCAAGGTCAAGTCGATTGAATCAGTTGTGAGGGACGACCGGATGCGCATTTCTATTATTTACAGAGTCAAAGTCATCAATCGAGATTATATTGGCTTGAAAGTTGTTGAAGGGGCAGAGCATGAATAAAGCAGAGATCAGTCTTGAGGAGGACGCAGTGTACAAAGTTACAGACGGTCAGATCGAAAAGGTAGACACTCCTGGTGAAGGGTATGGAAAGCAGATCATCACTTGGCAGAATGGGAAGCCTACGCACTATGAAGTGAGTTATACGAAAAAGTAAGGAGTGATGAAATTTGAGGTATATCAAAGGTGAAATATTTAGGTATTTCGAGTTTTACAAACAAGAATACTATGCACTAATCAAGGTAAATGAAATGAACAGTGTTGATGCTTACAACAAATCAGTAAGATTATATGTCGAACATGTTGGCGGAGAAAATGTTGCGGAAGTGAAACTGGAAGGCACGCCTAGAGAATTGACCGAAGATGAAGCTTTGTTAAAGTTTATAAAGGCAGATGGGAACAAAGAAGAAAAAGCAGGGTACCTTATAAGTCAATTTAAAATAGCAGATGATGTCACATTATTAGTTGATGGTTTATTGCTTTAATTCGCAGTTTGATTAAAAACTGAATAAGCTACTGGAAAAACCAGGGCACTGATGGACTAGCTTTTAAGCGGTCTGTTGGTGTCCTTTTTATTTTACGGAGGTGTATAAAGATGCAGCAGTTAAGTTTCATGTTGCCCGAAATTGATAGGACAGAGACAAAAAAAGTCGTCGAGAAAGCATTGGAAAGTTACAAAGTATATTTATTGATGGATCCAGAAGAATTACAGCCTAAAGTAACATCTTCTCTCAAACTTGTACCAGCTGCACCAAGTAATCAATTTCATTCGACCACAGAGGAAGTTGCGGTCAAAAAAATTGATATGGAACGAAAAAGAAAAGAATACATCAACCGTATCCGTAAAGCAGTCAATCGACTCAATTATTATGAACGATCAATTGTATTAAAACGTTACCTTAATAGTGATGATGTATATGATTATGAGGTGTACAACGAGCTTGGTTTCAGTGAAAGAAAGTATTACAGGGTAAAATCACGGGCATTCTATAAGCTTGCATTTATTTTGCGTATTGAGGTTTATAAAGAGGATGGTGAAAACAAATGAATTTTGTACAACCGATAAGAGATCCAGAATATATTAGGGTGATTAAGAAGTTTTTGAAAGAAAAGAATGAGCGTAACTACATGCTATTTCTCACAGGGATTAATTCAGGTCTAAGGATATCAGATATATTAAAACTACGGGTATCTGATGTGAGAAGACCTTACTTCAATATTAAAGAACAGAAGACGAGCAAAGCAAAAAGAATCGCTATGACACCATTACTGCAAAGAGAGTTAAAAGCGTACACAGAAGGCAAGGAAGATCATGAGTACCTTTTTAAAAGCCGGGAGGGGTTAATAAGCCAATTGGCCGGAGCATGGCCTATAAAATACTAAGAGAAGCTGCTGATTATGTTAGCTTGGAAGGCATCGGCACCCATACGTTAAGAAAAACATTTGGTTATCATTTCTATAAGCAATATAAAGACCCGGCACTACTGCAGGAGATCTTTAATCATTCAAGTGAAGATATAACGTTAAGATATATCGGCGTCAATCAGGATATTATGGATAAGGCCATAAAAGACTTCAAGATATAGCTCATCGTTTTAACCAGGTGAGCTTATTTTTTATTATCCCTATTAGTTCCCTTTAATTTACATACGTGTAACTCATTTTAGGCAAATATGCTAGAATGATGTATATCAAGGGGTTTGCCTGTATCGCTGAATTACACACTATATAAGATATGGGTAATTAAAAGAGGAGGTCAAGTAATTGATGAAGGTAAATAAAACATTGGTGGGAATAGGGATATTGTGTTTAATATTATTATCGCCACTGTCTGACGCTATTGCAGAGTCTAGTGTTAGCGAGGGTGTTATATTGGAAACTCAGCTTAATAATTATAAAGAACTATATGAGAACCAGAAGGAATATAATGAAAAAATACTTACCACTATTTACTGGTCACTAGGAACAATGGTTGTATTTATAGTTTTGTTTGTTGGGGCGAACTTTATATACAATAGAAATGAGTTTAAATTCGCTACAAACATTATTAAGGATGAACTTTTAGAAGAAACTAATACAAAATTGTATGAGATTACTGATAAAGCAAAAGGTGATTTAGATAAAATTAGTAATAATAAAGTAAAGCATTTGGACAGCTACATCGAATCAGAAATTGAAAAAATATCTAATCTATATGAAGATAATATAGGCAAACTAAATAAAGATATATTTTCACTTAAAGGCGAAATACATGATCTGAAGGCTACATATTGGAGGGAAACCAAAGTTTACCTTAACGAATTTTCTAGTTTGATTGAAGCTATTAAGTTTAAGCACTATGCTGGAGAAACTTTTATACATACGTTAGAAGATTTAGTAAAAGTATTAAAAAAAATTGAAGTAGATGACCTCCACGCAATAGATAAAAAGAGTCTTAGTACAATTTTACCATTTTTGGGTGATGAACATAGGTTTAACAAATACTTTATTGAATCGTATTTAAGAGGAAAAGATTAGTATGATAGGAAAATGGCAGACTAATGACAGAATAAATGCAGGTTAAACCAGTATAAAAGCGTTATTATGTCAGTATAGGCAATCTGCAAACCCGATATAATATCATACAACGATCTTAGCGGGGAGCAGATGAATTACAAACCTGCCACAGCAATTCTCCAGGCCGTCTGCGGAAACAGGCGGCCAAAAACAATATATTGTGTTATGTAGACTACTATATCTTTGGGTTGCATGTGGCAGAAAATTAGTGAATTCCCCGAATATGTATTGTATAATTTAACCAGTACATATTTGGGGGAGATTAAATGAGCAAGGAAAAAGAAAGCATTCATAGGAGAACTTGGTTTATAATTTTGATGTTATTTATAGTCCCGCCATTAGGAATTGCTTTTTTGTGGGTAAGCGGAAAATTCAACAAGGTTACTAGGATTGTGATCACGGTCTTTTTTTCGATATTGACAATAGGTGCACTAGCGACTATGGATGAAGAAGAAACCTCACAAGGTGACCAAGATCGAGAACCTGAACAAGAACAACCAGAGGAAGTTGCATCTGAGGAAAGTGAAGACAAGCCAGAAGCGACAGATGTTTCCTCTGAAGAGGTAGAGGATAAAGAATCTGAGGTCGAAGAGGTCACCGAAGAGGAACCAATAGAGCCTACACCAAAAGAAAAAATGTTTGCAGACATTCTCGATCTTATCGATGAGGGAAAGGCTTTTGACACAGGATCGTATATAAAAGGAGATATACCCAAAGGCGAGTATGCTTTTGTTAGATTTGATGGTAGCGGTCAATATTACAGCGAAGAAGACTCCTCGGGTAACATAATCGGAAACGAAAACTTCGATAGTTTTGGTTATGTTCAAGTCCATGAAGCAGGAAACATTGAGAGTAGAGGGGCATTGATAAATGTTGATGCCTTAAATGATTTAGATGCTTCAGGAGCAAAAGAAATCTATGAAGTACTGAATGATTTGGAAGATTATAAAGATGCGGGTTGGTATAAAGTGGGAGTGGATATTGACCCAGGAGAATACATCATCGAAAGCTATGGAGAAGCTTATGCTGCTGTGATGTCAGGACCTGTCGGGAATGATGGTATTGTTGATAACAATATTTTTAATGGACGATATTCAGTTAATGTTTCAGAAGGTCAGTACTTGGTTGTATCAAAGGGAACTATTACTACAGAATAAATGCATATCAAAAGAACATCTCATGAAGAGGTGTTCTTTTTTATGGGAGTGATTTTCGTGATTGATCAGCTATCAATAAAGAATAAATTAAAAGGTCTGTGTGAAAGATGTGATTCAATAGGTGCTATAAAATTCCAAACTAAGCACCACACCGGAAACATAGTCGAGACTTATTTCACATGTGACAATTGTGGTGATCACGTAACCTGTTTCGTCACTGACCCAGTTGTCCGTAAAAAGCAAAAAGAGATAAAGAAACTTATAGGACCTAAATATATTTTAGATAGGATCAGACTTAACAACGACATAGAACGACGGATGAAGGTATTGAAGCAGAGGTTTGCCAATGGCAGTGTATAGACCTAAAAGGCCATGCAGTGCTCCGGGGTGCAGTGTGCTGACAGATAAGACATACTGTGACGATCATGATAAGCAGCGCATGAAAGATGATGATTACGGTAGAGACACAGCCCACCAAAGAGGATATGACCACCGCTGGCAGAAATACCGCGTTATGTTTTTAAGGCGGAACCCTCTGTGTGTTCATTGTACTGACAGTGGTATGACTGTACCCGCCACGGAGGTAGACCACATCGTCCCCCATCGTGGTGACAGGGATTTATTTTGGGATCCAAACAATCATCAAGGTTTGTGTAAGTCTTGTCATAGCAAGAAGACACGAAAAGGTTTGTGATTGTTGAAAGACAATAAAACAAACTCAAATGAAAATCAACATAAAAACAAACATTTTATGACGAAATCACATTTAAAGTTAGCATTTTCGGTAAAAAATCAACAATCGCCAAGGGGGAGGGGGGGCAAAATCCCTACGAGCCGATCGTTAAAGACCGTAGCGCCCCCTTCACGCGAATTTTTTTCCGTTTTCAAAACTATTTTCAGGGAGGTGTAATCATGTCCGGCAGAAAAAAACAGCCACTGGCCGTTATCCAGGGAAAAGGTAAGTCTAATCACATAACAAAAGAAGAAGCTAAAGAACGGCAAAGGCAAGAAGATAAGCTCAAGGGTTCAACTGATAAAATAGCGCCACCTTCTTATCTTACCAAAAAGCAAAAAGAAGAATTTACCGAGCTGGCAACGGAGCTGACAGAGTTAGGTATTTTTTCAAATCTTGATGTGGACTTCTTGGCTAGGTACATTGATGCTAAAACAGAATATGTAAAAGTCGCTAGAGAAATGAGAAAGATGAAGGCTACAGAAAAACTGGTTATTGACGAACATGGAACAAAAAGAACATTTGCCAATAAAGATTATGGCAGCTTGAACCGAATGAGGAACATATTATTCGCTGACTGTAAATCAGCTGCATCCGAACTCGGTCTGTCAATTACATCTCGCCTGAAGTTAGTTATTCCGGAAAGAGAAGGCGAAGAAGATCAAACCCCTATGGAAAAGTTTATGAAGAAGCGTGGTAGCAATGCATGATAAAGAGCGCGCGTTAGAACCGATTGAATTTATGCAAATGTTAAAAGCGGTTGACGATTTCCATGGTCAGCCGTTTTTATTATTGGATTGGCAGTACGATATTATTTGGGACGTATACGGAACCGTAAAAGAAGATGGATATAGACAATATCGGTATTCTTATCTGGAAGTTCCTAAGAAAAATGGTAAGACAACCTTAATCGCGGGGCTTTCTCTTTACCACCTTGTGTGCGATCCCCCCGGTGGACAGATATATTGTTGTGCAGCAGACAGGCAACAAGCCGAACTTGTTTACAGGGCAGCAGTAGGCATGATAGATCAAGACGAAGCACTCGAGGGTGCGTTAAAAGTCTTAGACAGTAAAAAGGAGATTATCAATCGGGCAACTGGAACAACCATGAAAGTGTTGTCTGCTGAAGCATATACGAAACACGGCATTAACCCGACAGTAGTCATATTTGATGAACTTCACGCACAGCCTAACCGCGAATTGTGGGACGTCATGACGTTTGGTGCAGGTGCCGCTCGTAAAGAACCTTTATGGTGGGTTATTACCACGGCTGGAGACGATCCAGACAGACACTCAATCGGCTGGGAAGTACACGAACAGGCTATGAAGATACGTGATGGTGAATTAAAAGATCCGACTTGGTATGTTAAGATATTCGGTGCTCCAGAAGATGCTGATATTTTTGATGAAGAAGTTTGGCATGAAGCAAATCCATCACTCGGACACACGATTAGCATTGAATCAGTCAGGCAAGAGGCTAACTCGGCTCGAAACTCCGAGAATGCGGAAAAACTATTCAGATGGTTAAGGCTGAATCAATGGGTGTCTTTAAAAAGTATTGGATGGCAACCCCTCACCTTGTGGGATAGTAGTGTGGGTAAATGGGGGTTATCTGATCTTGTTGGAAAGAAGTGCTACATCGGATTGGATTTATCGAGCACAACAGATATTACAGCTGCATGTTACTTGTTCCCGCCGCAAAAAGGCATGGACGACTGGCGCGCAATATATGACTCATGGATTCCCGAAGATAACATGAAAGAACGCGTTAATCGTGATCACGTCCCTTATGATCAATGGGTTAATGATGAACACATGTTTGCGACTCCCGGGAACGTCGTTGACTATGATTTTGTTGAATCGCGGATCATAAACATGAGCAAGCAATACAACATAACCATGCTTGGCACAGACCCTTGGAATAGTCGCATGCTTACACAAAGGCTAATGCGCGAAGGTGTGGAAGTCATTGAGATACAACAGAATATGAAAAACATGAGCCCATCCATGAAAGCTATTGAACAGCTTATGAAACGTGGCGACATGACGCATGAAGCAAATCCCGTTGCTCGTTGGTGCTGGGGCAACGTTGTTATAGCGACTGACGGTAACGAAAACATAAAACCAATGAAAAACAAATCAAGAGAGCGAATTGACGTGACTGTTGCGCTTATCAACGCAATGGCAACTGCTATTGTGATGGGTGAATCGGTTGATTCGGTGTACAAGAGTCGCGGAATCAGAGTTTTATAAGGAGGTGCTGCCGTTTGGATTTATCCGATATTTTAATCATACTTGGCCTGATCTTGTTCGGGATCGGGTGCTATATTCTATCACCACCGATTGCATTTATCGCAACCGGAGCGGTGATTTTTATTTTGGGTTTATTCGGCGCACTAAGGCCGAAGGGTGGTGATGATTGATAATGGGAATTTTTAATAAGATGCTTTCAAACAGTACACTAAGTAACCCGCAACAGTGGTTGTCTGACATGTTCAAAGGGAGCGAAACTTCATCCGGGGTATCGATCAACGAGGAAACGGCCATGAACATAACATCTGTTTATGCTGCTCAAAAGGTTATATATGAAACTATCGCGTCCTTGCCTTTGTTGATGTATAAGCGCAAAGAAAAAGGAAAGCAACGAGATCCAGACCACCATTTGTATAATCTGCTTCACGACGAGCCGAACGAAGAAATGACGTCATTTACGTTTTTTGAATTGATGCAGCACCACTTGTTGACATGGGGCAACGCCTATGCAGAAAAAGAAGTTGATGGCATGGGTCGCCCGCTCTCTCTATGGCCGTTGAATCCAGCCAAAACGCAAGTATTAAGGAATCCGCAAACAAAAAGACTGGAATATTTCACGACAACGCCGGACGGAATGACATTCAAGATACCCAAGGATCGAATGTTTCACGTTGCGGGGTTGGGTAATGGTATTGTTGGGAAATCCCCGATAAGGATGCACAGAGAAGCGATCGGACTCGCTAAGGCCACCGAAGAATTTGGGGCGAGGTTTTTCGGAGAAGGTGCAACGCCAAGCGGTATAATTGAGTATCCCGGAGCTCTTGATGATGAGGCCTATGAACGTTTTGTGAAAGACACAAGAGACGCTCACAGCGGATTGTCTAAAGCGCACAAGCTGATGATCCTTGAACAAGGTCTTAAATACCATCAAGTTGGAATACCACCAGAGGATGCTCAGTTTTTAGAGACCAGAAAGTTCCAGCTGAACGAGATTGCTAGGATTTATCGGGTTCCGCCACACTTAATTGGCGACTTGGAAAAGGCAACATTCTCAAACATAGAGCATCAAAGCATCGAGTTTGTCACGCACACCATAAGGCCATGGCTCGTGAGGTGGGAGCAGGCCATTAAAATGCAGTTGTTTTTGCCCAGTGAGAAGAAGACACATTTTGCTGAATTTCTTATCGACGGCCTATTACGCGGTGACATTAAGTCACGTTATGAAGCATATGCAATTGCGCGTCAAAATGGTTGGTACTCCGCCAATGACATTAGAGGGTTAGAAAACGACAATCCGTTACCTGAAGGTCAAGGCGGAGACGAGTATTTGGTCAATGGCAACATGATTCCAATTTCAGCAGCACTTAAAGGGGGTGATAATCAATGAAAAAGATAAGCGTGCGCGGTCCGATCATACCAAATAACGATCAATGGATATATGATTTATTCGGCATCGAGGCTACGAGCCCCAGTAAAGTGCAATCAGAATTAGAAGGAACCGGAGATGTAGAATTGGAAATTAATTCTGGCGGCGGATCTGTTTTCGACGGTTCCGACATCTATACGATGCTGAGAGATCACAAAGGGAACGTCACTGGAAAAGTCATGGGTCTTGCCGCATCCGCCGCATCAGTAATCGCAATGGCCGCAGACAATCTCATGATGTCACCCACGGCTCAGATGATGATGCACAACGCATCATCAATCGCAATTGGGGATTATCGGGACTTTGAGCATGAATCCGAAGTTCTAAAAAACGTTAATCAGACCATTGCTAATGCATACCGCATGAAAAGTGGCATGAATGATGAACAGCTCTTACAGATGATGGACAAAGAAACATGGCTCACCCCACAACAGGCCAAGGAACATAATTTGATTGACGGCATTATGTTTGAGTCTGAACCAATGATGGTTGCTAGCGTTAACCAATCAGGGTTGTTGCCGCCTGAAGTCATCAACAAGATTAGAAATGAACAACAAAAAAATATATTTAATCAATCCTCTCATGAACAAGAACATGACGAGGATTTTTATATGCACAATTTGCGAAAGAAAAAACTTGAAATAATAAACAAGGAGGTCATTTAATTATGACAATTGCAGAAATGCGCGAGAGACGCGGTAAATTAGTAAACCAGGCACGTGAGTTGGTCAACCGTGCTGAAGAAGAAAAACGGGACTTCAATGCAGAGGATCAGCAACAGTACGATCGCATCATGAATGAGGTCGATGAGCTTAAAAACAAAATAGATAGAGAGGAGCAGTTGTCCGGTCTTGAGAATCAACTGAATGAACCAGTTAACACACCTAACCGCCCGGAACCAAACCAGCAACCGTCAAACGTTGACCCGCGTGCGTCTGATGAGTACAGAGATGCGTTCTGGAAAGTATTCCGCAATGGCAAGGAAGCATTGCAGCATAACGAATTTAACACACTCATGGATAGCCGAGTGCGTAACTTGGCCGTTGGTACAGATGCAAACGGTGGTTATCTAGTACCGGATGAGTTTGAGCGCCAGATTATCCAAGGTCTTGAAGATCAAAATATTATGCGTCAACTGGCAACTGTGATCACTACATCAAGTGGATCTCGTGAAATTCCCGTTGAAACAGATTACGGTACAGCTAACTGGATGGGTGAAAACGAAGCATACACAGAAAGCGATGCGACGTTTGGCCAGAAAGTTCTTGGTGCTCACAAAGCAGGTACAATCATCAAAGTATCAGAAGAACTTCTCAATGACTCTGCTTTTAGCATTGATAATTATGTATCCAATGCTTTTGTTAAACGTTTTGCAAACCTTGAAGAAAAGGCATTTATTGCTGGGACCGGCACAGGTCAGCCTGAAGGAATTGTCGGTGCAGCCGAAATCGGACATACTACAGCGGCCGGACAGGTTGATGCATTAATTGCCGATGACTTTATCGACTTGTATCACAGCTTGAAGCGCCCATACCGTCGTAATGCTTCTTTCTTGGCAAACGATGGCACGGTCAAGGCTATTCGCAAGCTGAAAGATAACGACGGTCAGTATATCTGGCAGCCAGGTCTGCAAGCGGGTGAACCGGATCGTATTTTGCAACGTCCTGTTTATGTTGCTGATGACATGCCTTCACTCGGTGCGAATGAAAAACCGATTGCGTTCGGCGACATGTCCTACTACTGGATCGCTGATCGTCAAGGTCGCGTCATGCAACGTTTAAATGAACTGTATGCAGCAAACGGGCAGGTCGGTTTCCGCATGTTCCAGCGCGTGGATGGGAAACTTATCCTGCCTGAAGCTGTTAAAGTGTTGCAGAATGTTGGTGCATAAACGAGGGGATTTATTCCCCTCTTTCTTTATGAAGGAGGGTCTTTATGAAAGTTAAAATGCTTGTATCAATGGCATCAGAATCTGAAGTTAATAATGTCGGCGATGTAATTGATGTTAAGAAAAGCATAGCTGTAGCTTGGAAAGAAAAAGGCATAGCAGAAATTGTAGAAGAAAAGAAGGAAAAGAAAAAAGGTGATAAGTAATGAATTTAAAAGTTATCACCGAACCGACGGAAAGCGCAGTAAACATCGAATTAGTTAAAGAATTTTTGCGCATTGATTATAACGATGAAGATATGCTGATTCAAACGATGATTGATGCTGCAATTGACCATGCGGAAAAGTTTACGAGACGATCGTTAAACGCAAAAACGTATGAATTAAACGTTAAAGCATCTGATTATATAAGATTGCCTAATCCCCGATTGCCAGCGTGGACCAGGTGAAAATTAATGGTGAGGAAACGACTGAATATCATCAATCAGCAATTGAACCTCATAAGCTGGTGGTCAGCACGCCTGGTGATTATATAGTCAATTACAAAGCGGGATATGAAAAGATTCCGAAGTCTATAGAGCAGGCGGTTTTATTGCTCGTGTCACACTTTTACGAGAATAGAGAAACGGTCATTGTAGGTACCTCCGTGGTGAAAATACCATTTTCAGTTGAATCACTTCTATATCCGTACAAGGGGTGGTTTTAATGCGTCCACTGAGACCGGGTAAATACCGTCATATTGTGTGGGTGCAAAAAAAAGAAAATACACGTAATCCTGACGGTGAGTGGATAACCGAATGGGTTGATTTTAAAAAGAAATTTGCTGATAAAAACCCTCTTAAAACAGAGGATTACTTTAAAGCAAAGGCATCAAACGCCATTACAACCACCGTGTGGAAAATGAGGTACGACAGTTCGATTGTTGGTGATATGCGTATTGTTGAGAAGGACAAATCAGGTAACGTTAAACAATCTTATGAAATAGTTGGCGGCCCACTTGATAGAGAAGGGTTGAATCGTGAACTCGAAATCATCACAGAGGCGGTGGTGCCCTGATGGGTATGGATATGAATGTTGATTTCCGCAACAAGGTTGATCAACTCGGAATGAAAGGCAAGCGCCTGGAAGGTCAAGTGCTGAAACAAGCTGGCGAGGCTTTGGCTGATGGGATAGCAAGTAACATTAACCGATCTTCCAAAAGCGGATCGGGGTATAAACACCTATCCGATTATATTGTCACAAGCAATGTTAAAACAAACAAATTTGGAGAACGCCATATTCAGGTCAGCGCCATCAAGGAATTGGGTTACAGGCTAAAGTTTCTCGAATTGGGTACTTCCAAAATGTCAGCGCAAATGCCAATAGAGAAAGGCGTATCGCAAACAAGGGGAGATGTAGCTCGAATCTTATCGGACGGGCAGAGGAGGATTATGAAACTATGATTAACATGAAATCAATCATTCTGTCTGCCCTCGAAAACAACGCATCCCTTGTTAGTGTTATTGATTCATACAATGGATACCCGGCTATTTTTCCTAATAAATCACCCACCAACCAAGACTTTGATAATTATGTTACTTACCAACTCATAAATAATGTAAATGTTGATTATGGAGATAACAAGGCGATCAGAGAGTACATTCATTTCCAAGTATCTGGGTTTGTCAGAAATGCATCAACAACAACGATTGGTCAAGAGATATCGAACTCTATGGAATCAATTGGTTTTTATCGTACCTATATCGGAGAGATTTACGAATCCGATACAGGTTATACACACGTTTCCACACGATGGAAAACGAAGATCAGAAAGGGGAATAAATAATGTATCAAACAGGTTTAAAGAATTTTCACTTTGCGCCGCTTACAAGCGATGACGACACTGGAACGGTATACGACACTCCTTCCAAATTGTCAGAGGCAGTATCAGCATCCGTCGAACCCAACACAGCCACAGGGCGTCATTTTGGTGATAATGAGGTTGTGGCCACAGCCAGTAAACTTAATTATGTAACAGTTAATATCGACATGACCACGTTAACGGCTGAGGATGAAGCGTTATTGCTGGGAAAGACACTTGATGACGATGGCGTTCTTAAAGAAAAGGGCGGAAAACCTCCATACGGCGCCTTTGGATTTGAGGTCACGATGGATGACGGATCTAGTGAGTTCTGGTGGTTGTTAAAGGGAAAGTTCCAAGAGCCCACGCGGTCCCAGAACACTGAAACTGATTCGATTGAATTCGGAACGCCTTCAATGTCTGGCGAATTCATCCGAAGAAAATCGGACAAAGAATGGAAGTTTGTTGGCAATGAATCTAACACAGGGTTCACATCTGGGGGAACTTGGTTTGATAAAGTATATGAAAAGCCGGTGGGTCCCTAATATTATTACGACACACTTTATTTAAAAGAGCGGTTCATTCCGCTCTTTTTACATATCTATTGGAGGTGTAATTATGGATAAAGGGCTCAAGAGAGACCTACAACACGAACCCGAAGAAGTTATCATAACTCTCGACAAGGAAAGAACGTTTCGACTTGATCTGAACGCTTATTTTGAAATCGACATGCTATATGAAGATAAGCAAAAAACATACCACCACGTGGAAGCCGATCTGCTACAAATGCGCCCATATGCTGTACGTGCATTTTTGTGGGCAGGTTTACTGCATGAGGACCCCGAATTAACACTCGAAGAAGTCGGAAAACACATCGACATACACAATATCCAAGAATACGCAACAGTTATTTATGAAATCATACTAGGCGATCAACCCGAAACAAAACCTCAAGAAGAAAATAAAGCTAAAAAAAAATAAAATGGCAGCATCATGATTGGGAATTAATGTTTGCATTTTACACGGAAATTTTAAAAAAGGACGAACAAGAATTTTGGATATTAAGTATGAGGCGACTGATCGCTCTATTTGAAATGAGAGATAGACGTGATAAACGAATGAAACAAGAAAAAGAAAAGGCGAAACAACAAAATGCGCTTGCCCAAATGCGGGCGTTGTAAAAGGCAGGTGAGAACATGGCAAAAGACGTTATCGCTGATTTAGTCGCGCAAATATCCATTGACGGTACTCAATTTCAAAAGGGTATGGGCCAAGTTAACCGACAACTAAAAACTGTGCAAGAAGAACTTAAATCTGCTCGTAGTCGATTCCGTCAGACAGGTGATGCAACTGATTTACTTGGCAATAGGCAAACAGCGTTGTCCGGTAAACTACAACTGCAAAAAACAAGATTAGATCTGTTGAAGCGCGCATATGAGGAATCTAAGAATTCAACAGATCAATATTCGAGCCGTACACAAGGGCTTGCAACGCAACTTGAAAAAGCCAAACGTGAGTTATCCGAAACAGAACACGAATTGGAACAGGTAAATCGAGAGCTTGCTGCAGGTAAGTGGAAACAATACGGAGAGCAATTAGACAATGCTGGAAGGAAACTTCAAAACGCCGGACGTAGCATGTCGCAGTTCGGTAAGTCCTACACAACAAGAGTAACAGCCCCTATCTTAGCTGGTGGAGCGGCTGTTTTTAAATTGGCTTCTGATTGGGAGGCCAGTTGGGTGGGCGTCGAAAAGGTTATAGATGGAACTGACGATCAACTATTAACTTTGCGCGACAATTTAAGAGGCATGACAAAAGAAATGCCTGCTACTCACAAAGAGATTGCTAATGTTGCCGCTTCAGCTGGTCAGTTGGGCATCGAGACAGAGAACATTGAAGAATTTTCAAAGGTCATGCTTAATTTGGGCGTAGCTACTAATATGACAGCGGACCAGGCAGCGACGTCCCTAGCTAGACTTGCTAACATCACGAACATGTCGGCGGATGATTATGACCGATTAGGCGCGACAATCGTCGGCTTAGGAAATAATCTCGCTACAACTGAACAAGAAATCGTAGATATGGGATTGCGATTGGCCGGTGCTGGAGATCAAATTGGTTTAACTCAACACCAAACGCTGGCATTTGCTGGCGCTTTGTCTAGCGTCGGTATTGCGGCTGAAGCTGGTGGTTCTGCATTTTCTAAAGTTATGGTTAATATGCAACTTGCCGCAGAAAAGGGCGGCGAAGAACTTGATGCGTTCGCGAAAGTCGCCGGTGTGTCTGCTGAAGATTTCAGAAAATCATTCCAAGAAGATGCTGCAGGAGCGATGATCACATTCATCGAAGGTCTTTCCACGGCAGAAGAACGTGGACTGTCAGCTATTGGAATTCTTGATGATATGGGAATATCCGAGGTGCGCATGCGTGATGCGTTATTGCGAGCCGCCGGAGCAAGCGACCTGTTTGCTGAATCCCTTGACATCGGGTCAAAGTCTTGGGAAGAAAACCTTGCGCTGACCGAAGAAGCGGAAAAACGCTATGGAACAACAGAGTCACAATTAAAGATACTCTTGAACCGTATCAAAGATATAGGAATCACGTTAGGCAACGCATTAATACCTGCTGTCATGGATGCGCTAGATGCCGCGGAACCTTTGATTGATAAAATTGAATCGGGCGCTCAAGCGTTTGCTGACATGTCCGAAGAAGAACAACGCACAGTGTTGAAAACCATCGCTCTTGTAGCAGCAGCCGGCCCTGCTATTATGGTTATGGGTAACTTGACAACAGCTGTGGGTGGGGTTGCTAGAGCGGCTGGGTTGCTATCGAAAACTCTTGGTGTTGTTCGCGGTGCTGGATTGCTTGCTAGATTGGGAGGTCTCAGCGTCGCGGGCCCTGTCGGTTTAGCAATCGCAGGTGTCGGAGGTCTGGTGTATGCCATCACAAAGTTAACCGATGACAGTCTTGATTTGCACGATGTTAATTATGACGTGATCAGCAGTGTTAAAGATGAGATTGAAGCAATCGACGATTTGACTGGTCGTTTTGATGAGTTGCAAAACAAGAATCGTCTCTCAACTGATGAAATGATGCGCTATATGGATGTGTTAACTGAATTAGAAAGCGCACAAGCTGCTGATAAAATCAAAGCACTTACAGAGGAACAGGAAAAATTACTCGAAAAATCCGGTCTTACCAATAAAGAAATGGACGAGTTTTTAAATTTGAACGATCAGGTGATTGAAAAATCTCCCGATACCACACAGTCGATCAGCGAACAAGGTAATGCTTATGCGGAAAACACACAAGCCCTTAAAGACCTCAACGAAGAAAAGCGGAAAGAACTTCTCATCAATGCCGAAAGAGAATTGATCAACGCTTTGGAAAATGAAGTTAAATTAATTGAACGTGAAAAAGAACTTACACAAGAAGTTCGTGACATTAATAATGAGATTGAGGAAAACAAGCGCAGACGCATTGAAGTGGGCAACTTGTTAAACGTTGAATCAGAGAAACTAAGAGATATTCAACAAAAAATAAACGAATACGAATATGACGGCACTCAAGAGTCCATGCGCAAAAAAGAAAACCTGGAAATGCAAAAGCGCGAACAAATGGAAATTGTTAATGAGATCCGTAATGAAAACGAACAACTTGACCACACTTACGATGCGCTGGTTAATAAGCTCAATAAAAAAGGTGAAGACCTAGATGTCACCCGTGAAGAAATGCGAGAGATAGACACGCTTAAATACCAATATGAAAACCTCATCTTATCTCAGGCCGACATCACTGCTGAAAAAGGCAAAGGTATCGAGAAAATAGAACAAGAAATAGAAAAGGTCAAACAGGCAAAAAAGGAACTTGATAACCAATTTAAAGGACAAAAGAAAAACACTGAGGCTTATCGAGATCAAAACCGAGACTTGAATACGCAATTATCCAGGCTCGAAACCGCAAGGGGAAAACTCAGTGACATCAACGAACTTGCTGGTCAGACTGTGTACGACAAGCGTGTTGACATAAAACCTAACCCGTCAATCAGTAGGTTTAACCAACAAATTGGTTCTGCTGTCGCCAAACGTGTAACGTTGCATACGGCAGGTGCGGGTATTGCCCCCATGTATGCCGAGGGTACAGACAGTCACCCTGGCGGCCCAGCAATAGCTGGGGAGTTAGGTCCTGAATTAGCGAGGCATAACAATAAATGGGCCATGCTTGATTTTGGATTGTATGATTTGCCAAGACGAACTCAAGTTTTCACACATGATGATACCAAACGTATGTTGGGCGCTTTGAACAATATCCCCGCATATGCCGGTGGGGTAGGAACAACCGGAAAAGCTGATCAGTTCATTAAAGACTTGCAACCACGGCAAATGCAAGGCGAAGTTACTATCTATACCACTGTCGTAAACGAAATGGACGGCAGGGAATTAAGCAGACGAACTTATAAGCACACACAAGAGTTCATTGATCGAGACAAGAAAAGGGAGGGGGATTTTGCATAATGGATAAAGAAATCATGAAAGGTTTAATTCACATGCTGACGAACAGGGTTGAACGATTAGAAGATATGGTGGATGCACTCGCCGAAGAAAGACGAAGTGCATCCAGAGACGCTTTTTATGAATCGAAAGAGTACTTCAACAAAGAGTTAAGAGAACTGGATAAGTTTATCTGAAGCTCCTCTTAACTTTCTCATCTCTTTCATAATGCTCAATCACGTCTTTCCATATTCGTTTTGAAAGGGTTCTTGAATCAAGAACTTGATTGAGTATGTCAGATATGGCATTTTCCAATTCAGGGTTGTCCACACCGTGTTTTGAGAACGCCTCTTTGACGTTATTTTGAATATCGTCCATTTTTATCACCTCCCTTCAACCTACAATGTTCGACAGGGAAGTTATATATTCCTTCAAGAAAGGAGGAAACGCATGAAATCCTTAAAATTTAACAGCATTAAGAAACCATGGATCTATCTGCTGAAAGGCAGACAAAAAGCCCCTTTTGCGGCGATGAGACGAAATACAATTACAGTTATGGGCATGCCGGGCGCGCACTTAACAAGTACGGAAATAGACCCTATCGTCATTAGACAGCCTGTGGGATTTGTCGTAAATGATGACGAACACGAATTGCAGATTAAGGATGAGTTAGCATCTTGGCTGTACACTGAAGAACCTGTGCCACTGGAGTTTGATGACGAGCCTGGACGCACATATTATGCAGTCGTTCAAAATACATTGAGTGACTTTGAAAAATTTGCAGAGTTAAGGCAAGGAACGGTTGAATTTCTGATATTGGATCCCTATGGTTACGGCCCAGAAGAAACCGAAACTTTCACAGCAGACACCACCATGATCATCAACCCAGGCACAGCACCCGCAGACCCGATATTCGAGTTAGAAGTGCTGCAACCCGTCACATTCGCAATGATCAGCAATGGCGATCAATACAACATGATCGGGGAGCCTTTGGATGTGGAAAGTCAGTCGCCATTTCAAAAATATGAACGCGTATTTCATTCATCCGGAAACAATTTAACGGGGTGGACAACCGCAAGCGCGGGCGAGGTTGATGGCATCATTGCGGGAGAAATGACAACGGACGGAAGCGTGTTTAAAGCGGCGGACTATGGAACAGGTGAATCATGGCACGGCCCGGCGATCAGGGCGACGCTGCCGAGCACTTTGAAAAACTTCTGCGTGGAAGCTAAAGTCAAGTTTATGAATGGCGACAGCAAGGACATCGGACGCGTGGAAGTTTATATGCTGGATGCAGTCGGCAATCAAATCTGCAAAATGGCTCTGAAAGATACAGTCGGCGGTCGATCTGAAACGTTTGGAGAGGCACGTGTTGGCAACAGCGAGGACAACGAGTTTTTAATATCGAAAAGCAATAACGGCCCCGATCATCCATGGACGTGGAACGAGTTCGAGGGCGTTTTGCGTATCGAAAGAGACAAAGATTTATGGACTGCCTATATCGCGAAAGTCGATCCTGTGACAGGCAAGCACCATTCAAGACGATCAGTATCTATGCCGGACTATGAGGGTAAATACTTGCAATCCGTGGCGCAGGTGGTTGTACATGTTGCTCAAAACGGAGATTATCAAACGCCAGTGCAGGCCATTGACGAGGTGTCTGTTTACAAGATTAATTTAGCGGATTTAGGCATCCCTTATATTGCCGATGCAGGGGATACGATCACGTTTGACCATGAGAGTGATGAGCTGCTCATTAATGGTGAGAACTTTAAGAGCCGGCATGCTTTTGGTGGGCAGTTTTTTGAGTTGGAATCAGGCAATAACCAACTAGTCGTACATCCGGAAAGCAGCTTTAATGCATCTGTTAAATATAGACCACGGTACAGGTAGGAGGTGAACAATCTATGACAATCATACACATCACAGACGGTCAATCCAACAAGATACTAGATTTTATCACAGCACCGAATATCCTAGACAACAACCACCGTAAATCGCTTAAAGACAACCTTGAAACATTCGATTTTGAAACATTCGGCGACAGATCGTTTTCCGGACATCTCGGACAGTTAAACCGGGTCATCATTCCCGAAGAGGACGGCGCGTATCAAGAGTTTGTCATCCACGAATCAGGTAAATATCACGGTGCCGACGGATTAAAAGCCGAGGTGTTTTCTAACGCAAGCTATTTGCTCCTGAAACAAGCCAAGGTCATCGATCCAAACAAGACATCTGCCCTGACTGCCGAGCAACACGCCGCAGAATTTCTATCTGGAACCGAATGGAAGCCGGGGAATGTCGTATTTAAAGGCGTGCGCACACTCACGTTTGAGAAGCACACGAATCCTTTTGCGGCTTTGAAAAAGATGGCGAGGGAGTTTGGGCTAGAACTAAAATTCCGTGTCGAAATCAAGGGCGGTCGTATTGTTGGCAGGTATGTAGACTTGGTTGAGCGTATCGGCAAGTGGCGCGGGCGTGAGGTTGAGTTTGGCAAGGATTTAGCCAAGATTAAGCGGATTGAAAAGACTGATAATATCGTCACCGCACTGAAAGGTATCGGCCCCGAACGTGATGACGGCTCTCGCCTTGAAGTTATTGTTGAGGATAAAGACGCTCTTGCTCGGTGGGGCAGAAATGGTCAACATCTGATCGAGGTGTACGAGCCACAGTCCACCGACCAGGGCATGACCGAGGAGCAGCTGATCCAATACACTAGGACAGAATTAAACAAGCGCATTAATGCCGTGGTGGAATACGAGGCGGAGATTATCGACCTTGAAAATATGCTAGGATACGAGCATGAGAGGATACGCCATGGCGACACGATCAGGATTAAGGATACGAGCTTTGAGCCGCCCCTCTATCTCGAGGCACGTGTGCATCTGCAGGATAGGGACATCAAAGCTGAGGATAGAAAGACCGTACAGCTTGGAGACTATGTGGAATATACCGAGGATGAAGTCAATGCTATTTGGAAACAATTTCGTGATCAAATTCGCGACAAAATCAGCAATGCCGAGCTTATCGAATACACGTACAACAAGCTGACCATTGATGATAAGGACGAGGTTGTGTTTGAGGAAGGAAAAACATTCGCACAGCTCCGGGCGGATAAAGCACAAGAGGCAGCTGAAGCAGTTGCCGTGGCAAAAGCGGAACTCGCTGAAACGGAAGCAAAAGCATACGCCGATGGTGAAGTCTCGAAAGAAGAAGCGCGAGCAATTGAGGACGCCGAACAGAAGCTGAAAGAAGCCAAAAAAGACGCTGAACAGAAAGCGCAAGCTGCAGAAAATGCGGCAATTGGATACACGGAAGATTATGCGGAGAAAAAGCGCATTGAATCTAACGCCCCACCCGCTGATCAATCAGCACTATGGATTGACACTTCTATTACGCCGAACGTCATTAAAAGGCATGACGGCATATCGTGGATTAAGTTAAGCCCCACAGAAGCCGCGGAAATTGGCGCGGAAACTCCTGACGGTGCGCAGTCTAAAGCAGATGGCGCAGAATCCAGTGCTAAGGGATATGCTGACAGCCAAGATGGCATTTTAAAAACAGCTGTAGAAGGCTATGCGGATACTGTTTCTGGTCAAGCTGAATCTAACGCGAAGTCACACGCTGATACAGTCTCACAACAAGCCGAGACACGCGCCAAGAACTATGCGGTAGCCAAGACTGTTTACGATAATAAGATGACCGAGATCGCGAATGATCTAAGCGACAAAGCGGGCATTTCTTATGTCGATGGACAGCTACAACTTAAACAGGGCGCCATACCTCAACAACCAACAGCCCCATCTAGTCCAAGCGTTGGCATGTTGTGGCTTGATACATCTAAGATACCTAACATAATGAAGCGTTATACAGGAACTGGGTGGGATAAGGCTTCACCTACTGAAGCGGGTGAGGTCGGATCTTATACGATTGCAGAGATCGACAACAAGATTAATAATGTCGTTAGTGTGACCGAATATAATGCGGATATGGACGGAGTTGTCAGTCGGCTGGATACCCAATCAACGCAGATCGGGCAGAACGAAACTGCTATAGGATTAAAAGCCAATCAGTCGGAAGTCGATACGATTAGCGGGAAGGTGTCGGACAACAGTGCTGCCTTGACCGTACAGGCAGATGAGATTGCTAGTAAGGTCGATTCGACAACTTACACTAGTGGGATTAAGGACGCAAAAAGCCACGCCGACAGTGCGGCAAGTAGTGCTGAATCGGCAGCGAAATCTCATGCGGATACGAAGGCAAGTCAGGCGGAAGAGAACGCAAAGGGGTACACGGATAAATCCTTAACTATAGAAGATTATCCAGGAACAATGAAAGCCTTTAATAACCTAGCATCGTTAGCATCCCGGAGTTCGAGTACAAAAGGGGTAATGCTCATAAAAACTCCTATTGACCGTAGGGTTATGACGAGAGTTAAAATAAGTGGTTATAATTATCGCACAGATAACTCGGATGTAGATTTAACAATCTCTTTCTATAACTACACTACTTCTATACTAAATCATTCGTACCAAAACACCGGGACTAAATCGATTGACAAAGTTAGGATAGGCAGAGATGCAAACGATAGAGTGGTTATTATTCTAGGACTTGACTCTACTTTATGGAAATATCCGGCGTTCACAGTAGATAAAGCTATTATGTCTTACTCTACAGCCCCCGATAGTTATAAAGATGGATGGGATATGGAAATATCGGCAAGCATCCCGAAAGACATTACGAAAATTACAACCGTAAAAGGTTCTGATTATGATTCAAGAGTCGAAAAAGCCGAAACATCCATCACACAAAACGCCAATGCGATCACACAACGCGCAACCAAAACGGAATTAAACACGTTGACCGGGCGAGTATCCGATGCTGAATCGAGTATCACGCAAAATGCGAATAAAATAACGTCTAAAGTTTCACAGACGGACTTCAATACACTGTCTGGGCGCGTCTCAACCGCAGAATCCGAAATCATCCAAAACGCCGACAGCATCAAGACGAAAGTCACCGACAGTGAAGCCCGTTCCATTTTCACGCAAGAGGCTAACAGTTTTACGTTTGATGCTGACCAGATTAATTTCACTGGGCATGTGTTTGGGGAGGATGCGACTTTTGCAGGGGACCTTGTTGGCAACACATTCACATCCTCGTACAGCGAGTCGGTAGAGCAATTAACGACAACATACTCAACAAGCTTTGATGCTGATGGGTTTTACACGGAAGAAGAGATAAATTTAGCAGGCAACATATCAGGTGATTTTGCTGAAGTAAAGCATGGGTCTGTGAATCTTGGAACCGTGCAAAGAGGTGGTAGGAACACGTTCATGATTATCTCTCAAAACGAGATAAAAACTAGCAGAGACCTAGCTATTGAAGCAAACAGGCTGACACTCAGAACAGCCGCATCTTCCGCTAACGAAGGTTTTGATTTCGAGACGAGAGACTCTCCGCACCATGGTTTTATAAGTTCGGGTGACGTTGGTCTTAAATTTACCAATTCAGGCATCAACCAATTACAAGCCAGGCTTGCAAACGATAACACGTATGCCGAATTTGCCGCGGCTGACTTTAGAACACCATATGGAAAAGCTGACATCGTTGTAGACGAGAGCATTGGGGCCAACAGTGGGTATATCAGATATGACAACGGCTTGCAGATTTGTTGGGAAACAGACACTAGCTCAATTGAAACTTCTAGCAGTATTGGAGGTATAGCTTACACAAGCAAGTCTTTTACCTTCCCGAAATCATTCAGGTTTACACCAACAATATCAGATGCCTCCCGAAGAGACGCAGGGTTGATGTGGGGAGGTGTTAGAACCTTTAGCACCACAGGGTGTTCTGTATATGTGTTAGCCCCAAACACGGGAATAACAGGGTATCCAGGGTATGTTGCAATTGGGAGGTGGAAATAATGCAGGACATCAACAACGTCATTAAAAAGATAAACACTGGATGGGCAAATGATTTGTCTAATGCTAAAACAGGTTTAGCAGTGGCAGAGGAAAAAGCTGAAAGGCTAGAATCCGAAAACGCTAGACTGCAAGAGGAATTGAATAAACTTAAAAAGGAGATTGATAATAATGATGACGATTAATATCACGAGCGTCAATGTACGATATGCGGAGGGTGCTGCAGACAGTGTTCAGGTGCATTTCTCGGCCTATGACGATCAGCGGACGATTAACGTAAATGGCTACATCCCATTGACAGCTGCAGAGTATGAGGGTAATGAGTCATTGTCAGCTCTCGAGGGGCTTGTCCGGCAGGAAGTGTCGAGTAAGATTAAGGCTGCTTAAAATTTTCGGGGGATTTTAAAGGGAATTTTACCTTCTTATGGAAAGGGAAGATAAGGAGGTGATAATTGTGAGGGTATTATATTTTGCAAAGGCTGTCGCATACGTAGGATTAGCTTTATTTATATACGCTAAATTTATTGGCCCTGAGGGTCTCGCAGATGTTCTGAGAATAGATAATCCATCAGACGAGGGTTTGCGTATAGCAGGTATGCTATTACCTAAATATGTTATTATTTGGACCATTGTTACGGTAGTTTTAGAAGCAATCAGTAACTTCATAAGCTTCTTTGAAGGAAAAAAGAAATAATTGAAGAAGCAGGACTTTTGCCCATTCTTGTCGAAATGAGTAGATGAGAAAGGGGTGAAATGATGAAAAACTTCATTGTGACAATTAGATATGATAATGACCAAACAGATTCAATTACTGTAT
This sequence comes from Lentibacillus sp. JNUCC-1, assembly GCF_009741735.1. Classification (NCBI taxonomy): domain Bacteria; kingdom Bacillati; phylum Bacillota; class Bacilli; order Caryophanales; family Bacillaceae; genus Lentibacillus; species Lentibacillus sp. JNUCC-1. Next base: position 1,003,111 of record NZ_WHOH01000003.1, read on the forward strand.
CCACTAATCTAAAACAAAACGCTGAAAGTAAAGTGGCATCGAAACAATGGGTTAAATGTGAAGAATCAGGAAGGTTCATAAACATGATGAAAGTAAAGTGGTTTCAGGTAGAAGAAATTAATTAATTATGAGCACTCCAAAAGGGGTGCTTTTTCTTATGTCGGAACGTTAGGGGGTCGAGGATGCCATCAAATGTAGACAGGGAAGTGGAGGACATGGAAAAGTTTATGTCGATACTCATGGATGTGAAGGTGTCGCTCGCTGAACAAAATGGAAAACTGGACAATCTTCTCGATATGAAAGAACAGATAAAAGAGACAGCAGAAATAGCAACCAATGCAGATTATAGGTCAACCACTAACAAAGAAGCCATAGACAAGATGAGCAAAGCCGTTAGAGAAAAAGCTTCAAAAGACGATGTTGAGAAGATTGTTAAACAACGAGAAAATACATTTAAAAATCTACCGTCATGGATAGCGTTAGCTATTTCCTTGGCGGTTTTTATTTTAACTTATTTAGGAGGTCAATAACATGGAAAACGAAGTTATGCAACAAACACTAATCTTTGCCACGATCATAGCACCGGTCGTGGCCGCGCTCGTAGAACTGGTCAAGAAAACGGTCAAGGTCAAAAAGAATTATCTGCCCGCAGTCAGTCTTTTGATCGGCTTGATCATCGGTATCCTTGCCTATCCGTTTACAGACATGGAGCTTGCTTTACGATTGTGGGCTGGCGGATTTGCGGGACTTGCCGGTACAGGTTTGTTTGAGTTGATTAAACAGCGGCAAGGAGTGAGTAAATAATGTCATTACTAATCATAGACGGTGGACACGGTGGCATGGATCCGGGCGGCGGTTCTAACAGTCATTTCAAAGAAAAAGATAAGGTACTTGAAATCTCTTTATATCAGGAAAAGCGGTTTAAAGAATTGGGCGTGAGTGTGGCCATGACACGCCGATCTGATAAGCATCTACCATCTGGCCCCAGAACAAAGATCGTCCGGGATAGCGGTGCAAAGTATTGCATCTCTAACCACATTAATGCCGGTGGCGGTCAAGGTGCAGAGACGATCCACTCAATCCATTCTAATGGAAAGCTGGCACATCGGATTGCTGATGCTCTCGCTGCAGTTGGGCAAAACACCCGCCGGGTATTTACCCGTAAATGGGGGAGCAATGACTACTACTATATGCATCGGGAAACCGGCAGCGTTGAAACGATCATCGTTGAATATGGTTTTGCTGACAATAAGACTGACTCAGACCGTATTCTAAAACACTGGAAAACGTATGCTGAGGCGGTCGTCAAGGCTTTTTGCGAGCATATTGGTCATAAGTATGTAGCACCTGGACAAGACATTGAAGCGGACCATGTGAGCAATCCTAAACCTAAACCAAATAAGCCTTCATCCAAATGGCAAAAGGTGACCGGCAACTGGACCGGACAAGCTCTCAGAAAAGGCCAGTACGGCAAACCTGTTGGGCAGATGCAGTCAATGCTCGCTAACAATAACCCGCCATTCTATCCGGAAAAAGGAGCCAAGAACAACGGTGTGGATGAGTACTTTGGAGACAAGACAGCGGATGCCGTGGGGCGTTTTCAATCCTATTATGGTTTGACGGTTGACCAGATTCCCGGACCTAAAACCTATGCTAAACTCAAAGGAAGTAAACCTGCAGCATCTAAACCGTCATACGTCGGAAAGCGTGTTGAGTCTAAACACAGCGGCAATTTACGATTTTATTCTAAAGCGTCCTGGTCAGACAGTCATGTGGCCGGGTATCTCAAAAAGGGTACGGCTTCCCGACGATTGTTTCTAAGGTAAAGGTCGGGTCAGGGCATCAATACAAAGTACGAAACAGTAAAGGTGCCACGTATTATATAACGGCATCGAGTAAATATGTAAAAGTCGTATAAAAAAGCCACCTCACATAGAGGCGGCAATGGAAGTAGGGGGTTGGCTTATGTAGCTTACCCTCTTCTTTATTTTGTTCAAATTCATCGTTACTTATTCATGTTATAAACAATTACTTCACTAGAAAGATCCGCGCACAACTTCTCACATTCTGCACCAGTCAGTTTGTCTTTAAAGCGTATTTCTGACAGCCCAGCATCTGTAAAACCATCCTCATAGTAGTTCTCCAACTCATCCATCTCTCTTGCGGATCCAAACCCCACCAAGTGTCCAGGTAGTATTTTTTCCATTAAAACCCCTCCTCATAACTATAATCGAAAAAAGTTACGATAAGGAGGCATTTTATTTTAAATAAATATGTTGTTCTTAAATAAAAATGTAAAACATGATTATTGAAGAGGAATAAGTTGAACAAGAGAAAGTTTTTATTTGTCACTATTTTTTTACATTTCGCATCAAAGTTTATTGCTCGGGTAAAAATATCATCTTTATGTTTTAATTATTACCAATTAGTGGTATCCTTTAAATGAAGGTAACTATTCATTGGATAAATTACTACTAATTAAAACACCTTAGGCTTCTTATAACTTGTATATTTTACTTTTTATAAACAGCCCGTATGAAGGTGTTTTATTAATTGCACAATAGGGGGTGTAATTGTGTTAAACTCTAACACTAGGAAAAAATCATTAAGTGGTTGGTTAAAAAACAATTATGAACAGGAATTTTCAAATGGATTGAAGTTACAAAAGTTTTTGTTTTTTTATGAAGCGCTTTCTAAAATCGACAATGACGACTATGACTTCAATTATTTAAAAGGTTACAAAAGAGGACCAGTATTTAGTAATGTATATGGTGATTATACGTACAGGAAAGATGAGTTTATTAATGCAGCAGATGAGGCATACCAATTAAAACCCGAGTTGATCAATGAAGAGAGAGCAAGATTCTCCGGTTTCTTAACTAGAGTTTTAAATGAAGAGGAATTGTCAGATTTAACTCATGAGATGAATATATGGAATGAAAAAGAACTCGAAATAATGAGTGAGGTAAAGCAAATTCCGCTTAATGAAGACGATTTAAATGAAAACGATGTTTCTCTTATGGAAACATTAAGACAAACTTATCCTTCTAACTTCATAAATTCTACTGTTGTTATAGAAGTTGAAGATAAGAGTTTCGTAATAGACAAAGATGATTTCAATAAATTAACTGAAGAACAACAAAATCTATTACTAACATTGTCTGATAATGACGAATTAGAGAATCCAGTGTATGTTAAAATATCTGAAGATGGGGTGCTTTTGGTTGATTGATGAAAAGAATGTAATCAGAATGAGGGTTCCGTTTCCTGATATAGACTCAGGTTTAGCAGCTCGCCCTCATATGTATATATGTCTTAAAAGCGGAACCCAAAAAGAATTTATTAAATGTCAGACATTTAAGCCACGTCATTTGTTCCGTAATAAAGCTCCTCATAATTATTTAATTGAAGACCCCGACATCGACAGAAACCCTTTTTATGACAAAACGACTATAGACTGTGATAAGTCATTTGGGGTAGAAAATGTGACAGTGGATAAATCATTAATAACTGATAAAAGAGAAGACGTGTGTGATGCATTGTTTAGGGGTGTTAAACATAAAATAAATCATAGTAATTTTGTAACGAACTTTTTGGATATTGCCCCTTTACTTACTATAAATAGTAAAATAACTAGCAACCAATAATAAGAATGTGATTTATTACAAATAGGGATACTACATAAGAAATTACATAATACGAAATGAATAAAAGGGCCTTACCTTAATTGGCCCTTTTGTTTTAATATGTTAATCACCACATCCTCTCCTTTTCTTCAGCTTCCACGGTAAACATATATTGTCTAAGCAATCTTGACACCAACGCCTTAATTTCATCAGCAGTATATTCAATAATTTCTCCATCCACTTTATACTTCAAACTACTTATCTTTTTTACCTCACTATGGTGTTTAGAAATCATGTCTTTTTTCAGCTGGTAAAAGTCATTCACTAATCGCTCTATAATCGCGTCAAGCTTATCAAGGTAAACATTTTGCATTTTGAATTTCTTAAACTGCTCCTGGTCTTGCTTTAATATGTTGATGGCCATAGGCATTGTAATAAACTTATCTATTGTTTGTTTATCCATTCTATCACCTCATAAAGAACATTTGTTCTTATTATATAATGAAGTGATAAAGATATACAATGGAAAACTTATCTTATAAACCACTTATAATTCTTTTTTAAATAAGGCACGAGCATATGCAGCGTGTCTTCGAGAAAAATAGGCAAAGGCTTACGATATTCATCTAATATTATAAATGGTCCTTGCAGCTGAGTCGGTTTAATTTCCGGATGCCAAAACACATACCAGTATTCATTTATTTCTTTTGCGCTGAGATCGATGAACAGTTCGTCTATGCAGTCAATATAATCTACATGGACTATATAACTGTATGGATTGAAGCGCTTGGATAGTTCTTGAAGGTATTTTTCCAATTAATCACCTTTTTAAATTTGATAATACATAATTCGACATGTGATCAGAAGAATCCTTTAAAGTAATACAATTTTTTATGATCCATAAAAGCATCACACGAATATCACACAAACATCACAGGAAAAAATAAAAATACGAAATTCAATGAACAAAAAATTCGCTTCTCCCATCTCTAATAACTGACACATCCACAAAACACTCCTAGAAGAAACTGCAAAAAAACACTTACAAGATACTTATAACACTATCAATTTGCTTTGTTTTCTCGTATAATTGAATAGACAACCTATTGTTGGCGTCGAATTTTCATTAATACACATTTTGAGTCCATCTCATAGCGAACGTGTGGACGTATCTTAATGAAAAAAGGCGCCTGTTGTATTACATAAAATATAACCATTAAACAAAGCTTAACAGTATATATTGGATGAGCGGCAGAAGGAAAGGAAGATAAAGTTTGGGTATTTTTAACTTTTCACAAGATCTCGGTGTTGATTTGGGCACCGCAAATACATTGGTGTTCATTAAGGGGAAAGGTGTTGTATTAAGAGAACCCTCTGTAGTAGCAAAAAATCTGGAAACAGGACAAGTGGAAGCTGTTGGTGGCTCTGCCAGGAACATGATTGGAAGAACGCCCGGAAACATTTCTGTTATAAGACCAATGAAGGACGGTGTCATCGCTGACTATGATACAACTGCAGTGATGATGAAATACTTTATAAAGAAAGCGATGCGAAAACGATCATTAATGGCCAGAAAGCCTAACGTCATGATTTGTGTGCCATCAGGAATTACAATGGTTGAAGAGCGGGCTGTCATTGATGCATCTAAACAGGCTGGTGCGAAAGACGCTTTCCCCATTGCAGAGCCTTTTGCAGCTGCAATCGGCTGCGGGCTTCCTGTCTGGGAGCCGACGGGAAGTATGATCGTGGATATTGGTGGCGGAACCACTGAAGTTGCTGTTATTTCGCTTGGAGGCATTGTTACCAGTCGATCAATTCGCACTGCTGGAGATAATATGGACGATGCTATTATTAACTATATTCGAAAGCATTACAATTTGATGATCGGGGAACGTTCCGCTGAATCTATTAAGATGGATATTGGAAGAGCAGGAGAAATCACTCAGGATGAAGAAATGGATATCAGAGGACGTGATTTGTTAAGCGGTCTTCCAAAAACCATTACGATTCAAACTTCTGAAATTGTTAAAGCATTGAAAGAAACAGTTGATTCGATCATTAGTGCTGTAAAGGACACTTTAGAACAAACACCGCCTGAATTGGCTGCAGATATTATGGACCGCGGAATCGTGCTTTCGGGTGGCGGGGCGCTACTCACTAATCTGGATCAGGTGATCAGTAACGAGACCCAAATGCCGGTATTTGTAGCCGAAAACCCGTTGGACAGTGTTGCTTTGGGGACAGGAAAATCGCTTGATTATATACAGCATTTTAGAACCCACCCAAATGTCTCAACACGATCCACTACAGACTAAGTAGGTGCAGCCATGAATTTTTTTCGTAAAAAAAGATTATTTGTATTCTTGATCGGGATAATTATTCTGGTCGTTATGATTGGTTTTTCCATCAATGATCGTGACCATTTGACCACACCCGAACAATTCGTTAATGATACTATAGGATGGGCGCAAAGCGCTATTCATGCTCCAGTTGATTTTGTAACAACTTTTTTTGAAGATATAGATGAAATTAAAAAGACTTACGAAGAGAACAAAATCCTTAAAGAAAAACTTGCCGAGAATAAAAATTTAATTTATGAAGTCCAGGAAATTAAGAAAGAGAATGCTGAACTTAGGGAAACACTTGATAAAACAGAAAGCATACGCGATTATGAACCCATTCAGGCAACTGTTATAGCCCGGTCACCTGAGCGCTGGATTGAGCAAATCAAACTTAATAAAGGCAAGCAAGCAGGCATTCAACCCAATATGGCAGTTATTACAGCAGATGGGATGATTGGTAAAGTCCAAACAGCATCAGAGTTTACATCAACTGTTCAGCTGCTGACGGGTTTTGATCAGCTCAACCGGATTTCGGCTACCATCGCCCGAGAAGATGCTCCTGATATTTTTGGGCTAATTGAAGGGTATGACCGAAAAACGGATACCCTTATGTTTAAAATGATTGAGCATTCAGGGGAAAAGCTTGAAAAAGGAGAGCTTGTCGTATCATCCGGGATGGGAGGGGTATTTCCTGCCGGATTAACAATCGGAGAGGTAAAAGATGTGGTACCGGACCAATATGGTCTCACAAATACGGCGCTGGTTGAACCTGCTGCAAATATGTATGATGTGAATAACGTTATCGTCGTCAGTCGGACGATGGTAGGCAAACGAGAAGAAAATGAGGAGGGGGCTGAATGAAACATTTATACGTCCCTTTATGCTTATTTGTATTCCTCGTGTTTGAAGGCGTTGCTTTTGAGTTGCTCCCCGCCAGTATTGTGTCTGGTAAATCCATTATTGTTCCGCACTGGATTTTGATTTTGATTGTGTTTATAAGTTTGTTTTATGTCAGAGAAAAGAGTCTGCTGAGTGTTGGATATGCACTGGTGTTTGGCTTTTTGATCGATATTGCTTATACTGGAATCCTGGGCGTGTATATGTTCGGTTATGGCGCTGCGATTTATGTTGTTTATAGTTTGATGAAATATTTACAAACAAACATATATTCCGCCATTTTGCATGGAACAATCGCTGTTATTATATCTGATGTGTTAATTGGTATAATCTACGAGATGGTTGGCCTAACCAATATTTCAATTCCTGATTACTTAATTATGCGGCTTATTCCAACCGTATTGGCAAATCTTGTCTTTTTAATTGTGTTATACCCCGTTATGAAAAACCTGCTGATTAAATGGGGAACTGATTAGCAGGTTAAGTGATCAGGGTTGCCTGGGGGAGGACATGAGGTGAACAACATGGTACAAAATGATCAGATTATAATAATTAAGGGAACGAAAGATGGGCTGACCATTTTTATAGATGATGGTTGTTCATTTGAAGATGCCTTAAAAGAACTTGAAGAAAAAGTTTCCGTGAAAGACCCTGTTACAGATAGTCCTTCTGTCAAAGTATCTGTGAAACTGGGAAAACGATATATTAACCATGAACAACATGAAAAACTGTCATCGGTTCTAAATCATCAAAATAATATGCAGTTAGAAACCATTGATTCTGAGGTGGTACTTAAAGAAGATGCGCTAGCCTGGAAAGAAGAAAGTGATGTCAAAGTTATACACAGAATGATTAGGTCCGGACAAATATTGAACGTTACCGGGGATCTTTTGCTAGTAGGTGATGTGAATCCGGGTGGCAAGGTAACTGCATCAGGAAACATATATGTTATGGGCCGACTGGCGGGTATTGCACATGCTGGCACCACAGGAGATCAAGATGTGATCATTGCGGCCTCTTATATGAAACCGACCCAACTCCGTATAGCAGATTACATAAGCAGGGCACCTGACTATGAATCAGATGGGGTTTACATGGAATGCGGATTCGTGGAGCCGGAGCGAAATAAAATAGTCATTGATCAATTACGTGCGATCAAGAAGCACCATAAAGATCTGAGCGGATTTGAAAGGAGAATGTACAATGGGTGAGGCAATCGTCATTACGTCAGGAAAAGGCGGCGTCGGGAAAACGACAACAACAGCTAACATTGGTACAGCACTTGCTTTGATGGATAAGAAAGTGTGCTTGATGGATACAGACATTGGCCTTCGAAACCTTGATGTCATAATGGGGCTTGAGAATCGCATTATTTACGATATTGTTGATGTCATTGAGGGACGTTGCAAGCTTCAGCAGGCATTAATAAGAGACAAGCGCTTTAATGAACTGTCTTTGTTGCCCGCCGCTCAGACGACGGATAAATCAGCCATCACAAGTGAGGGCATGAAAACGTTAGTGGAAGAATTGAAACAAACCTATGATTATATCGTAATTGATTGCCCCGCAGGTATTGAACAGGGCTTCCAAAACGCGATAGCCGGGGCGGATAAGGCAATCGTTGTCACCACCCCTGAAAAGTCAAGCGTACGTGATGCTGACCGAATTATTGGCCTTCTTGAAAAGGAAACCCATATTGATCCGCCAAACCTTGTGATCAATAGGATTCGTAATCATATGATGAAGAGCGGGGACATGCTGGATATTGAGGATATTGTCCAAATATTATCCATTGATCTTATTGGAATTGTCATTGATGATGATGAAGTCATCAAAGCCTCAAACCAAGGCGAGCCCGTCGCTTTCCAACCGAATTCAAAAGCATCCATCGCCTATCGCAATATTGCCAGGCGTATGCTGGGTGAAACGGTGCCATTGCAATCGCTTGAAGAAGAAAAAGGTATGTTGCAAAAGGTGAAGCAATTTTTTGGAATGCGTTCTTAACCAACAAATAATATCCCAGAAGACTTAGACCATTTTTAGGTTTAAGTCTTTTTTACGTCTACTTTACACTTAACCCTCATAGACTTGTACAAATGTGCCAAATGGGGATGTGATCATGATGAATGAAAATATTAGAAAAGTACGCAAATCCATTGAAAACCGAAAAAAGCAACGAAAAACACCTGGAAGCACGAATCATTCGAACGCGTATCGCATGTATGCTTCTTTGCCTCAAGAAGAAGAAAAACATGGCTATTTTCCTCTGTTTCCTTCCTCATCGTCGAAACAAAGAAAAAAAGGTAAAGACGCTTATATAACAGGGTTTATTTTAAAAGGCGTTTTGGCCTTAGGGCTATTTTTAAGTACAGCACTCATCATGGAAACAGAAAAGTCCATGTTTACAGAGCCTAAACAATGGACAAGTTCAGCGCTTTCGCAGGAGTTTCCGTTTGCCCGTGTGAATCAGTGGTATCAAGAATCCTTCGGCACACCTCTTGCTTTTGAAAGTAAAAAAGTTACAGATAACAAAGAGATGGCTCTGCCTGCGGGGGGCATGTGGTAGAGACCTTTCAGACACATGGTTCCGGGATTTTAATTGCACCTGAAGACACGACAAAGGTCTCCGCTTTAAAATCGGGTGTGATTATATTTGCAGGCAATGACCGTAAAACAGGTAAAACGATTGTGGTGCAGCACGCTGATAATAGTCTTTCAACATATGGTTATTTAAGTTCTATTGATGTTCACGTCTACCAATCTGTCCAGGCGCAAGAACATTTGGGTGTGTTTGAACCAAAGACAAACATGGAAAACTTGTATTTTGCCATTGAAAAAGATAACAAACCAATAGATCCTGTTCAGGTGATTCAAGTTGATGACCGTCCTTAAATCTTTGCCACCTATTCATATCCACCCAATCATGATTTTATTTATATTGATATCTATTATTACAGGCACGTTTGTCCAGCTTTTGATCATTTTTACCATTGTATTGCTTCACGAAATGGGTCATTATAGTATGGCCCGTTTTTTCAAATGGCGCATTAAAGGTATTGTGCTTTGGATTTTTGGCGGTGTTATGGAGACGGATGAACATACAACAAAGCCCTCTTATGAAGAAGTGCTCGTTACCCTTGCCGGACCCTTTCAGCATGTGCTGATATATTTTTTAACACTATTAGCAGCTTCATTTGATCTATTTCCACACTCAATAAATGAGTCGATTTTATATTATAATGGTGTCATTTTGTTATTTAACCTATTGCCTATCTGGCCTTTAGATGGCGGCAAGCTGCTGCTTATTTTATTATCTATCCATTGGCCTTATAAACGGGCACATCAGCTAACGGTTATGTTTTCTACGCTTGCCGTGGTAATGCTGATCATCGGGTATACACTTATGGCGCCATTTACGCTTGGCGTTTATGTGATCGCCGTTTTTCTGCTGATTGAAAACCATGTGGAACGTAAACGCCATTCCTACATCTTTCTTCGGTTTTTATTGAACCGTTATGAAAATAATGGACACATAAGAGGTGTCAGCGCGATAGAAGTTCCCTCCCACAGCTTGGTTACGGATGTTTTTGCTTTATTTAAACGTGAAAAAAGGCATCAAATCTATATTGTCTTTCCTGATCAAACCCGTAAAATGGTGGATGAAACAGAATGCCTCCGTTCTTATTTTTATGATAAACGCCATGACCGCCAGATGGCAGATATCGCTTTTCATCTTCCATAAGAATTCTAAGCTCATTTCAAAGACAGTTGACAGGCTTAGAATTTCATGGTAACATCATTACGTTAAATAAAACGTAGCACCAGTGCTACAACCGCTCAGAACAGGTTAATCTTTCCGTTGGGAAGTACCTGCATGGCGAGTCTTGGTAATAGGAGGTGCAAGTAATGTACGCAATTATTGAAACAGGCGGTAAGCAAATCAAGGTAGAAAAAGGCCAGGAGATTTATGTTGAAAAGGTGGCTGCTGACAAAGAAGAAACAGTTACATTTGACAAGGTTCTCTTTGTCGGAGGTTCTGATGTGAAAGTCGGTGCTCCTTACGTTGAAGGCGCAACTGTAACGGCTAAAGTTGAAAAACAAGGTCGACAGAAGAAAATTACAGTCTTCAAATATAAGCCTAAGAAAAATTATCATCGCAAGCAAGGTCACCGTCAGCCATATACAAAATTGGTTGTTGAAGCCATTAATGCCTAAGGAAAACAGAAGATGATCCGTTTAAAGGTTTGGCGAAAGCAGAAGCACATTACGTCATTTGAGTTGTCCGGACATGCAGAGAGTGGTCCTTATGGTTATGATCTTGTATGTGCGGGTGTATCAGCTGTTTCTTTTGGAGCAGTTAACGCAGTGATTGCTCTGTGTGGTATTGATCTTGAAATTAGTCAACAACAGGATGGCGGCTATCTTCATGTTGCCATACCTGATATTACGGAGCGTAAAGTGGGAGATGAAGTCCAGCTGCTATTAGAAGGCATGCTTGTCTCCATGGAAACCATTGAACGCGATTATAGCCAGTTTATAACAATTGAACAGAAATGAAGGAGGTTGAAAAGTATGCTACGTCTGGACTTGCAATTTTTTGCACAGAAAAAAGGTGCCGGAAGCACCAAAAACGGCCGTGACTCTGAATCCAAACGCCTTGGCGCTAAACGCGGAGATGGTCAGTTTGTAACAGGTGGCTCCATCTTGTATCGTCAGCGCGGTACAAAGATTTATCCTGGTGCAAACGTGGGACTCGGCGGAGATGATACATTATTCTCCAAGATAGACGGGGTCGTCAAGTTTGAACGTTTTGGACGTGACCGTAAAAAAGTCAGCGTTTATCCAGTAGCTCAAGAAGCATAATTTGATCAAACACAAAAAATCGGTTTCCAAATCAGGAACCGATTTTTTGTTTATTTTAAGCTTTTTAAAGAGACCATTGCCTTCACAGAAAACATTGTTAACGAACAATAGACACAAACTGCGAACTAGTGAAAGTTTTAAGAAGCGTTCTTACTACATAAGGTGAAGTAAAATCAATGTGCTTAGTAAGCAGAACGTGATTTGCGCTCCGGGAAATCGCTTTAACTTTATCACAGCTCAAGTGCGACATCTGTTCAAGAAACCCACTTTGACAGTGTCTTCTAGCCGCGGGCACGGCCTCAGCCTCCTTGCCCCGGCAAGGGGTATGTCGACGTTGCCCGCAAAGGGCGATTTTAGTCGACCCTCCTTAATGTACCGCTCACTGTGGGGTCTTCGACTCGTGCTATTCCCGCTGGAGTCGACTTCCCGAAGCTCCAATCACTCTATTTTATTCAGTGGCTTGGACGGTTCTACTCATAATAAGAGCTAGCAAACTGATTTCTCATATCCAGCTCGGGGAAAACACGGAGACTCCTGGTGCGGCCGAGCATAGGTCGTAATATATAACGGGTGGAATCCCCGTCGAGAAAGAACTAGCCATTCGCTCGTAGCGAGTCTTGGACGGCAAATGGTAACATTTGCCCTTAAGCGTAGACAGCGAGGTGATGGGCCGTAAGCCAAGCGGTTGAAGGGATTGAGCTCCGAAATTCGTGCTTTCAGGAAGGTCGATATGCTCAGGAGCATAGAAGGCAACATTGCTATGATCGACAAGGCAAGATCATAACAGCTTCCTCGGAGTCGGTGACCTCGGCACGTCACACATTGATATATTATGGCAACTCGGGAGGTCCTTTAGATCTCTTCTGACGAAGAGTAATGACGAACAAGCGATAATAAAGTAAGGGCTGTCAGATGTCTAAAGGAAGTCGGATAGCGGCATAGTACCAAAGAAATCGGGTAACTCCGATGGAGGGAAGGCCGCTACCCGTCATCGACCTTGAAAGGGAAACATTATCTACACCCAGAGGTGGAATTAATGATGGAAACGAAACTAACAAGGATAGCAGAATTAGCTAAGAAAGATAAGAATATGGCGTTTACGTCATTGGCACATCTCTTAAACGTGAACAATCTTAAACAATGTCATTATGAATTGCCTAGTGAAAAAGCCAGAGGTACAAAAGGAATTTCTAAGGAAGGCTACGGCGATAACCTCAATGAAAATGTCGATGATCTGGTCAAACGGCTTAAGAACAATGCTTACCGCCCTGTACCAGTCAGACGCACTTACATTGATAAGCCGGGCTCGAGAAAGAAAAGACCTTTAGGTATCCCTGACCATGAGGATAAGATTGTTCAACGGGCTATAGGGAAGATTCTTAATGCCATATATGAGAATGATTTTCTTGAAAGCTCTTTTGGCTTCCGCCCTAACAGAAACTGTCATGATGCGTTGAAAATCCTGAATGTATATATTGAAAAGCGCCCCACCAACTTTGTGGTGGATGCTGATATTAAAGGATTCTTTGACAATGTCGATCATGACTGGATGATGAAGTTTCTGAACCATCGTATCAAAGACCCGAACCTCTTAAGAATCATCCGACGCTTCCTTAAGGGAGGTTACATGGAGGAAGGAAAGTATTTTGATACGGATAAAGGGACTCCGCAAGGAGGGATCATTTCCCCCATTTTAGCGAATGTGTATTTGCACTATGTACTAGACCTATGGTTTGAGAAACGGGTCAAGAAGCAATGCAAAGGACATGCATACATCGTGCGCTATGCCGATGACTTTGTATGTTGTTTTCAGTATGAGGACGAAGCAAAAGCTTTCTACTCAGCATTAATTAAAAGACTAGCCAAATTTGGCTTGGAAATAGCTGAAGACAAAACAAGTATCATTTCATTTGGTCGAAACGCTGGAAATGGAGGATCTGGAAAGCCATCTACATTTGATTTTCTTGGCTTCACGCACTATTGCAGTAAAAGCCGAACCGGTAACTTTCGTGTTAAACGAAAGACCAGTCGCAAGAAAATGAAAGCCAAGCTAGCGAATCAAAAGGAGTGGCTGAAAGCCAATCGAAACAGAGATATTCAAGAGATTATGGCAAGACTCGATCGGTCACTTAAAGGATATTACAACTATTATTGTATTACAGATAATACGTTGGCGGTGGAGGAATTCCTCTACCGGGTCAAGCAATTGTTATTTAAGTGGATGAATCGACGGAGTCAAAGGAAATCTTTTAGTTGGGATAAATTCAACTTATTCTTAAGAAAATACCCCTTGCCCAAGCCGAAAATGAAAGTGAACATTTACGAACTAAGAAACGAGATTAGCTATATTTTGTAAATGATGATAGGAAGAGCCGTGTGCGGTAATACTGCACGCACGGTTCTGTGAGGAGTGAGGAATACTCTCGAAAACTAGAGAGTATTCCCGCTTACTCGACTGGGAGCAAAAAGCCTAGATGAGACCCCGGAGGTTGTCAGACCGAGGAGGCTCATCAGCGCCCACTGGACGCGGAGTGTTTTCCCCGAGCGGTTGCCAGAGGCAGTCATAAATCTTCTGGTTAATTCGCAGTCTACGGATTTTGTGTATTAATAAGCAGCAAAAAGGACATGCATCTGCTTCCAAAATTTGCTATAATTTGAATGACAGGGGGCAATGTATATGGAAACTAAAGAGGTTATTGATACGCTAACCCATTACAGACACGACCTTTTGAATCAATTACAAGTCATTCATGGTTATCTTGGCATGGGTAAACCTGATAAAGCAGAAGAAAAGTTGTCAGCTTACACGAGTCAACTGGACCAAGAAAGGCGACTCATGCATCTTGGTTTGCCAGATTTTGCTCTTTGGGTGATCCGTTTTAATATGGAACAGACGCATTTTCGTCTCACATATAAAATTGAATCTCATCCCGTTTCACCGAAGCTTGACCAGAAAATTGTGAAGTCATGTGAAACGTTATTTCAAGTGTTTCGGAGCCACGCAGCTGTTCATGAATTACATCAGGCCCATTTGCATTTTCATGAAGAGCGCATTAAAAAAACGTACATCATACATATTAATATGACAGGTACCTTTGTGGATGCAAAAGAATTAAAAAAACAATTGCAACACAAACTGCCTTCTGTTATTGTTCATAAAGAAGATAAACAGCTCGGTTGTATACTTACATTTGAGCAAGATGAATAGGGTGACGCTATGTTTGTAGATCAGGTTAACGTATATATTAAAGCAGGTGACGGTGGTGACGGCCTAGTCGCTTACCGTCGGGAAAAATATGTTCCAATGGGCGGCCCCGCTGGCGGAGATGGCGGAAATGGCGGTGACGTTGTCTTTAGAGTCGACGAAGGGTTAAACACACTCATGGATCTCCGTTATAACCGACATTATAAGGCTAAACGCGGAGAAAATGGCATGAGCAAAAATCAGCATGGCAAAAATGCATTGCCGCGTATTGTAGCGGTTCCTCCTGGGACAACTGTTACAGATACTAATACAGGAGAAGTTCTAGCAGATCTAACAACTCATGGACAAGAGGCTGTCATTGCTAAAGGTGGACGCGGGGGCAGAGGGAATGTTCGCTTTGCCACCCCTCGCAACCCTGCACCTGAAATTGCTGAAAAAGGTGAACCCGGGGTGGACCTTGAAGTCAACGTGGAACTAAAGCTTATTGCTGATGTGGGATTGGTTGGCTTTCCGAGCGTGGGCAAATCAACGTTGTTATCCGTGGTAAGTGCAGCTAAACCTAAAATTGCTGATTATCATTTCACGACACTTGCTCCAAACCTGGGTGTTGTTCAAACTCAAGATGGCCGCAGTTTCGTTATGGCTGATTTACCAGGGCTAATCGAAGGTGCTCATGAAGGCGTTGGCTTAGGTCAACAATTCCTTCGCCATGTCGACCGAACAAGGGTACTTGTTCATGTGATTGATATGGCAGGTACAGAAGGACGTGATCCTTATGAGGATTTCATGACCATCAATCACGAATTAAACCAGTATGATGCAACTCTAAAGGATCGTCCTCAGATCATTGCTGCAAATAAAATGGATATGCCGGATGCAGAAGCTAATCTTAAGGCGTTTAGATCACAATTGAGCGATGATTATCCGATTTATTCAATATCTGCGTTAACGAAATCAGGACTGAGAGATTTGTTGTTTTCTGTTGCGGATAAGCTTGATGCGATCCCTAAATATACAGAAGAAACACAGGAAGATAAAACTGAAGACACAGTTATTTATAAACACCGAAAACAAACAGACGAGTTCAAAATCACCCGTGATCCAGACGGGGCTTACGTGCTTTCAGGTGAAAAAATTGAAAAACTGTTCAAGATGACAGATCTGACCCGTGAAGAATCTGCCCAGCGCTTTTCCAGACAGCTGCGGGGGATGGGTGTAGATGAAGCGTTAAGAAAACGAGGCGCAAAAGATGGCGATACCATTAGGCTTCTGGATCTTGAATTTGAATTTATTGATTAACACCTGAATCAATCGACTCACACATTATATTTAAGCCGTTCCTACGAGGAGCGGTTTTTTTATTTGAACAACAGGAATCATTCAACATTTAAGGCGTGTATGCATATGTTGATAGAGAGCTAAATGCCCAGAAATGAAAGGAGTCTGAATCAGCTTGAAAATTCACGTTGTACAAAAAGGCGATACATTGTGGGAAATCGCAGAAAAATATCATGTTTCTTATGAGGCATTAATTGAAGCAAATCCTCAGTTGTCCAGTCCAGATATGATCATGCCTGGTATGAAAGTTAAGGTTCCTGCCGACTCAAAAGCCGTTAAAACAAAACAAATGAAAAAGACCTCCCCTTCTGTTGAAAAACCTTATAAGGACACGTCACCCGCGCCAAAGCCCGTCATTAAAGAGGACGATCATGAAAAGCCAAAACATGTTGAGCCGGAGATGCCGTTTTTAAAACCGCTTGAAAAGCCAAGTCTTGAAATGCCGGATATGTATACTGTACCGCAGCACAGCGAAATGCCCGATATGCAAGAACACTATCAAAAACCAGTTTCTCAGCCACAACAGCAAATGCCGCAAATGATGCCACAACAACCTGTCCATCAAGTGAACTGTCCACCGCCCCAACATCACGGCATGATGCAGCCTAATATATGCATGTGCTGCGGGCAACCACAACACATGCAACCAGCTATGCCAATGCCGCAAAGTGATTGTGGCTGTCATTCCAAACAACACACACCTGCTACCCCACAGCACTATATGCCACAGCAAAATTACGGGCCTATGCCTGGAATGAACCAAGGGATGATGCCTCAAGGGAATTATGGCGAAATGCCTGCCCCAGACCACCACAATATGAACACATGGCAGAACCCGGCTATGCAACACACTTATCCGCCAATGCAACAGGGGAATATGCCGATGTCACCTTATCCTGCCCCCCTGGCTATCCTATGGCATATGGTGATCGAACAAACGAGGACGAAACAAGTGATGAGTAAATATAATTAGAGAGGGGAAGATTCTATCTTCGCCTCTTTTTTTGATTTCAACAATACCATAATCATTCACCCCATATCATAAACATGATAAAATTAAGCCAGTATATCTTTTGAAGGAGCGAATAACATGAAGCAAACAATACAGCAGATTACGAACTGGCTGCAGCAAAAGGTTAAAGAAGCAAAAGTAAACGGGCTTGTAGTTGGGGTGAGCGGCGGCTTGGACTCGGCTGTTGTCGCTTACCTCATTAGAGGGGCATTTCCGGAAAATTCACTTGCAGTTATTATGCCAATTCAGACAAGACAGAGTGATCTGCAAGATGCAGAAGCAGTTGTCACAGGTTCCGGCATCCAAAGCATGACAGTTGATTTAACTGAAGCACATGGTCAATTATATAAAAATATTTCTGCCAGCTTGAATGAAAAAAGCGCGTTTGTTTCTGAACGAGATCAAATGGCTAATGCAAATTTGCGGGCTAGACTTCGAATGAGCACATTATATACGATAGCATCTCACCGGAATTACCTTGTCGTGGGAACCGATAATGCAAGTGAATGGCATACGGGATATTTCACGAAATATGGCGATGGCGGTGTCGATATACAGCCCATCACAGATTTCACCAAAGAAGAAGTTCGAAAACTGGCTGAATATCTTGGTGTGCCTGAGAAGATTATTGCCAAACAACCGAGCGCCGATCTATGGGAAGGTCAGACAGATGAAACAGAAATGGGTACGACTTATGAGCGCATTGATGCTTATTTATCAGGAGAAACAATTCCGGAACAAGATCAGCGCATTATTGAGCGCATGCATCAACAAACCGAACATAAACGTGCTCCTTTACCGCGATTTAAACGTTCATAATAACAAGAATAAAAACACCTCCCGAATCCACACTAAAGGTCAGGGAGGTGTTTCGCATGAAGCGAGCATATATAACATGTTTATTAAGTGGTTTTTTACTTCTTACAGGGTGCGCCCAGGAAAATTCTCAGTCGCCCTCTGAAAAAGAAGGAACAAAGACGGATCCTGTCAATTATGAAACAGCTGACGAACGAGATCAGAAGCCAGGAAATGATAAAAGGATTTATGGGACACCTGAAGAGAAGAAACGAATTAATTCAGGTAATCGAAACCGCCAATACACCGATTTATTTACAACCGAAGAGTCCCAGGAGATCAGTGACCGACTTTTGCATAATAAAGACATAACCCAAGCGCAAGTAGCCATCAAAGATGACGAAGTAATTGTGGCGGTCATGCTGGCTCCAGGAAGCAGTAACAAGATCAGGCATAAGGTGAAATCCGATGTGCAGACAATGATGCCGGACAAAAAGGTTACAGTCTATACAGACGCTCGATATCTTGATCATAAAGACGATATGAACGCAGGCAGAAAACCTTCAGACGTTGATTCGTATATTCAAGAATATCTGGAAAACTTTTTTGACAAATAATTTGTTAAAAAAATGCCGCGCAACAAGCCATAATGGCATCCTGCCTGCAATTTTTACTTTATACCAGTGGCATTCTCTGGTATAGTTTAAAAGAGATTGTTTGAGAGGAGAATGCGCTATGGCTGGACATTCCAAATGGAAAAACATCCAACGCAGAAAAAATGCTCAAGATGCCAAACGCGGTAAAATATTTATGCAGCATGCTAAAAATATATATGTAGCTGCCAAAGAAGGCGGCGGTGACCCTGAAATGAACCCGGGACTCAGAACTGCAGTCGATAAGGCTAAAGCAGATAATATGCCAAACGACAATATTGATCGGGCTATTAAGAAAGCGACCGGCACTTTGGACGGGGTCAGCTATGAAGAGGTCACTTATGAAGGTTACGGTCCTGGCGGCGCAGCAGTTATTGTGCATGTACTCACTGATAACCGCAACAGAACAGCTGCAGAAGTTCGTCATGCATTCAAAAAAAATGATGGAAATCTCGGGGAAAACGGCAGTGTATCATTCATGTTTGATCGAAAGGGCTACATCGTTATACTGAATGAAGATAACACCATAGATGAAGACACAATAACTTTAGATGCGATCGAAGCCGGTGCTGAAGATATTGTAAATGCGGATGGTGCTTACGAGATTTATACCGCACCTGAAGATTATTCAAGTGTATGCGATCATTTGACTGCTAGTGGTTACCAGCTTGAAGAAGCTGAATTGACCTTGATTCCCCAAACGTATACTGAACTTGAAGACGAACAGGCTGAAAAAATGATGAATTTATTGGATATGCTGGAGAATGACGAAGATGTTCAGGATATTCATCACAACATGAAAGAAGACGAATAAGCAGAAAGAGCTTCCATTGTATAAGGCGATGGAAGTTTTCCATTTTCTTGAGTTGTGTTAGAATAAGTCATAAGGGAGTCGATCATATGATTGCATATATTCAAGGGATCTTAACAGATATAACCGATGAATCTGTAGTGGTTGATGTCCATGGCATCGGATATGAAATCATCTGCCCTAACCCCTACATTTTTCAAGGGTCTGTGGATCAGCCGGTTAAAATACATACATATCAGCATGTCCGGGAAGATGCAATGATACTTTACGGGTTTAAAAATACATCTTTAAAAGACCTGTTTATTAAATTAATATCTGTTTCCGGCATCGGACCAAAAGGCGCCGTAAATATTCTGGGAGCGGTTGATGTCAGTGAATTTGCTGCAGCTGTGGAGCGTGAGGATAAAACTTTCCTGACTAAGTTTCCAGGTGTTGGCAAAAAAACCGCCCAGCAAATCATTCTTGATTTAAAAGGGAAATTAACGTCAATGCTGACAGCTGTGGAAAGTGTGCCGGGAAAAACAGTCATTTATGCTGATGAGGCAGACAGTCACTTGGTTGATATGAAGGAAGCATTGAAAGCCTTAGGTTATACAGAACGCGAAATTGACGGCATAATGCCCGAATTGCACAAACAACCACCCGAAACGACAGATGCAGCGGTTCGTCAAGCGTTGGTTTTATTGACTAAAAACTGACAGGGAGTCATAAATTATGGATGAACGTATGGTAACGGGCGCTTATCAGCAGGATGATTCTGTTGAACTGAGTTTGCGTCCTGAAACACTCAACCAATATATTGGTCAGCACAAGGTAAAAGAGAACTTGAGTATCTTTATTCAGGCAGCGAAAATGCGTAATGAACCGCTGGACCATGTTCTTTTGTATGGTCCGCCCGGGTTGGGGAAAACAACACTCGCCGGAATTATCGCCAATGAAATGGGTGTATCATTTCGGACAACTTCCGGGCCTGCCATTGAACGGGCAGGAGATTTGGCAGCGATTTTATCTGCACTTGAACCTGGTGATGTTCTGTTCATTGATGAAGTCCACAGACTGCCCCGTTCTGTAGAAGAAGTTCTTTATCCTGCAATGGAAGACTTCTTTTTGGATATTGTCATTGGAACAGGTCCTAGCGCCAAGTCAGTGAGAATCGATCTTCCACCCTTTACACTTATTGGCGCAACCACCAGGGCGGGCTTGCTGACAGCACCGCTCAGAGACCGATTTGGTGTTTTGTCCAGGCTTGAATTTTACGATACAGATGATCTGTGTGCCATTATAGAACGTACCGCAGATATTTTTAATGCTTCTATTCATAAAAATGCTGCACTCGAAGTGGCGAAACGTTCGAGGGGAACCCCTCGTATTGCCAATAGATTGCTGAAACGTATCCGGGATATATCCCAAGTGAGTGGTGAGGCTGAAATTAGTTTTGCGACAGCTAACAAAGCTTTATCAATGTTGCAAGTTGATGCTGCAGGGTTGGATCATATTGATCACAAATTGCTTAAGAGCATAATTGAAGGATTTAATGGCGGCCCGGTTGGGCTCGACACCATTGCAGCTACGATTGGAGAAGAATCCCAAACAATTGAAGATGTTTATGAGCCATTTTTACTTCAAATCGGCTTCATCCAAAGAACACCAAGAGGCCGGGTGGCCACAGAGAAAGCCTATCAACACTTTGGTCTGGAAGGGTTGATGTAGCATGCATCCTGGCAAGCTTATGATTGTGCTTGGAGCCGTTTTATTGCTGGTAGGTCTTTTGTGGACCTTTGTCGGCAAACTGCCAGGAGATATTAGTTTTAAAAAAGGCAATGTCAGCTTTCATTTCCCTATTATGACATCAATCATCGTGAGTGTTTTGTTGACATTGATCTTGTTTATAGTAAATAAATTCAGGTAAACCGTTGGATGATGAGGAGATTTATTATGGATATAGAAGAATTCGATTTTGAGCTTCCAGAACCATTAATCGCACAAACCCCTTTAAAAGACAGAACTGCATCTCGTCTGCTGGTTATGGATAAATTAACGGGCGAGATCACACATACACATTTTGCACATGTTATAGACTACCTGCAACAGGGAGATTGCTTGGTGTTGAATGATACACGGGTACTGCCTGCGCGCCTTTATGGTCATAAACAAGATACAGGAGCAAAAGTGGAAATTCTTTTACTCCATCAGGTGGAAGGTGACCAATGGGAGGTACTGGCTAAACCTGCTAAGAAAATAAAACCAGGTACTGAAATTGTGTTTGGTGATGGACGGTTGAAGGCTCAATGTATCAGCATAAAAGATCATGGCGGACGGATAATGGAATTTTCCTATACGGGTATTTTTTATGAGGTGCTTGATGCGCTTGGAGAAATGCCGCTGCCGCCTTACATTAAGGAACAACTGCCAGAGCAAGAGCGATATCAGACTGTTTATGCCAAAGAACGCGGATCTGCTGCAGCTCCCACCGCTGGATTGCACTTTACGAAAGAGCTGCTCCAGACCATTGAAGAAAAAGGAGTCAAGCTGGCCTTCATCACATTACATGTCGGGCTTGGAACATTTCGTCCGGTAAGTGTTGATAACATTGAGTCACATGATATGCACTCAGAATTTTATTCAATGTCACAGGAGACAGCTGAATTGCTGAACAAAGTCAAGGCAGACGACGGACGGATTATATCTGTCGGAACAACCTCGACACGCACACTGGAAACAATCGCCCGCGATCATGATGGTGTGTTTGCTGAAACGAGCGGCTGGACAGACATTTTCATCTATCCGCCGTACAAGTTTCAAGCAATTGACGGTCTGATTACAAACTTTCACTTGCCAAAGTCAACCTTAATCATGCTCGTTAGCGCTTTTAGTACAAAAGATCATATTATGAATGCCTACAAAGAAGCCGTAAGAGAACAATATCGATTCTTCAGCTTCGGTGACGCCATGTTGCTATTATGACGGTTTCTGATCAGGTTTATCATAAATAGGAAAATGAGGTAGAGATCTATGACAGCCATCACTTACGAATTAATCAAGACATGTAAACAAACTGGAGCACGTCTCGGCAAAGTCCATACGCCCCATGGCTCATTTGAGACCCCAATGTTTATGCCGGTTGGTACGCTCGCAACTGTTAAAACAATGAGTCCCGAAGAATTAAAAGAAATGGATGCCGGCATTATTTTGTCAAATACTTATCATCTTTGGCTTCGACCAGGTGAAGACATTATTAAAGAAGCAGGCGGACTGCATCGATTCATGAATTGGGACAGACCAATCTTGACAGATTCCGGCGGCTTTCAAGTGTTCAGTCTCAGTGATCGTCGGAAGATAGAAGAAGCCGGAGTTCATTTTCGAAGCCATTTAAGCGGAGAAAAACTATTTCTTTCCCCAGAAAAAGCGATGCACATTCAAAATGCTCTGGGATCAGATATTATGATGGCGCTTGATGAGTGCCCTCCTTATCCTGCTGAGCATGATTATATGAAAAAGTCTGTCGAACGCACATCACGATGGGCTGAGCGCTGTCTTGCAGCTCATGAACGTAAAAGTGATCAAGGATTGTTTGGAATTATCCAAGGCGGGGAATATGAAGACTTGCGCAGGCAAAGTGCAGCAGACCTTGTCTCTTTAGACTTCCCGGGGTATGCGGTTGGCGGATTGTCTGTAGGGGAACCGAAAGATGTCATGAATAGCGTGCTCGAATTTACGACCCCACTCATGCCGTTGGACAAACCGCGTTATCTGATGGGAGTTGGGTCGCCCGATTCATTGATTGACGGTGCGATCCGGGGTATTGATATGTTTGATTGTGTCTTGCCGACCAGAATTGCGCGAAATGGCACATGCATGACTTCAAATGGTCGGCTGGTCGTTCGTAATGCGAAATACGCAAGGGATTTCCGTCCAATTGATGAAGAATGCGACTGTTACACATGCAGAAATTACTCTCGGGCTTATATTCGCCATTTGGTAAGAACAAATGAAACATTCGGATTTCGACTTACCACTTACCATAACTTATATTTTCTGTTAAAATTAATGAAGCAAGTCCGAAAAGCGATAAGCGAAGATCGACTTGGTGATTTTAAAGAAGCATTCTTTGAACAATATGGTTTCAATGATCCGAATGCTAAAAATTTCTAATGAAAGGAGTGAATCGCATGGATGCTCAATTATTCAGCGGACTGATTCCAATCATTCTGATGATTGCAGTCTTTTATTTCATATTGATCCGCCCGCAACAAAAGCGTCAAAAACAAGTTAAACAGATGCAGGCAGATCTCCAAAAGGGAAATAAAATCATTACCATTGGCGGCATGCACGGCACAGTGCACGCACTTGATGAAAACACAGTTGTGTTACAGGTAGAGGACGGAACTAAGCTTACATACGACCGTTCCGCAATTCGAGAAGTAAAAGATCAAACAGCCAACTAAAAAAAGATCAGAGGTTTGCGCCTCTGATCTTTTTTTTACAATATATTATTGACTGTCTGATGCGGTTGTCATGTTAACGCCGACTACACCGCCAATGACTGCAGCCGCTATATAGCCAAGATGATATAAAACTTGGTGCAGATTCAGCCCCTCTTGATACCCCAAATATTGTACCAGAAAAACAAACAATGTAAACCCGATCCCGGTAAGCCCACCTATTAACCACCCTTTTTCTTTTCCTTTCAATCCAGCAAAGAGTCCGCCAATAAATAACGAAATGAGGCCTGCCGCCAGTGTTACCCAAAACAGCGCAGTTTCATTCATTGAAGTGAATTTCAACAGAAAACCCAGCAATAAACTTGCGATGAGAATAGAACCTAATACGATGATCCAACCATACATTAACGCTGTCATATGCTTTTTCACATGATCATCCCCCTGTAGTTGTCCTTTTGTACATGTTTATTCCAGTTATTTAAAAATAGACTATAAATATTGTACAAGATATCGGCATATCATCTTAGAGGAGAGGACAACCTGTTTTTTAAAGGAGGGTGGACATGGTATGGCAGCAGTTTTTGCCGCTATTGTATTTGTTGTAAGTTTTATATTAATCATGAGTGAAAAATTAAACCGAGCCGCTGTCGCTTTATTCGGGGGCGTCATTTTTTTACTGACAGGTATTTATGATACAACAGAAGAGTTTATGAGTTATATTAATTGGGATACCATTGCACTTATCTTTTCCATGATGGTGCTCGTGTCTATTGCACAAAAAACAAATATGTTTTATTTTGCAGGCATTCGCTTTGCTAAACTGGTAAATGGCTCACCTGTGCCACTGTTCATTGGCATCAGTCTTATTGTGGCGGCTGGTTCTGCATTACTAGATAACGTGACAACAGTGCTTATTTTTGTGCCGATCATGCTGCAGATGGGACGTGTGCTTCAATTACCCTTGTTTCCATATCTGCTGATGATTATATTAAGCTCCAATGTTGGTGGTGCAGCAACTCTGATCGGAGACCCACCGAATATTATGATTGGGCAAGCAGTGAGCGGTCTTGATTTTATGTCCTTTGTCATCCATCTGGCACCGCTGGCCATGCTTAACTTGTTGGTGATTATCATTCTAGGTGTTATGCTGTTCAAGAAAGAATTACATCAAACCGATATCAAGATCGACAATCTGATGACGATTGACGAATATGCGGCGCTTAAGCGAACCCCTTTATTATATAAATCTTTAGTTGTTTTAAGCATGACATTGCTCGCTTTTAGTTTGCACAGCGTCATTAATGTGGATATCACGACCGTCGCAATTTCAGGAGCTGTTTTATTGTTGTTGTGGGCAGATCACGAATTGGATACAGAAGCTGTGTTTTCCCAAGTGGAGTGGGTTACATTATTTTTCTTTATCGGCTTGTTCACACTTGTGGGCGGGCTGGAAGAAGTAGGCGTCATTGGTTGGATTGCTGAAACCATAATGGCCTATACAGAAGGAGCTGTAGACAAAACATCCCTTACCATTTTGTGGACGGCTGGTATCTTATCTGGTCTTGTAGACAATATACCTTTCGTTGCTGCCATGATTCCTGTTATTGAAGAATTTCAATATCATGGCATTAGCAATCTGGATCCAATCTGGTGGTCCTTGGCACTTGGAGCATGCCTTGGAGGAAATGCAACCCTAATCGGAGCTTCTGCTAACATAGTCGTAGCCGGGCTTGCAGAAGGCGCCAATCAGCGCATCCCTTTTATAAAATACATGCTCTACGGTATCCCAGCAGTACTCATCTCATTAACCCTGTCAACCCTCTACATCATCATCCGCTACCTTTAAAATACCCACTATAAGATCAGAACAAAGGATAACGAAGTAGACACAAACTGCGAACCAGAAAAAACTTGGATTTACACATAAAAGCTATTAAGACTGCCTCATGCAGCCGCTCGGGGGAAACACTGCGCTTTCCGCGGGCGCTGCTGAGCCTCCTCGGTCTAACGACCTCCGGGGTCTCATCGAGGCTTTGCATCCCACAGGAGTCTCCGTGTTTCCCCCGAGCTAGGTATGAGAGGTCAATTCTCTAACTCTTTTGTTAGTAGAACCGTCCAAGCCACTAACTAACATAGAGTGATTGGAGCGAAGGGAAGTCGACTCCTGCGGGAACAGCACGAGTCCGAAGACCCGCAGCGTTACATTAGGGTATGTCGACTAAAACCGCCCTTTGCGGCAACGTCGACATACCCCTTGCCGGGGCAAGGAGGCGTTAGGGGATGTTCAATTAAAGCCGGCGCGTCCTGCGCCAACATCGAACGACCTGCGTCCTGCAGGCCCTTTGGCAAAGAAGACACTGTGAAAGTGGGGTTCTTGAACAGATGTCGCACTTGAGCTGTGATAAAGTTAAAGCGACTTCCCGGAGCGCAAATCACGGTGCTCTTATATACGTTGATGAGTTTTGACCTACTATGCTTTTTAGTTCGCAGTTGACTTAAAGTATGTATTGTTTTTGGTGACGGATTTAACCGGCACGCGTTGGGGAGCGTGCCGGTTTTTAGATGAACTTTTTTATGACGGGGATCTGGCTTAATTCATCTTTTGTTATGAACCGCAACAGGAATAATAGTGAAATGTAGACCATCAACAGAATCGCTAATGCGATGAGCAGACCGAATAGGTTTTCCATCAGTTGAATATAACCTTGTTTGATGAAATGGCCAATAACCCATGTTAAAGCAATCAATACAACCATTTTAAAAAGATCTATTAACGGGATGGAGAATTTTATCAGTTTGTTTAAAGATGCTAGATGAAGCAGCGTCACAAGCACAACTCCGACTGACATCGCAATGGCTACTCCATAAATACCAAAGTTTGGATTGGATGCAAGGAGAATCAATACAGTAAATTTAATAACAGCACCAATCAAACTGTTCCACATTGCAGGTCTGGCAAGGTCCAGTGCCTGCAGAGCTGCCTGAAGCGGGCTTTGAACATAAAGCAGTAAAAAAAATGGAGCCATTAATATGAGAAAGCCCTTAGCATGGTCTGTTCCATACATATAAGTTAAAATTGGAGAAGCAAATAAGGCTAGAACAACGGTTGCAATTGCGCCTGAGGCAAAAGAAATTCGGATAGCCTGATGAATCCGGTAATGAATAAGCCTTGAGTTTTCCCTTGCCTCTGCCTCTGAAATGGAAGGGACAATGGAGATCGACAATGATTGCGTAATAAATGTAGGCAAAAATAATAAAGGAAGAACATAGCCGGTCAATTCCCCGTAGGCTTTTGTTGCTGCAATGGTGGTAACGCCTGCCACCGCCAGTGTTTGTGCGACAAGAATGGGTTCCATAAAATGAGAAATTGAACCGATCATGCGACTTCCGGTGCTGGGAAGAGCAATTGAAAGTAATTCTTTTACCGTCCTGTGACTGGCTTTAACATAACTGAAAAAACGTTTGCGGATTCTAATCGTTTTATTGTGCTTAAAGAGAAATACTAAATAAATAAGCGATATCAATTCACCAAGAACAACACTGATCATGGCACCTGCAGCCGCATATTCCACGCCAAAAGGAATCAGTAGCTTTACGAAAAATGCAACACAGGTGATGCGGACAATTTGTTCGATGACGATGGCATAACTTTGCGGTTTCATATTTTGCTTGCCTTGAAAGTAGCCCTTAATGATCGCCGAGAGCGCTATAATGGGAATGATAGGACTAATTACGCGAAGTGGTATTAAAGTACGTTCGTCTGTTAGCAGCGTTTCGCTAATGAAGGGGGCTGCAATAATCATGAGGGTTGTAAATACAATACTTGTCGTCATCGTCATCAATATGGAGATGACCAGAATGCGTTTAATTTTTTGATGATCTCCAACGGCATCAGCTTCTGCTACACGTTTAGAAATTGCGACAGGGAGGCTGAATTGTGTTAAAGTAATGACTAGGAATAATGTGGGCAGGGCCATCATGTACAGCCCGACACCTTCTTCTCCCATTAATCGTGCCACGACAATTCTGTTGACAAACCCTAAAAAACGTGTAATCATACCCGCTATAATTAAGATAAGAGTACCTTGTAAAAAAGTTTGTTTTGTCAATGTGCAGGACCTGCCTTCTCAAAAAAATAATTATGTTATACAATGATATATATGCATGACAGTTGGCCAAGCATGACAAGCAAAAAAACCTGTTATTTGGGAGGGGTGTTCGGTGGAATCAGCCCGGACTGTTGAGAAATGGAAAGAGGAACTAGAGCCTGTGCTTGAAAGTAAAGTCTATGAATTTAAAACAATCGGTTATAATGAAGCAACAGCTGAAGATATATGGAGATGTCTAAATCAGAAGGTCTGGAAAGACAATGCTGAAAGACGACTCTATGAAGTGGTTCAGGATGTCTTCCATTTGTCTACGGCTACATATATGAGTTATTTAACCGTTAACGCTTACGGAAATGATGATGATTTAATGGCATCGATTGCAGCACTTACTGACAACTCTTCATAAAGCAATCTGAGAGTAAGAAGGTTGTAAAGCGCTGTGATTTAAAGAGGGAGGCATTTTGTACATGAAAAAAAGAGGCAGAATTGTTGCCTTTTTTCTGATCGTTTTGGTGTTTGCAGGCACGATTGGAACGACGGTAACAGGGATTACGAAAGACATTAACCTTGGTCTTGACCTTCAAGGCGGTTTTGAGGTTTTATACGAGGTTGAGACGGTTGATGATTCACAAGAAATGAATCGGAGTCTGCTGGAAGATACGGTTAAGATTCTAAATGATCGCGTCAACAAACTCGGCATCAGTGAGGCTAATATAGACATTGAAGGTGATGATCGGATCCGGGTTCAACTTGCTGGTGTAGAAGACCAGGCTCAAGCAAGAGAAATGCTTGCCACATCAGCCAGACTTTCATTTCGCGATGTGAATGACAATAAGTTGCTCGATGGATCTGATATCAAGGAAGGAAGCGCAAGACAGGACTTTCATCCAGATACAAATGCTCCAATAGTTACTTTGAGTCTTAAGGATGCATCTAAGTTTGCCGAGGTCACAGAAAAAATCAAAAATATGGGTGCGCCCGATAATCGTCTCGTAATATGGATGGATTATCAGGAAGGCGATTCCTTTAAAGAGGAAGTAAAAAAGGAAAACCCTAAATATGAATCTGCGCCGAGTGTCACTAAGGTCCTTAATACCACAGATGTCATGATTGAGGGTTATACAATTGATGAAGCAAAAAACCTGGCAAGCATCATAAATGCCGGCTCTTTGCCTGTCAATATGATTGAAAAGTACTCTACTTCTGTTGGTGCTCAGTTTGGAGAGCAAGCATTAAATAAGACAGTCTTTGCAGGTATTATCGGTGTCAGTCTTATTTTTGTATTTATGCTGGCGGTATATAGATTCCCAGGGATTATTGCTACTATTAATTTAAGTATTTATATCTATTTGATCTTGCTTGTCTTCAACTTGATGAATGGGGTATTGACACTTCCGGGTATTGCTGCATTGATCCTTGGAGTCGGGATGGCGGTTGATGCGAACGTCATCACCTTTGAAAGAATCAAAGAAGAAATTAAAGCAGGGAAATCAACAGTGGCGGCCTTTAAGGCAGGCACCAAAAACTCACTGTCCACAATTTTTGATGCCAACATTACCACTTTACTGGCAGCATCCATACTATTTATGTTTGGTACCAGTTCAGTAAAAGGTTTCGCTACTATGCTCATTGTCAGTATTCTTGTCAGTTTCCTTACAGCGGTATACGGAACACGTCTGCTGCTTGGATTGTGGGTTAACACTCGGGCACTGAATAAGAAGCCTGGTTGGTTTGGTGTGAAGCAAAAAGACATCGCTGATATTGCTGAATCTGATAAAGAACCTGAAGCAACATTTATGAATCGTTCATGGAATGTAGTCGATTACCGAAAGATCTTTTTCACTGCTTCAACAGCTATGGTTATAATCGGCATTGTGTCACTTGCCTTATTTAAGCTGAACCCAGGAATTGACTTCACGAGCGGCTCACGAATCGAAGTGCTGGCTGAGCAGACACTTACAACCGAGCAAATTAATGAAGATTTGGATAAACTGGATTTGGAAGCCAAGTCCTTAGTGATTTCAGGTGAAGATAACAAAATTGGCGTTATGCGTTTCGATGACGTTCTATCAAAAGATAAAATTGAAGATATTAAATCGTATTTCCTTGAAAAGTACAATAATGACCCAAATGTCAGTGTTGTATCCCCAATCGTAGGTGAAGAATTGGTGAAAAATGCGATCTATGCTGTCGCCATTGCTTCAATCTTCATGATTATTTATGTGACACTTAGATTCGAGATGTTCTTTGCAATAACAGCTTTAATTGCGCTATTGCATGATGCATTCTTTGTGCTGGTTGTGTTTAGTTTGACCCGAATTGAATTTGATGTCACCATTGTAGCGGCTGTCCTAACCATTGTCGGGTATTCCATAAACGATACCATTGTTACATTCGACCGGATTAGGGAAAACTTACGCAAGAAGAAACGTGTAAAAACGTTTGCCGAATTGGCACGTGTTGTAAATCGGAGTCTCGTACAGACATTTACTCGAAGTCTTAATACAACTGTGACGACAATGCTAGCGGTTCTTGCTTTCTTGATACTTGGTGCCCAATCGATCACTGGTTTTGCTCTTGCGCTAACAGTTGGTCTTTTGGTTGGTACCTACTCGTCACTCTTCCTTGCCTCCTTGCTATGGCTCGTATGGCGCGGGAAGAACATCAAAGAGAAACCTGTTGTATTCGAAAAGAAAAAACGCGTAGAAGGACCACAAGTTTAACCCATCACCCCTTGCTCTCTAACAAAAGCAAGGGGTGATTTTATTGAGCGTCCCCACAAAAACAATAAGCAATAGACAAAAACATCGAAGAGTAAAAACTTGATTCATATTTTGTTATGTAGAAAGAGATTACAGTTTTTGTCAGAGGGGTACAATAGATTATATGGAGGTGTGTATATTTGAAGAATCAATACGCGGTTATTATTGCCATCATCGTCGTTATACTGGTTGCTATTTTTGCTGTAATTAATGTTGATGCTGTTGAAGTAAACTATCTTTTTGGTACCGGACAGGCACCGCTTGTACTCGTGATTTTAATCTCTGTTCTAATGGGAGGCATATTGACAGCTTCAGCCGGGGCGATAAAAATGTATCAGCTCCAACGTGAAAATAAAAAGCTGAAAACGGAACTTGCACAATTAAAAGGAAAGAG
This sequence comes from Lentibacillus sp. JNUCC-1, assembly GCF_009741735.1. NCBI lineage: Bacteria > Bacillati > Bacillota > Bacilli > Caryophanales > Bacillaceae > Lentibacillus > Lentibacillus sp. JNUCC-1. The sequence continues at coordinate 1,034,360 of NZ_WHOH01000003.1, forward strand.
CAATAAAGGTATCTCTGAGTCTAAAGCAAGCACAAATAAGCATCACAAAGAGACCAAAACCCAGCCGAAAAAATGACTCCTAGGAGGCTGGGCAATAACTACTCATTGCACCCCATGGCCGTCTTTTGTATAATAAATAGGTCAGGGGTGAATTTATGCTACAAAGAAAAGCAAAATGGGTGTTTTCAGGTGCTGAGGCAGATCATGTCCACCAGTCAACATCTGCAACTATATCGCCTATTATCACTGATTTACTGGCTCAACGTGGGATTACACAATTAGAAGATATGGAGGCCTTTTTGTCTCCAGATCTTTCAAAACTAAATTCCCCCGCTTTTCTACAAACAATGGAAAAAGCAGTGAACCGTGTACATGAAGCGATTGCCAATCATGAAAAAATATTGATATTCGGAGACTATGACGCGGATGGGGTCAGTTCTACCACCTTGATGCTTAATACTTTGAGTGAACTGGACGCAGTCTGTGATTATTACATACCTAATCGGTTTACAGAGGGATACGGTCCAAACGAACAGGCGTTTAAATGGGCCTATGAAAACGATGTGAAACTTATTATTACAGTTGACACAGGAATTGCAGCGGTCAACGAAATTAAATATGCCAATAGCCTTGGCATTGATGTCATTTTAACGGACCATCATGAAGTGCAGCACGAACTTCCGGATGCTTATGCAATTCTTCATCCCAAGTGTTCACCTGATTATCCCTTTAAAGAATTGGCTGGTGTTGGAGTTGCTTTTAAATTTGCAGAAGCATTACTTGGATATTTCCCAAAACACCTGCTTGATTTAGTTGCGCTTGGCACAATTGCAGATATGGTGCCGCTTATTGATGAAAATAGAATTCTTGCCTACAATGGCTTGAAACAGATACAAACAACAGCACGCCCAGGGTTGAATGCACTCAAAAAAGCATATCAAATTGAAGGCACTGTCAATGAAGAGTCAATAGGCTTCAAATTGGCCCCGGCATTGAATGCTGTTGGACGATTGCAGGAAGCTGACCTTGCAGTAGACCTGTTGTTGGCGCGAACGCAAGAAGAGGCAGAAGTTCTTGCTGAAGAGGTTAAAGGACTTAACGAACATCGGAAATCAATCGTAAAAAAGATTGTACAAGAAGCAGAGGCAAAAACAGACCCTGATGAAGAAGGAGTCATTGTTGTGGCACACCCCGGCTGGAACGCAGGGGTGCTTGGTATTGTTGCCTCAAGACTTGTTCGTAAGTTCAACAGACCGGCTGTTGTCCTGACGATTGCAGAAGATGGTCTGACCGCTAAGGGTTCAGCACGTAGCATTCCTGCATTCGACATATTTAAAAATGGGATGGAAGTCAGGGATCTGTTCACACATTTCGGCGGCCATTCTCAGGCAGCTGGTATGACACTTCCAGCTGAAAACGTCGCGTTGCTGCATGAAAAGTTGAACATTTTGATCAAAGAGCAATTAACAGAAGAAGATTTTAAACCTGTAATTAATGTGAGTTTGTCACTGGATATAGCTGATATTGATGAAAAGATGGTATCAGATATTGCTAAGCTTGCTCCATTTGGGATGCACAATCCAAAACCAATTTTTCGTGTTCAAGCAATTCCAAGTGAGATTCGGCAAATAGGGAGCAGTCAAGCCCATTTAAAAATGCAGTTTCAGAAAGACGGAAGAAGATTGGATGCAATTGGCTTTGGAATGGGTCCATTATATCATGCTATATCGCCTAAAACGGTGGTTTCAGTCGTAGGGGAACTTGGCATAAATGAATGGAACGGACACAAAAAAGTACAAATACTCATGCAGGATCTTGGGATCGATACATGGCAATTATTTGATCATCGTGGCAAACATTTTGAATCTGTGATTGATCAGCTTGAAGGTCGAGCTCAGATCGCAGTGGTTGGACATATTCCTGAGGGTGACCATAAACATATGATGCAGATTCAATATGACGAGGTTGTACCCTCGCACCAAAATATTGATATATTAGTCATTAAGGATCTGCCACCCAGGCTTGAAGCACTGGCACACATAATTAAAAAGACACAACCAAAACAAATCCATGCGACGTATCATGTGCAAGACAGTGCGTATTTAAAAGCATTTCCTTCACGTGAAGAATTTAAGTGGTTTTATGCCCTTATTCATAAACGGACGATTCTTGATTTACACCAGGAACTCAAACCGCTGATGGCGGCGAAATCTTGGTCCAAAGATCATATTATTTTTATGGCACAGGTATTCAGAGAACTTGAATTTGTCCATATTAATAAAGGTGTTATCAAGAAAAATCCGCAACCAATAAAAAAAGATCTGCAAGAATCAACCATTTATCAATCCCGATTGAATGAAAGCGAGATTGAAAAAGTACTGTACTATTCTCAAAATGAAGAACTGAAAGCGTGGTTTGCCGCCTGTATGGAAGACGGACAAACTGCGAGGGAGGCTGTAACAGATGGATTACAAACAACATATTAAAATTGTGGAAGACTGGCCTAAAGAAGGCATTAAATTTAAAGACATCACACCACTGATGCAAAATGGAGAAGCATACAAAAGCGCGGTTGATGAGATTGTGAAATATGCTCGTAATAAAGATGTAGACATAATCGTTGGTCCAGAAGCCAGAGGTTTTATCATCGGATGCCCAGTGTCTTACGCTTTGGAAATTGGGTTTGTTCCTGTCAGGAAAGAAGGTAAGTTACCTCGAGAAGTCATTAAAGTGGATTACGGTCTTGAGTATGGACAAAACGTTTTAACGATTCATGAAGACGCCATTAAACCTGGGCAACGCGTTTTGATCACAGACGATTTACTTGCAACTGGTGGTACAATAGAAGCAACGATTAAATTAGTTGAAGAGCTCGGTGGGGTAGTGGCAGGATGCGCATTTCTTGTAGAACTCTCTTACTTGAACGGGCATGAAAAGCTTCAAGATTACGATGTTCTTACGTTGACAACTTATTAAATAGGTGAGTTTCAGGTCTGACCAGATTGTCAGACCTATTCTTATAATGGTTATTCCTTTACATTGCGTCTGAAATTTTCGATACTGTATAACAACAAGATTTATGGAACTGGGATATGGGTGATGATATGGCAAAAGAAGAAATTCTAACAATCGATGATATATTGAAACAGGCACAGGCATATTTGCCGGCTGCTGATGTGGCTTTTTTGGGTCGGGCTTACGAATTTGCTGCACAGGCACATGATGGTCAGTTCAGAAAATCGGGTGAAGCTTACATCATTCACCCTGTTCAAGTTGCGGGCATTTTGGTTGAACTGGAACTGGATGCTGAAACAGTTGCCGGCGGTTTTCTTCACGATGTGGTTGAAGATACGAATGTAACTCTGGATGAAATTGAAACAGCTTTCTCCGCGGAAGTAGCACTTCTCGTGGACGGGGTTACAAAGCTTGGAAAGATCAAATATAAATCAAAAGAGGCTTTGCAGGCAGAAAATCATCGAAAAATGTTTGTTGCAATGGCGAAAGATATTCGCGTTATATTGATCAAGTTGGCAGATCGGCTGCATAATATGAGAACTCTAAAACATTTGCCGCCCGAAAAACAGCGACGCATTGCAAATGAAACATTGGAGATTTTTGCCCCCCTTGCACATAGACTTGGTATTTCTACGATCAAGTGGGAACTTGAAGATACTGCACTGCGTTATATGAATCCACAACAATACTATCGTATTGTTCATCTGATGAAACAGAAACGGAATGAGCGGGAGTCTTATATTGACGATGTGATCGATGAAGTCAATGAGCAGTTGAAAGAGGTTAATATAACTGCGGATTTATCCGGAAGACCGAAGCACCTTTACAGCATTTACAGGAAAATGACGAAACAGCATAAACAATTTAATGAGATTTATGATTTGCTTGCTGTCAGAATTATTGTGGACAGCATTAAAGATTGTTATGCCGTTCTCGGTATTATTCATACATGCTGGAAGCCGATGCCGGGCCGTTTTAAAGATTACATTGCTATGCCGAAACCTAACTTATATCAATCCCTTCATACAACGGTAATTGGACCAAAAGGCGATCCGTTGGAAGTCCAGATCAGAACAAAGGAAATGCATGAGATTGCAGAATACGGAATTGCTGCACACTGGGCTTATAAGGAAGGCAAACAGACAAAGAATACCAAACGTTCGTTTGAAGAAAAACTGACATGGTTCAGAGAAATTCTGGAGTGGCAAAATGACACCCATGATGCCGAAGAATTTATGGAATCCCTTAAAGTAGATCTGTTTTCTGACATGGTGTATGTGTTTACGCCCAAAGGTGATGTGATTGAACTTCCATCAGGATCAGTGCCGATCGATTTCGCTTACCGGATTCATACGGAAATAGGGAACCAAACAGTGGGTGCCAAAATAAATGGCAAGATGGAACCACTTGATTATGAACTCAAAAATGGAGACATTATTGAGGTGATGACGTCTAAACATTCATATGGACCATCACAGGATTGGCTGAAGATTACACAAACCTCTCAAGCCAAAAACAAAATCCGGCAATTTTTTAAGAAGCAGCGTAAAGAAGAGAACATTACCAAAGGAAAAGAATTAGTAGAAAAAGAAATTCGTGCCCTTGATGTCCAGCCTAAGACCGCATTAACATCGGAGAATCTGCGGAGAGTATGCGAAAAGTTTAATTTTGTGAGTGAAGATGATTTATATGCAGCCGTGGGCTATCAAGGTATTACAGCTGCTCTGGTTGCAACGCGTCTCACTGAGAAAATCCGTGCTTCCCGTAAAGAAGAACAGGACATTGAAAAAACGATAGAAGATGTGATCACGACAACAGATCGGAAATCTCATAGTAAAGGCGATTCAGGCGTACGGGTTGAAGGTGTCGACAACTTATTGATCCGTTTGTCCAAATGCTGCAATCCTGTTCCAGGGGACGAGATCCTTGGGTATATTACAAAAGGCAGAGGTGTTTCTGTACACAGGGCCGACTGCCCTAATGTTAAAACAAAAGAAGCGCAAGAGCGCAGGATAGAAGTTCATTGGGAGAAAGGTCAGCCTGAAAGAAAGCAATACCATGTTGATCTTGAAATATCCGGTTATGACCGTCATGGGCTTTTGAATGAAGTCCTTCAAGCTGTAAACGAAACGAAAACCCTTATCACCCATGTGACGGGGAGGGCTGATCGTAATAAAATGGCGATCATCAATATTACAATATTGATTCATAATACTGATCATCTGCGCAAAATAGTAGAACGTATTAAGCGGATTAAAGATGTTTATACCGTTACAAGAACTGTGCAATAGATAGGAGAGTTGAATATGAGGGCAGTCATACAACGCGCCCGCCAGGCTTCGGTAAAAGTCAGTGGTGAAACTGTTGGTGAAATTGAATCAGGTCTTGTTGTACTGATCGGAGTTACCCATGATGATACGATTGAAGACGTTCAATATCTGGTGAATAAAATTATTAATTTGCGAATTTTTGAAGACGAGAATGGGAAAATGAATATTTCACTCAAAGACGCAGGCGGAGATTTGTTGTCGATCTCACAGTTCACCTTATATGGTGACACAAGAAAAGGACGTCGACCAAGTTTTATAAATGCTGCCCATCCTGATCATGCCAATGAATTATATGAGAGGTTTAATGAGTTGATCAGAAATGAAGGTATTCATGTAGCCACCGGACGATTTGGAGAAATGATGGACGTCGGCTTCACAAACGTCGGTCCTGTCACCCTAATTCTAGACAGCCAAGACAAATAAAAGACCGGGGCAAACAAATGTCCCGGTCTTTTCTATTGGTTCTACAATATATCCAGACTGCCTGTAGCGGCCGTTGGGGGAAAACGCTGCTTTCCATATGCGCTGCTATCATTGTTTACGCTGATTATGGCATTTAGACTCCTTTAGTTATTGAGCGTTACGGAAGTATTTTTGGATACCCAATGTGATGCCTTTGACCAGCTTTTGTTGATATTGTTCGGTTGTGAGTAAGCCTTCGCTCTCAGGATTGGAGATAAAACCTAACTCGAGAAGAACTGCTGGCTTGAATGTTTGTCTGATAACGAAATAATTTTCTTTCAAAACACCTCTGTCTCTTGCTTCGGTTTTTTCAACCAGCCCTTGATGGATATACTCAGCCAAAGACTGATCCTGATCATGATAATAATAGCTGACAATACCTGATGCACTTGGATATTCAGGTGTACTGTTGTAATGAATACTAATGAAAGCATCTGTGTTGGCGTTATTAGCAAGTGCTGATCTGTTGGCTAAAGATTTAAACCGATCTTGTGACCGAGTCATAATGACATTTGCTCCCATATAGCGCAATTCTTTAGCGAGGGCCAGTGTCGTTTTGAGTGTAAAATCTTTCTCATACGAACCACCAGCCCCTATTGCGCCAACATCTCGTCCGCCATGTCCCGCATCAATAACGATTGTCTTGTTCTTGAGTATGCCATATCCAGATTGGTCATCTTTGGCGAGTAAGGCTTTATAAACAAAACCGTTTTTTTCATCGCTAACGATTTCCAGCCAACCCTCTGTTTCAGAGACCACATCAAACGTCTCTCCCTTATCAGCAAAGGCAGTAATGTCGTACTCAATTGAAGGGCCTTTACGGAGATGAACTTTTTCGTTTTGTATGGTAAGGGTCTTTAATGGCTCATTTTCTGATTTGCTTTTTTCTGGTTGATTCGAATTTGAATCCGGCTCATGTTCCGCTGTATCCTGTTTTACCGTTATGTACTCTGAACTGACCCAACCAGATTGCCCGTTATATTGGATCTGGACCCATTCCCCGTCTTCTTTTTCGATGGGAAAGGTGTCAGTCGTGTTAACTTGACCAATTTTTTCATAGTCTGTTCCTGGACCAGATCTAACGTTTAAGTGATCATACTCAACTACCGCTGTATCCGCAAATAAATGAATGGAACAGATAAGCATTATCCCAATAATGGTCGTAACACTCAGCCAGCCCAACTTTTTTCTCATCATCAAACCCCTGCTTTCAATTATATCTTCTGTATCTATTCTAATAAAAATTAGTCAAACTGGCAAAGCTAAACTCAAGTGAGGAGGCAAGATATGAGACACCATGATAAACAATGGCAAACAAATCGAAATCACGATCTATTTGGTGTGGATTTTCATTCTTTTATGGCACTTGAAAGTCAAACAAATTACATGGAGATTGCACAGGAATTCGGTATTTCCATTGGGCAAGTGAAGCAATTGAAGAAACAAATAACACGTACTTGACATTATGATACAATATGATTAATATAGACTACAATATATCGTACCGTTTGAGGAAGAGAGTAGCTGATCAGCGCCTGTTAAGAGAGAAAATGTCGTAGGCTGAGAACATTTTCACAGTGCATATTGGCGAAAGACACTTTCAAGGTTTCTATGCTGAATATAGTAGGCATGGACGTAGCGCAGGCGTTAACTGGTAAAGTCGGATGCGTATGTGAGCATCAATCAGGGTGGCAACGCGGGTAAACTCTCGTCCCTTCATTTTATTATGAATGGGATTGGGAGTTTTTTATGCGTCTAAAGCACCTTTAATTCTGGAACCATTGTATTACAAGAGCCATACATATTGACAAACATGAGGAGGGCCTTAAATGATGATCAAAGCGCCTAGGGGCACCATTGATTTATTACCTGAAGATACTGCTAAGTGGCAACACATTGAAGAGAAAATCAAAAAGATCTGTGACAAGTTTAACTACAAAGAAATCAGAACGCCTTTGTTCGAGCATACTGAACTTTTTCAGAGAGGTGTCGGTGACTCAACTGATATTGTACAAAAGGAAATGTACACATTTGAAGACAGGGGGGGAGGAGTTTGACGCTCCGCCCTGAAGGTACAGCACCTGTTGTAAGGGCATATGTCCAAAATAAAATTTACGGTGCGCCGATTCAACCTGCCAAATTGTTTTATTTCGGGCAAATGTTCAGGTATGAACGTCCTCAACAAGGCCGAATGCGCCAGCTGAATCAATTTGGCGTGGAAGTCTTGGGAAGCGCTGATCCTGCTGTGGATGCAGAAGTGATTGATCTCGCCATGTCCTGTTATCAGGAACTTGGATTAACGTCTCTTAAGCTCGTTATCAATTCTCTGGGTGATACAGAAAGCAGACAAGATTATCGAGAAGCACTAGTGGAGCACTTTAAGCCTCATGTGCATGAACTATGCAAAGATTGCCAGGTCCGGCTTGAGGATAACCCCATGCGCATATTGGATTGTAAAACAGACAGAGACCACCCGGCAATGCAGACGGCACCTTCCATCCTCGATTATTTAAATGAGACTTCAAAAACTTATTTTGAACAGGTTAAAGCTCATTTGGATTTAATGGAGATTCCTTACGTGGTTGATCAAAACCTGGTCAGGGGGCTTGATTATTATAATCACACAGCATTTGAAATAATGAGCGAGGCAGAGGGTTTCGGAGCGATTACAACCTTATCAGGCGGTGGCCGATACAACGGGCTCGTTGAAGATCTCGGAGGGCCCGCAACACCTGGAATGGGGTTTGCGATGGGGCTTGAACGACTGATCATGGCACTTGACGCTGAAAATAAATCAGTCGATCGGACAGAACATCTGGAGTGCCTGGTGGTTTCTGTAGGTGAGAAAGCGGATCAGGCAGGTGTAAAACTTGTCCATGACCTGAGAAAAGCTGGTGTACAAACCGATAAAGACTATCTTGGTCGCAAAATGAAGGGTCAATTTAAAGCTGCTAATCGATTAAATGCCAAATATGTTGTGATTCTTGGTGAAGAAGAAATTGAAAAGGAAATGGTACCTGTTAAGGATATGATAACAGGTGAACAGTCAGATGTGGCTTTGGAGAATGTAATCAAACATCTCAAGAAGATTGTAGGAGTGAGACATAATGGAGCGTAGAACAGAAGCAGGCTTAATAACAGATCAACAACTGGAGCAAACCGTATTACTGAAAGGATGGGTGCATAAGCGTCGTGATCTCGGAGGGCTGATTTTTATTGATCTTCGTGATCGTTCAGGTTTGGTTCAGGTCGTGTTCAATCCAGCAAATTCCGAAAAAGCCTTGAAAACAGCTGAAACGATACGGAGTGAATATGTTGTTCAAGTTAAAGGGAAAGTTGTTAAACGCAGCTCGGAAACAGTGAATCCGGCTATGGCAACTGGAGCTCTGGAAGTCATCGCTTCTGACGTTGTAATAATCAATTCTGCTAAAACACCGCCTTTTCTTATCCAAGATAAGGATGAAGTTTCCGAAGACCTGCGTTTGAAATACAGGTATATTGATTTACGCAGACAGCAGTTGCAGAACACTTTTAAAATGCGTCATCAGATCACACAGGCTTTTAGAGAATATCTAAATGGTGAGGGCTATTTGGAAATGGAGACACCAATTTTAACAAAAAGTACTCCGGAAGGCGCCCGGGATTACCTTGTGCCAAGCCGTGTTCATTCTGGAGAGTTTTATGCCCTGCCACAATCACCGCAACTGTTTAAACAACTTTTAATGATGGGTGGATTTGAGAGGTATTATCAAATTGCGAGATGTTTCCGTGATGAGGATCTGCGGGCAGACAGGCAGCCTGAATTTACACAGGTGGACATCGAGACTTCATTTATGACGAGCGAAGAAATTATGAATATGACTGAGGCAATGATGCAGCATGTCATGCAAACTGTTAAGGACCACGATCTACAGCTGCCGTTAAAAAGGCTCACGTATGATGAAGCAATGCAACGATTTGGCAGTGATAAACCAGATACACGTTTCGGGATGGAACTCATTAATGTATCTTCAACTGTAGCAGATTCTTCTTTTAAAGTATTTCAAAGCGCAGTTGCTTCTGGTGGTCAAGTGTCGCTATTAAATGTAAAAGGAGAAGCAGAGAACTACTCAAGAAAAGACATCGACAAACTTGAGTCGTTTGCCAAAGTGTATGGCGCAAAAGGACTTGCTTGGTTGAAAGTTGAAGGTGGAGCCATCAAGGGTCCGATTGCCAAGTTTCTGGATGGAGGAGAAATCGATCAGATTGTTAGCCAAGCTGAAGCAGAAGATGGGGATTTGCTGCTATTCTGTGCTGATAAATCTTCGGTCGTTTATCAAACACTTGGAGCGCTGCGGTTAAAACTTGGCAAGGAACTTGATCTGATTGATCAGGATCGCTTTGATTTTCTCTGGGTAACGGATTGGCCCCTCTTGGAGTATGATGATGAATCTGACCGTTATACGGCTGCCCACCATCCATTTACAATGCCATTTGAAGAAGATATGGATAAGCTTGAAACAGATCCAGCATCAGTTAGAGCTAACGCATATGATCTTGTTTTGAATGGTTTCGAACTGGGCGGAGGGTCTTTGCGTATATACAAGCGAGACCACCAGGAAACCATGTTCAAAGTGCTTGGCTTTACGAAGGAAGAAGCAGAAGACCAATTTGGATTCTTATTAAATGCTCTTGAATATGGCGCACCACCACATGGCGGAATTGCGCTTGGTCTGGATCGGATTGTCATGTTGCTTTCAGGTCGCACCAATTTACGGGATACCATTTTGTTTCCGAAGACGGCGTCTGCTTCTGACTTGCTTACGGACGCGCCGAGTGAAGTAGCAGAAGCTCAGCTGAAAGAATTGACATTGAAAGTGGATGATGATTCAAAAGCTTAAATGTACACAAAATGTAATATTTGTCATGCATTTTTTACATTCCCGGGTATTGAAAGGGATTCCGATGTGTGGTATTATGAATTTACAATCAAATCTCAATCCTGATGTGTACGTCAATTAAAGCAGTTTTGACCGAACATTTATAGAAAAGGGAGCTCGATGGTGTTTCTGCATTGCGTGCAGGCCTCGCAACTACAGAGGAAGCATAATAAATGCAGAACAGAGCACCCACCTGCCTGGAGCGGGTTCAAAACCATCTCATTGACGGCACTATTGGGATTGAGTTACATAACAAAATTGAGCACACCCTTATCGTGGGGCGTGCTCAATTTTGTTATTGGCTGGAGCTTTGTGCAATTTGTTCGAGATTGCCGTTTTTGTCCATTCTAAATGCAGGTGTTTTCATAGTGCCTTGGTCTTCAAAAACCGTCATTTTCCTGGCACGATCCATAATTTGCATAAACACTTGGTAATCATCTTTAACTGTTGTTAGTTCGTTTTCCGTTTGTTTAAGCTGTTGTGTTAAGTGATCGACTTGTTGCTGTAAATGTTCATTTTCATCTTGCAATCTCGAAATAGAAGCTTTCGATTGATTGGCAGCATTGTAGTCGTTTTTTAAATGCGTTAAAAATTCTATTACTGAATCTATTGTAAGTGGTTCGGACTCGGGTATCTGCCAAGCTGTTGCTTCGTTGGACGTGTCAATGTTATGGGAATCATTTTGTTCTTCCTGATCCTGATGACGCGTTGAGGTTAAAGCAACAGGCTGTGGCTGAGCAGTTGTTCTGTCTGCTTGTTCTTTCGCGAGTCTTCTTTTCTTTTCTTTACGTTGTCTTTTTGCAAGATCGATAGCACTAATATATTTATTTCTGACTTCAGCGTTCCAGCGAAAACCGCAAGCGGCTGATGTCCGATTCAGATGATCGCCAACCTCTTCAAATGCCTTTAGCTGTGTGCTGCCTTCTCTTATATGTCTTAATACCGTTTCTGCAAGCAGCAGATCGTCTTCATGGGACCATGCATCTTGTCTCACTTTTGCCACATGTGTCATCTCCTTTTTCTATCAAAAACTGATTCGCTATTTGTTTAAAATGGCATGTTTATATACAGTTTGGCCGATAGAAAAAGGTTTTATACGTTTAAGATCTTTGTTTCCGTTTTTGAGATTGTATATTGTCATAGACAGACTTCAGGCTTTGCTCAAATTTACCCGTCGTCTTTGGTTGATAATAGTTTTTATCCTTGATAGAGTCAGGTAAATATTGTTGATTGACCCAAGCCTGTTTGGCATTGTGCGGGTATTGGTAGTCAATGCCGCGTCCTAATGATTTAGCTCCCTTATAATGAGAATCTTTCAGATGAGCAGGGATGATACCTGCTTTGCCGCGACGTATATCTGAAAGTGCCATATCTAGGGCTTTATAGGCAGAATTGGATTTCGGAGATAGCGCAAGTTCAACAATCGCAACAGCAAGAGGAATCCGCGCCTCGGGAAATCCGATCCGTTCAGCTGCCTCCACCGCTGCGACAGCGCGAGGACCTGCCTGAGGATTGGCGAGTCCAATATCTTCATAAGCTGTTACAATCATACGCCTTGCAATACTGTCAAGATCCCCGGCTTCAATCAATCTGCCAAGATAGTGCAAAGCTGCGTCAGGATCGCTTCCTCTGATTGATTTTTGAAATGCTGAAAGCACATCGTAATGCGCATCACCGTCTTTATCATGGGAAAAACTTTTTTTCTGCATACACTCTTCGGCAATATCTAAAGTTATATGAATGGTGCCATCATCACTTTCTGGTGTCGAGGCCACGGCTAGATCAAGTCCGTTTAAAGCAGTTCGCATATCACCGTTTGAACGTTCGGCAAACAAGTCAAGGGCATCTGAATCAAGCTGTACGGATTTTGCTCCCAACCCATTGACATCATCGTGTACTGCTCGGTCAATGGCGACTTTTATGTCTTGCGATTCAAGTGGATGCAGTTCAAATAAATGACATCTGCTTCGAATCGCTGGATTAATGGAATGGAATGGGTTACTTGTTGTGCAGCCGATTAATGTAATTAAATTGCGTTCGAGGTGGGGGAGCAGAAAGTCTTGTTTCGCTTTATCAAGACGATGAACTTCATCAAGGACAAGAATGACATTTCCAGTCATTTTTGCTTCTTCTGCCACAATCTCCATGTCTTTCTTTTTGTCCACAACAGCATTCAGCATTTTCACCGGCAAGCCAAGGCTTTTACCGAATGCGACTGCCATTGAAGTTTTGCCTGTGCCGGGTGGGCCATAAAGGATCATGGATGAGAGCTGTTCTGCCTGAACCATACGGCTAAGAATCTTACCAGGTCCAACAAGATGCTCCTGGCCAATGATTTCATCAATGTGCTGAGGGCGCATGCGATAAGGTAAAGGTTGATAAGTCATATACATCGTTCCTTCTATTTAAAAATAAGTCCTTAAGGTCGTTTTCATATAAAATGTCACTATAAATTAATGCACAACATAAGTAAACTGCGAACTAAATAGGCGGTTTTTTGACCGCCATTAAGCACTCTATATGTTTAAACGAGCACCGTGATTTGCGCTGCGGGAAGTCGCTTTCCGCGGGCACGGCCTCAGTCTCCTCGCTCGCAAAGACCGCTCACTGTGGGGTCTTCGGACTCGTGCTGTTTCCGCAGGAGTCGACTTCCCTCCGCTCCAATCACTTTATGTTAATTGAATGCTTGGACGGTCCTGTTTAAGAAAACAAGTAAGAACGTGAACACTCTTAAACAGTTAGTACTAAGTCCATTTATACGTATTATTTCCAATTCAGAGGTAATCTCGGTTTACTTATGAGCATTTCTCCGCTCATGAGTGATTTTCAGCCCCGATATGCGCTTCATCGTTCAACCCAATAAAGCAAGAAGATGAATAACACTCACCCAGCTCGGGGAAAACACGGAGACTCCTGTGGGAGCAAAAGCCTAGATGAGACCCCGGAGCGCGCAGCGCGAGGAGGCTCATCAGCGCCCACTGGACGCGGAGTGTTTTCCCCGAGCGGTTGCCAGAAGCAGTCATAAAGTTTTTTCTAGTTCGCAGTTTGTGTCTACTATGTGCTAAGGGTATTAACGGCAGAAGCAACTATCTTTTAGAATAGAGTCTTGGTTTGGAATGATAAACTGTATAATTAAATCGTATTGGTGTTTATGATAAAATGCAAGAAGAAGCTTATTCATGCTATTATATATGAAGTTATGTTTAACAGAAAGGAACATTCATTATGAATTCTATATATTTGGATCATGCCGCTACAACGCCAATTGATCCCCAAGTTCTGAGTGTGATGAATACTGTGCAAGCGGATGTGTTTGGCAATCCGTCGAGCATTCATTCATTCGGACGACAAGCCCGATTTCATCTGGACGAGGCAAGGCATACTATGGCTCAGACCATCAACGCGCAGGATAAAGAAATTATTTTTACAAGTGGAGGTACAGAAGCTGATAATCTTGCTTTAATTGGCACGGCATTGGCTAACGAGCATAAAGGCCGTCATATTATAACAACTGCCATTGAACATCATGCAACACTTCATACAGCTGAATATCTCGAGAAAAACGGATTCGAAGTGACATATCTTCCGGTTGATGAGCAAGGTCTCGTTCATCTTGATGAAGTTGACAAAGCCCTCAGAGCTGATACAATTCTTGTCTCTGTGATGTATGTCAACAATGAAACAGGGGTTATCCAACCAGTTAAGGAAATAGCCTCAATGTTGGTAGATCATCAAGCTTTCTTTCATACAGATGCTGTACAGGCTTTTGGTTTGATCGATATTGATGTGAAAAAGGATGGCATCGATCTATTGAGTGTATCGGCACATAAAATTAACGGCCCTAAAGGCATCGGATTTTTATATGCCGGTGAAGATGTCCTCTTGGAAACACTTCAGCATGGCGGAGAACAGGAGCGTAAACATCGCGGTGGTACAGAAAACATGGGCGGTGTTGCTGGGTTTAAAACAGCTGTTGAGATTATGGGAAATACAAAACGTGCACGCTCGGATCTTTACGAAGGGTATAAAACGCTATTCTTGGAAGTGCTGGAAGAGGAGAACATTCCTTTTAGGCTGAACGGAAGCGTAAAAACAACAGTTCCGACGATATTGAATATCAGTTTTCCAGGTACTCAAGTGGAGTCGGTGCTTATTAATCTCGATCTTGAAGGTGTTGCAGCTTCAAGCGGAAGCGCATGTACGGCAGGATCCGTTGAGCCTTCACATGTACTCTCTGCCATGTATGGCTCAGACGATAGCCGTACTACAAATTCGATTCGTTTCAGTTTTGGCTTTGCCAATCACGAAAAAAATGTCGCTGACGCCGCCAGACGAACAGCCAAAGTCATGCATCGTTTAATGAAAAAAGGAGGTGCAGGATCATGACTAATCACCAAAACACACGTGTTGTTGTAGGTATGAGTGGGGGTGTTGATTCTTCAGTCACAGCCCTTTTATTAAAAGAGCAAGGATACGACGTTGTCGGTATTTTTATGAAGAACTGGGATGACACCGATGAATCAGGCGTATGCACTGCTACAGATGATTATAATGACGTAGCCCGGGTGTGCAATCAGATTGGTATTCCGTACTATGCTGTGAATTTCGAGAAAGAATACTGGGACAAGGTGTTCACCTATTTTCTAGATGAATATAAAGCAGGACGTACACCAAACCCTGATGTGATGTGCAACAAAGAAATTAAGTTCAAAGCCTTCCTGAACCATGCGCTGACATTGGGGGCAGATTATGTTGCAACAGGCCACTATGCTCGTGTTGAAGAAAAAGATGGGCATGTTCGGCTGTTGAGAGGTGTGGATAACAACAAAGATCAGACCTATTTTCTAAACCAGCTTGATGCTTCTGTGTTGAAGAAAGTAATGTTCCCGCTTGGGCACCTTGATAAAAAAGAAGTCAGAGAGATCGCGGCTAAAAACGATCTTGCTACCGCTCATAAAAAAGACAGCACCGGTATTTGCTTTATTGGTGAGCGCGATTTCAAATCGTTTTTAAGTGACTATCTCCCTGCTCAACCTGGAGACATGCAGACATTGCAAGGAGACGTGATGGGTCGTCATGATGGGCTCATGTACTATACGATTGGACAAAGACAAGGGCTGGGAATTGGAGGAGCCGGTGAACCGTGGTTTGTAGTGGGAAAAAATCTTGAGGCGAACATTTTATATGTGGAACAAGGTTTTGACAATGACAGACTTCAGTCTGATGCTTTGATCGCGACTGATGTCAACTGGATTAACCCGGATCTGCTGCCTGGAGAACAATTTGAATGCACTGCGAAATTCCGCTATAGACAAAAAGACAGTCACGTGACAGTGACCATGAAGAATGCGAACGAAGCCCGGGTTGAGTTTCATAAAACCCAGCGTGCAATAACACCAGGCCAGGCGGTCGTTTTTTATGACGGAGATATTTGCCTCGGCGGGGGAACGATTAACGATGTAATTAGGCAGGAACAAAAATTGGATTATGTCGGGTAATCTGAAAGGTGAAAGATATGAATAAAACGGAAACAGCTATTCAATATATGCAAGTAAAAGATTATGAAAAAGCAGCACAAGTCTTTGGCGAGATCATCCAGGAACATCCGGATGATCCCGTCGGTTATATTAACTTCGGGAATCTGTTGACACATATCAAAGAGTATCAACGGGCTGGTCAATTTTTTGAAGAAGCGATCAGACTTGATCCTCAGGCTGGTGCGGCTTATTATGGTTTTGGCACTATTTTGTTTGAGCAGGAGCAGTATGCAGAAGCAAGAAAGCAATTTCAACAAGCTTTATCTTGTGGACTAGAAGAAGGGGATGTGCATTATTCCCTTGGGATGACATTCTACAAAGAAAATCAGTCGCGTTTGGCAATCCCCTATCTGATGCGAGCATCAGAGCTGTTGCCTGATGACATGGATGTTGCCTTTCAATACGCCCTTGCGCTTGCTCAAAACCAATTTATTGAAGAAGCAAAAGAAGTTTTTGAACGGGTTTTGTCTTTTGACGAAGCACACAGCGATGCGCATTATAATCTCGGGGTAATCGCCATGTACCATGATCAGGTGAAGGCCGCTTATAACCATTTTCAGGCAGCACTAACCAGCCAGCCGGACCATGCTTTAGCATCCAATGGTTTAAAGCAGGCAAAATTGCATTTAAGGCATGACAATGAACAATAAAGCGGGGTAGTCATAATGGATGTGGGAGAGAGGTCTGATCAGGGCTATATCAAGGGTGAGTTGTTACATACAATTTTTATGAATGACAGCAATCAATTTTCTATCGTCAAATTAAAAATCCATGAAACAAATGAATCGTATCCCGATAAGGAGATTGTAGCAAAAGGCTATCTGCCAAGACTGAATGAAGGAACATTATATTATTTTTATGGGGCATTGGAGCAACATGCCAAATTTGGGATGCAATATAATGTGACATCCTACAGAACGTTCATCCCTGACACCAAAACCGGGCTCGTAGCTTACTTGTCGAGTGATTTATTTCACGGAATTGGCAAACGCACGGCTGAGAAAATCGTGGATGCACTTGGCGAACAAGCGATTACTGCCATCATGAATGATCGTAATTCACTGAACAACGTTCCTGGAATGAAGACTGATCAAGCGGATAAACTGTTCTCTGCGTTACAGGAAAATCAGGGATTTGAGCATATTGCCGTCAGCCTGGCTACATATGGCATAGGCATGAAAATGGCACAAAAAATCTACAAACATTATAAAGACACAGCCATGGAAGTTCTGACGGACGACCCTTATCAGTATGTCTATGATATCGAAGGGTTTGGTTTCCAGACTGCTGATGCCATCGCCCGCAAAAACGGGCTTTCAGCTACACACCCGAACCGGATTGGAGCGGGATGTATCTATGTCTTACAAGAACATGTTCAAAGTGGACATGTTTATTTGCCAATGGATATATGTGTCCGCGAAATCAAAAAACTGCTAACCACACCCGAATTGACAGAAGATATGATTATCGATGTTCTGAAGGATTTAAACACTAAAAAAACGGTGATCGTGCAACAAGGAAATGTTTATCTCCCATCACTTTATTATGCAGAAGATGGTTTTGCGGCTAATGTAAAACGGCTGCAGGAACAACAAATAGAAACAGATACGACGATGGCGGAATTATTGAAGATCACTGGAGAAGTTGAAGATGAAGAAATTCTCAGTTATGGGGAAGATCAATTTGAAGCGATTCAAAAAGCTTTGCACTCCAAAATTATGATCTTAACTGGGGGCCCTGGAACAGGGAAAACGACTGTTATCAAGGGCATTCTCCATGCCTATGCAAACATACATAATCTTTCTTTGGACAGAGATGATTACGACCGTAAAGCAGACTATCCTTTTGTTTTAACAGCACCAACTGGACGTGCAGCCAAAAGGCTTAATGAATCAACTGGCTTAAGAGCAGTCACGATTCATCGATTGCTTGGCTGGGATGGGCAGGACAGCTTTGAGAAGGATGACCATGAGCAGTTGGATGGACAGTTTTTAATCGTGGACGAATTTTCCATGGTGGATATTTGGCTTGCCAATCAATTGTTCAAAGCTATTCCGGATAACATGCAAGTCCTGCTCGTTGGTGATGAAGATCAGCTTCCTTCCGTAGGCCCAGGGCAAGTTTTGTCAGACCTCTTAAAAAGCGGTCTGATCCCATCTGTGCAGCTGAATGAAGTCTACCGTCAAAAAGAAGGCTCAAAAATTATCAAGCTCGCTCACCAAATTAAAAACGATACATGTACTGAAGCGGATCTGCATAACGACTATGATTTTAGTTTCATCCCTTGTCACGGGCCACAGATCATTGATGTATTAACAGGGGTTTTTAAGAAAGCTATAGAAAAAGGCATTGAGATCTCAGATATCCAGGTTCTTGCACCGATGTACCGGACACAGGCAGGTATTCATACCATCAACCGTCATTTACAGGCTCTTATTAACCCGAAAACACGTCAAAAGCGAGAGATTCGTGTGTATGATGTTGCTTACAGAGTCGGGGATCGAATGATCCAGCTTGTTAATCAGCCGGAAGACGGGGTATACAATGGTGACATCGGTGAGATTGTAGCGATTTTCAGAGAAGAAGAGAATACAGAAAACGAAGAACAAGTTGTTTTGTCATTTGATGGAAAAGAAGTTGTGTACAGCAAGAAAGATTATGGGAACATCATGCATGCGTATTGCATTTCGATTCATAAAGCGCAAGGAAGCGAATTTCCGATAGTTGTGTTACCGGTAGTTCATGGATACAGTCGAATGCTGCGTAAGAATCTCTTGTATACTGCTATTACACGAAGTAAACAGTCCTTAATTCTTACTGGTGAAAAACCCGCATTCTTAAAAGGTATTGCAACACCAGATACAAATAGGCGCTATACCACACTGATCAATCAACTTACAAACCGTTTAAACACTGAAAAACAAGACGAGACGACTGAAGATATCGATGATAACCATGAGGAAGAAGAAATTAGTCCGTATGATTTCATGTAATGCATGTATAAATAAAACCAATCAAGGATAGCATAGTGTCAGAATCAATGTTGTAAAGGAGTTTTAGACACTATGCAATGCCCGAACTGTCAGGAGAAAAACATAGGAAAAATAGGAGAAAAACAATTTTATTGCTGGAATTGTTTTATTGAAATGACGGTTGTTAATAATGTGCTTGCTGTACACCAAGTAGAGTCAGACGGTTCATTAAGTCCACTCAATGATCTGTTTTCCGAGGAAGAATTGTTAATTGAATAATCACGCTGCTGCATCCAATGTCATTATAAACAATTGGGGTGTTGACTAATGCGTGATCAGAAAACGTCGCTCATACGTTTGATTTATTGGGGAATTGGCATGATCATTTTTTTGGTCGTGTTATTTTTCTTTGTTAAACTCACACCGGTCTACGGGGCTGTATTCTCCTTTTTGCTAAAGTTGCTTTCTCCGTTTGTGGCGTCATGCCTGATCGCTTATTTGCTTTACCCGATTATTGAGAAACTGAGTGACTGGCATATACCTAAATGGCTAGCCATTCTTTTAATTTATTTATTGTTTTTTGGCAGTGTATCATACCTGATCTATCTAGGTTATCCGATGATGGTCACTCAACTGCGTGAACTGAATGAGCAGCTGCCGGATATGGTCGACTCATATAGTGTGTTTATCTATGACCTTTATGAATCAACGTCTTTCTTGCCAGAGACGGTTCATGATCAGATCGATCAAGTGATATCCAATTTAGAAGCATATATTGAGGGGATAGTCACTGCGGTCTTTGATCTATTTACAAAAGTGTTTGACATCATCATTTTTCTAACAGTCATTCCTGTGCTCGTTTTTTATTTATTAAAAGACTATCAAATGATTAAGGCTTACGGTATTTCTAAAATTCCTGGCAAATACAGGGAATCTGCTCGAATCGTTTTAAAGGGAATTGATCAGAGCCTTGGGAATTACATACGTGGGCTGTTTTTTGTCAGTTTGTTTGTCAGCCTTACATCATATATTGTTTTTCGGCTTTTGGATCTCCAATTTGCGCTGTTGCTTGCAATCATCTTGGGTCTAACGAATATCATTCCGTATTTCGGACCAATTATTGGTGCAGTGCCAGTTGTTGCTATTGCTGCAACGATGTCTGGTAAGGTTGTCTTAATCGTATTAATTGCATTGTTTTTGATTCAACTCGTGGAAAGTAACCTTGTTTCTCCGTACGTGATGGGCAAAAGCGTGCGCCTTCATCCAATAGCCATCATCTTTGCACTGCTTTTAGGAGGACAGCTCGGTGGAATCTTAGGCATGATTGTCTTCGTTCCTGTTGTGACGATATTGAGAGAAGTCATTCCTCCTTTACTCAAGCTAAGAGAGATTGATTGACTTTTTGTGCATTGTTTTTTATAATAACGCTAAAGTAGGATATGAATGAACACGTTGAAGGTTCCGAGTACATGGTGCTTACTTCCCCAGAGAAGGGTTTCCCGGCTGAAAAAACCCTGCTGATGAGTCATGGAACGCTAGACCTGAGTGCGGTAAACCCCGCCGGTGACCAGACCGTTATCCTGGTTTAAGTGATGGATGCTCAATGTGTCCATAATTTAGGGTGGTACCGCGATCATATCTCGTCCCTGCATAGGCAGTGACGGGTTTTTTTATATTTCAAAATGAAAATATATGTGGAGGCAACTGCTATGAAGCAATTAAATTCAAGCGATGTTAGAAATATGTTTCTGGAGTTTTTTAAAGAAAAAGGACATGCCGTTGAACCAAGTGCGTCTCTTGTTCCACAAGATGATGCATCGTTATTGTGGATCAACAGTGGTGTTGCAACACTCAAAAAGTATTTTGATGGCCGCGTCGCCCCAGACAACCCGCGCATCGTTAACGCACAAAAAGCCATTCGGACAAATGACATTGAGAATGTAGGCTACACTGCCAGACACCACACGTTTTTTGAGATGCTCGGCAACTTCTCTATCGGGGATTATTTTAAAAAAGAAGCCATTGCCTGGGCTTGGGAGTTTTTAACAAGTGAAAAATGGATCGGTTTTGATCCGGAACGTTTGTCAGTTACGGTCCATCCAGAAGATGATGAAGCGTATGATCTTTGGCTGAATGAAATTAAACTGCCTAAAGAGAGAATTATACGCCTTGAAGAGAATTTCTGGGATATTGGTGAAGGACCAAGCGGGCCAAATACTGAAATATTTTATGACCGGGGAGAGAAATATGGCAACGACCCGGGAGATCCCGAACTTTATCCGGGCGGTGAAAATGCCAGATATCTGGAAATCTGGAACCTTGTCTTTTCACAGTTTAACCATAATCCGGACGACACGTATACCCCACTTCCAAATAAGAACATTGATACAGGCCTTGGGCTTGAGCGCATGGTAAGTGTGATTCAAGACGTTCCCACCAATTATGAAACAGATTTGTTCATGCCCATTATCCATAAAACTGAGGCTATTTCAGGGGTTAAGTACGGGGAATCGCCTGAACATGACACAGCATTTAAAGTAATTGCTGATCATATTAGAACAGTATCTTTTGCACTTGGAGATCATGCTTTGCCGTCAAATGAGGGTAGAGGATATGTTTTGCGCAGACTTTTGCGTCGCGCTGTCCGTTTTGCCAAGCAAATTAATATTAACGAACCGTTTATGTATAAGCTTGTTCCGGTTGTCGGCGACATTATGCGGGACTTCTATCCTGAAGTAGTTGAACAAAACGATTATATAGCTAGAATTGTTCAAACAGAAGAAGAACGCTTTCATGCCACATTGCAGGATGGTTTGGATATACTTGAGAAAATTATTGCTAAGGAAAAAGCAAAAGGAAGCAATGTCTTTCCTGGTGAAGATGTATTCCGCTTGTCTGATACGTATGGATTTCCGAAAGAGCTGACAGAAGAGTACGTGCAAGAAGAAGGTTTTACGATCGACCACGCTGGATTCGAAAAAGAAATGGAGAAGCAGCGGGAACGTGCTCGTCAGGCAAGAGGTAAAGTTGCCTCTATGCAAATTCAGAATGAAGCCTTATCAGAAACTGATATTGAAAGTACGTTCAGCGGGTACGATCATTTGGTAACAGAAACTCTCATAACAGGTTTATTTGATGGCGAGACTTTTTTCGAAGCGGCTGAAGCAGGAGAAGAGGTCTATGTCTTCCTGAAAAACACCCCCTTTTATGCAGAGAGCGGCGGACAAGTTGCAGACCATGGATGGATTCATTCAAATGAAGCTACAGGAAGAGTCATTGACGTTAAGAAAGCACCGAAAGGCCAGCATATTCATAAAGTATATGTGGAAGAGGGCAGGCTATTAACCGGTGAACCTGTTAAGGCAACCGTAGAATATGAATTTCGCAATGACGTCATTAAAAATCATACTGCAACACACCTGCTTCATAAAGCGCTGAAAGAAGTGCTTGGTGAACATGTTAACCAAGCAGGTTCACTTGTGACACCTGAGAGGCTTAGATTTGACTTCTCACATTTTAATGCAGTAACGGAAGACGAAATGATTCAAATCGAAAAACGTGTAAATGAACAGGTCTGGAATGCGATCCCTGTTCAGATAGAGTCGATGCAAATTGATGAAGCCAAGCAAAAAGGGGCAATGGCATTATTCGGTGAAAAATATGGTGACGTTGTCCGAGTTGTAGAGGTCGGAGATTACAGTATTGAGTTATGCGGGGGCTGCCATGTCACGAACACCTCTGAAATAGGGATATTCAAGCTGGTAACAGAAACTGGAATTGGAGCCGGCACGAGACGTATCGAAGCTGTGACAAGCAAGTATGCCTATAAATGGGTGAATGAAAAATTGGCACTCTTGCATGAATCTGCCGACCTGTTAAAAACAAGGGAAGAAAAAATCCCGGAACGTGTCCAAGGCCTATTCAGCGATCTGAAACACTTGGAAAATGAAGTGGAATCCCTCAGCAGTAAACTGTCACATATGGAAGCTCAGTCACTTTTGGATCAGACGCAAACCATCGCTGGTGTTGAATTGTTGGCACGTAAGGTCAACGTAAAGAATATGAACCAGCTGCGTAATATGCTGGATGAGCTTAAACAAAATCTTTCAAGCGGTGTTATATTGCTGGCCGCGGAAAATGACGGTAAAGTTCAACTGGCAGCTGGTGTATCAAAAGATTTGATTGAACAGGGACTGCACGCCGGTCATTTGATCAAACAAGCGGCTACCATATGCGGCGGCGGTGGCGGCGGAAGACCTGACATGGCCCAGGCAGGCGGAAAGCAACCCGAAAAAATTGCTGAGGCCCTCGAGTCAGCGGGCTCTTATATTGAAAATCATCTAAAGGTATAATCAATTGTATGTAACTGTCACATAAACGTATAATAAACTGTGGAAACATGTTAAAATGAAACAATATAGGAAATACATGTGAATGAGGTGTTTGGATGAGTTCCATCGATAAGACGATGAAGTTTAATTTTTCGGACGAGCCTTTTGACCAAAATGTTGAGCATATTATGTTTACCGTTCATGAGGCTTTAAAGGAAAAAGGATACAATCCGATTAATCAAATTGTAGGTTACCTGCTTTCCGGTGATCCCGCCTATATTCCGAGATATAAAGATGCAAGAAACTTAATTCGAAAAATTGAACGGGATGAGGTCATCGAAGAATTGGTGACTTTCTATCTCAAGCAAAAACAGAAGGAAAACTGATGGCCATCCTTGGACTTGATGTAGGCAGTAAAACAATCGGAGTAGCCGTCAGTGATGAGTTGGGTTTCACTGCACAAGGACTGACAACCATCAAATGGGATGAAAACAATCTTCCTTCTGCAGACCAAGAGCTTAAAGCCATTATAAATGAACGTTCTATTACAAAGGCAGTGATCGGTTATCCCAAAAACATGAATGGTTCCGTTGGTCCTCGAGGGGAGGCGTCTGAACGGTATGCCAAATATTTTGAGAAAACTCATGGGATCTCGGCTGTGCTTTTAGACGAACGGCTCACCACAATGGCTGCTGAACGCATCTTGCTAGAAGCAGATGTCAGCAGAAAGAAACGCAAGAAGGTTATAGATAAAATGGCTGCAGCGTTAATACTGCAAACATATCTTGACCAACACTAAAACTTGGGAGTGATTTCAGATATGGCACTTGAAGAAAAAGAACGGATCATCATACCCGATGAAAATGGAGAAGAACATCTATTTGAAGTGCTCTTCACATTTGATGTAGATGAGACAGAACAGTCTTACATTGCGGTTGTTCCGGCAGAGCAAGTAAACGAAGATGAAGTTGAGGTGTATGCCTTCAGATACCAAGAGCAGGATGAGGAAAATGATCTGTCCTTATTTCCAATTGAGTCAGATGAGGAATGGCAGATTGTAGAAGAAATGCTGAATACCTTAGCTGAGGAAGAGGAAGGCGAACAATAAAAGAATGAATGAATAGTTGATGCCGTAATGCATCAACTATTCTCTTTTCTTGTAGAACGTCCTCTTTCAGCCGCCAACATACGCAGAGTCGGGAGTCATGAAAAGTGCGCTTATTTCTTTTCGGGAATATATGTGGCATGTCCTGACTTTTTTTAGTATAATGTAGCGGATG
This sequence comes from Lentibacillus sp. JNUCC-1, assembly GCF_009741735.1. NCBI lineage: Bacteria > Bacillati > Bacillota > Bacilli > Caryophanales > Bacillaceae > Lentibacillus > Lentibacillus sp. JNUCC-1. The sequence continues at coordinate 1,059,206 of NZ_WHOH01000003.1, forward strand.
AAAGGGGAAATATGATGAGCAAACAAAAAGATGATTGGAAAAAAGCCTATAAAGAGAAAATGAAAACCCGAAGCGAAGAGGCGAGCGTCGTGAGGAAAATCGTTTCAATTGTTATTATTTCTTTAACGCTTATTTTCGTCATTGGCGCTTTTACAGGGTATTTATATATAAAATCCGCACTTGAACCTGTCGACCCGGATACTGAAGAAAACATCGATGTAAATATTCCGCTCGGCTCGTCAACCTCATCAATTGCTAAAATCCTGGAAGAACACAATATTATTAAAGATGCACGAGTGTTTCGTTTTTACACCAAATTCAAGAATAAATCCGATTTCCAGGCTGGCGATTATGTGTTTAGTGCTTCCATGACGATTGATGAAATTATTGATTCGCTTCAGGAAGGCATCATTCTGGCCCCGCCTATTTACAAAGTAACAATTCCTGAAGGGAAAACGGTTGAGGAAATTGCTCAAATTTACTCTGAAAAACTGCCATTCACAAAAGAAGCGTTTGTTGATAAGGCAAACGACAATAAATATGTGAAACAGTTGATTAAGCAGTACCCTGGTATCTTGTCTGATACAGTCCTTGATGAACAAATCAAATCCCCATTAGAGGGTTATTTGTTTGCTGCAACTTACAGTTTTTACGAAGAAAACCCGACGGTAGATTCCACCATTCAAAAGATGCTTGAAAAAACCCGCTCTGTGGCTGGACAATACTTTGATGATATGACCAAAAATGAGTTTTCGGTTCATGAAGCGTTGACACTAGCTTCAATTGTAGAGAAGGAATCAAAGAACGAAGAACAAAGGAAAATGATTTCAGGGATATTCCATAACCGCCTTGAAAAAGGAATGCCTCTTCAAACAGACCCTACTGTGCTGTATGCGCTTGGGGAACATAAAGCAAAAGTAAATTATAAGGATCTTGAAAAGGAATCTCCTTATAATACGTACCAGATTGAAACATTGCCGATCGGGCCCATATCGAACTTTTCCAAGAGTTCGCTTGAGGCTGCCCTTAAACCCGAAGAATCGGATTACGAATATTTCCTTCATGATCAAGAAGGGAACATCCATTATGCTGAAGAGCTTGAGGAGCATAACAAGAACAAAAGTAAATATATAGACTAAGCAGTTTTCCAAGGTGTGCGCAAAAAAACATAACAGGCAAAAAAGGAAACGGTCAGACTGTTTCCCATTTTTGCCATGCTTAACTGGATAGGGTGTTAATCATGAGTGAAGAACTTAAACAATATTTGTGTCAGTTTAGGAGTACTGACCCGAAATGGATGCAGGATCTTCAAGAACAAGCGAAAAATCAGCGTGTCCCCATAATGGAAAAAGACAGTCTGACATTTATGCTGCATTTACTCCGCATTCATAAACCAAAACGGATACTTGAAATCGGTACAGCAATCGGGTATTCTGCTCTCTGTATGGCTGACACCTGCCCTCAGGCTGAGATTGTAACGATTGAAAAAGACAGCCAAAGATACAAAGAAGCGGTGTTAAATATCCAGAAGTTAAGCATGTCGGACAAAATTGAGATTGTATATGGAGATGCTCGCGAAGTATTACCAGGGTTATCAGATACGGCACCTTTTGACTTTGTTTTTATTGATGCTGCCAAAGGACAGTATCAAAACTATTTTGGTCAAGCTGTCCGTTTATTGACACAAACAGGTGTAATCGTATCTGATAATGTCTTGTTCAGAGGATTTGTGTACGGAAAAGTGGATATTCCAACACGTTATCAATCAATGGTCACGAAGATCAGGCATTACAATGAATGGCTCATGCAACACCCCGATTTCCATACAACCATCGTCCCGCTCGGTGATGGCTTGGCCATAAGCAGCAAAAAGAAATAAGGAGCACATAATATGACAAACAAACCAGTTGTAATAGGGGTCGCAGGAGGCAGCGGCAGCGGCAAGACTTCTGTTACCAAATCCATCTGTCGCCGGTTTTCAGATACTACGATTCTTGTAATTGAGCAGGATTATTATTATAAAGATCAGAGTCATCTGCCGTATGAAGAAAGGCTACAGACAAATTATGACCATCCTTTGGCATTTGATAACGATCTGCTTATTGATCATATGTTTAAGCTTTTAAACCATGACCCGATTGAGAAACCTGTCTATGATTATAAGCGTCATACAAGATCAGAAGATGTGATTCATGTAGAACCGAAAGAAGTTATTATTTTGGAAGGCATTCTGATACTTGAAGATCCGCGGCTTCTTGACTTGATGGATATCAAAGTATATGTTGATACAGATCCAGATATCCGTATTATTCGCAGGCTGATGCGCGATATTAAAGAGCGTGGCAGAACGCTTGACTCAGTTATTGATCAGTATGTCAACAATGTCAGACCCAGTCATTTGCAGTTTGTGGAACCGACAAAACGCTATGCTGATATTATTATTCCTGAGGGCGGACAGAACCATGTGGCGATTGATATCATGGCCACTAAAATTCAGCATATATTATCCGCTAAATAAAAATGAAAGTTCATTAAAGAATTGAAGATTTTAATAAAATCTGAGATAGTAGTCATAATTCCTTTCTTAAAGGATACATTTTATGACAACCAATTGTTTACCGATAGATAAAAAGGAGTGTTAAGAATGGCTGCAGAAAAAAGCTATTATATGACTAAAGAGGGAAAAGAGAAACTCGAACAGGAATTACATTATATGAAGACGGATAAAAGACAAGAAGTGGTTGAGCGGATTAAAGTTGCACGAGACTTCGGTGATTTGTCCGAGAACTCAGAGTATGATTCAGCCAAAGAGGAGCAGGCTTTTGTCGAATCAAGAATAGCACAACTGGAAAACATGATTCGTCACGCAGTCATTATTGAAAATGATGAAGCCAATTCTGATGTGGTGGCACTCGGTAAAACGGTTACTTTCCAGGAACTCCCTGATGGAGATGAAGAAACCTATACGATTGTTGGTAGTGCTGAAGCTGATCCATTTGAAGGTAAAATTTCAAATGATTCACCAATGGCCAAGAGTCTTTTGGGTCACGAAATAGGAAGTGAGGTCACTGCTGTTACACCAGGCGGGGATATTCACGTAAAGATTATCAAAGTAGATTAAGGTTTAACTTAGCGGACACATCTCTGTTTATACAGTGGTGTTCCGCTTTTTAACATCGAATACTTGACTCAGAGGTGGATGGAAATGAGTGATTTTAATGAGCAGTCACGGATCAACCGGCATGAAAAAAGGCGGAAGAACACAAAATTAATTTCAATTCTACTCATTGCAGGAACGATTTTGGTTATCGTTTTAATTGGTTTTGCGCTCTTTGGAGACGGCGGAGCTGAAGAGAATGACAGTCCAGATAACGATAAGCAAGCAACTGAAAATAACACACAAGATAAAAATGCAGAAGCGGACGAGCATACAAATCAGTCAAACGACACCTCTCAAAATGATGAGGAGCAATCTGAGGATGGTTCAAATCAACAGAATGATCAAGAAAACAGCGAAACAAATGACGACCACGAAAAAGCTGAACAACTTGAATCTGATGATGACAATGTGATAGAAGCCTTCACAAGACATTGGGAACCTATTGGTACAGAGCAATCAGGTCCGCACACTGTAACATACAGTGATGGCTCACAAGACCGGATTGAAATGGAAAAAGCCATGCGCCTTGCAGCAAATGTCGATGAAGAAGATGTTCTTTATTTATGGCTTGAAAACAACGGAGACCAAAAGGTGCGTGCCACTTTCTCAAACCGTGAACAAAACCAGCATTACCGTGTTTACTTAACCTGGGTGGATCAGGAGGGGTGGAAGCCTACACGGGTTGAAATTCTTAAAGAAAATGACCAAAAATATCGTTTTCAAAATTAGCAGCTTGGGAGTGTAACATATGACGATTGGCATTATTGGTGCAATGGATGAAGAAATTGCTCTCATAAAACAAGAAATGACACAATTGAAGGAGACTGTTGTTGCCAACACCTTGTTTGTTGAAGGCATGCTAAAGGGGAAAAGAGTAGTCCTGTTAAAATCGGGTATCGGAAAAGTAAATGCAGCAATGGCAACTACAATTATGCATGAACAATACAGGCCTGCTTGTGTAATAAATACTGGCTCTGCAGGTGGTGTCGCTTCTAATCTAGAAGTTGGGGATATCGTCATCTCCACCTCTGTCATCCACCACGATGTAGATGCTACAGCTTTTAACTATGTATATGGACAAGTACCGCAAATGCCCTTTAAGTTTCATACTGACAATGAATTAGCGGCACTGACAAGAGCAGCCGCCAATTCATTTAACATCCGCACTGGTGAAGGTGTCATTGCAACGGGGGATTCATTCATATCAGATCCGGTCAGAGTCAGAGAAATACAGAATCGCCATTCAGATGTTCTGGCAGTAGAAATGGAAGCAGCTGCGATTGCCCAGGTCTGCTATCAGTATGATGTGCCTTTTATTGTGATCAGGGCTTTATCCGACATCGCCGGCAAAGAATCTCCTGTTTCGTTTGACACATTTTTGGAAACTGCTGCTCAAAATGCGAGTGCGTTAATCTTTGAAACTGTTCCGCATATTGAATAGCAAAACAGTCATAGGGAATATCAGAGTCATAAGCAGTGAAAATGGAGCTGTTTCGATTCTGTTATTCTCTTTTTTGTCTTTCATCACGATAATACTCATGAAATACTTTCATCAGTGCTCGCTTTTCAATTCTGGATACGTAACTTCTTGATATATCCAATTTCGCTGCGATTTCTTTCTGAGTCATTTCTTTTTGTCCGTTTAGCCCGTAGCGATAGATGATCACCTCACGTTCTCGTTGGTCCAGTATAGATAAATATTCTTGCATCTTTTCAATTTCCATATTTAACTGAATGTATTCAATAATATCCTGGTTTTCCGCCTCCAGAATATCAATAAGACTGATCTCATTCCCTTCTTTGTCCTCACCGATGGGATCGTGCAGAGAAATGTCTTTTTTCACTTTTCGTAGTGCTCTCAGGTGCATAAGAATCTCATTTTCTATGCATCTGGCAGCATATGTGGCGAGCTTTGTTCCCTTGTCTGGGGAATAGCTCTCAACCCCTTTTATTAACCCGATTGTCCCGATTGAAATTAAGTCCTCGGTATCTTCACCAGTGTTATCAAATTTCTTAACAATATGAGCGACCAGACGTAAATTGTGTTCGATAAGTTTATTGCGTGCATCATGATCGCCTGCTTGCATTTTTTTAATGCAGTCAGCTTCTTCTTCAGGGGGCAGAGGTTGAGGGAAAACATGATTTTTAACATAAGAAACAAAAAACATCGTTTCTTTAATAATCATTGCCAGAACACTTAGGATTCCGGACAAAATAACACCTCCAATATTTCTGTTGGGCTTATGCCTATATCTTATCTGTATGTGGGAGGGGCTTGGTCTGTGTCTGTCCATAAAAAGAAACGTGCCTCCAAAGTGGAAACACGTTTTTAAAAATGGGTATTAATAATTTTCCTGTTTTTGCATGTCATCTTCGTAAGCATCACTGCGATTTGGTGCAATAGGCTTAACACCGCTTCGATGTGCCGCCCTTGAAATCATATGTCCTGAAACAGGTGCTGTGAGCAATATGAATATAATGGCCAGAAGCAATTTGCCACTGACAATGTCATGTTCAGCATAAAGAAATATAAACGTACCGATTAACATGGCGGAGATCCCAAGTGTTGAAGCTTTTGTTGCGGCATGCAACCTCGTGTACAGATCCGGAAATCTTACAATACCCAGCGAGCTTGATAATACGAAAAAGGTACCGATTAAGAGAAACAGTGCCACACTCACGTTCAATAAAATTTCAGTTCCGGTCTCGATCAATGATGACACCTGCCTCTAAGTATTTTGCAACGGCTAATGTACCCAGGAAGGACAAAATCCCTATGAGCAGCACGACATCGTTCAGTTTGGAGGAGATCAGAACGATTGAAACAAGTGCTGCTACTCCCATCAGATTAATACCGATCGCATCAAGCGCCACAGCTCGATCAGGATTAGTCGGTCCTTTAATAATCCTATACAGCAGCAACACGAGAGAAAGTGAGATGCCTATTATGCTCAATAAAACTGCAATATCCAGAAAACGAGCAGATAGTGATAATAAATCGTTCATCGTGTCACCTCCATGATGGCTTTTTCAAACGTATCTTTAATAGACTGAATGGATTCATCCATATCATCTATATCCATGGCGTGAATATAGATATGTGAGTTATCATCAGACACGGCTACTGAGAGCGTTCCGGGTGTCAGCGTTATTAAGTTGGCCAATAATGTAATCTCCCAATTACTTGTTAAATCAAGCGGCAATTTAAATATGCCAGGTTCAAACTCAGGATTTCGTTTATATACAAGCTTAACAATCTCTATGTTCGACAACAGCAGTTCTTTTACGAACAGGAGAAGGAGTTTAATGACCTTACCGACACGCCGCATATAAAATGAATCTGGGATAAAACGATTGAGCAATAGCAATAGTAGGATGCCCCATAGATACCCTGACACAAAACTGGCAAAGGTATAGGATTCCTTTAAAAACATCCACATGCAAGCGATGATGAGGTTAATGACAATTTGAAAAGCCATAATGTCTACTCCTTTAATACTGAATCAATGTAAAGATCTGGATTCAGCAAATACGTTGAAATGGATTCAATGGACGGATATACATACTCTGCACCTACACCGAGAAAAACTGAAAAGGCGAGTAAAAAGGTGATCGGAACCACAAATCCGGCGGTGGATTTCTTTTCGCCTTCTAACGGTTTCTTCTCACCCCAGAAGCCATTGATAAATATTTTAATGATGGAATAGAGAATCAACAAACTTGTGATTAAAGCAATGATTACAATGATAATCTCATCTTTTGCAACCGCACCTTCAAGGAGCAGCAGTTTCCCGATAAAACCACTGAATGGTGGAATTCCTGCAAGCACGAACGCAGATAGGAAGAGCAGCCATCCTAGTACAGGGTAATGATGCAGCAAACCGCCCATCTTCTTAAGATCAGAGGTACCAGCAACATATGCGACCGCACCTGCAATTAGAAACAGCGCGGTTTTAATAATCATATCATGAACGAGGTAGTAGACGGACCCACTCATAGACGAGTCGTTAAAAACGCCGATTCCCATCATGATAAAACCTATGGCCGGGATAATGTTATAGGCTATGATCAATTTGATGTTATTGGTTGATAATGCTCCAATAACCCCAAAAATCATGGACAAAGCAGCAATCCAAATGAAAAGTTCATGTGTTAACTCGAGTTTGTGGATGAATATAAGCGAAAAAACCCTTAAGATTGAATAGATCCCGACTTTGGTAAGCAACGCCCCAAACAGAGCAGAAACAACAGGATTTGGAACAATATATGATTTTGGAAGCCAGTAATAAAGCGGGAATAACGCCGCCTTTGTGGCAAACACAAACAAAAGCAAAATCGCAATTGTGGTCAGGGCTCCACTCTGTTCCACTTCGCCAACACGCTCTGCAATCTGTGCCATATTAACTGTTCCGACAATCCCGTACAGAAATGCAATGGCTGTTACAAATAGAATTGAAGAGAACAAGTTAATTAATACATATTTTATGGACTCCCTCAATTGGACTTTATCGCCACCAAGTACAATTAAAGCATAGGAAGCCATCAGCAGCACTTCAAAAAATACGAACAAGTTAAATAGATCACCTGTCAGAAATGCACCACTCACACCTGAGATTAAAAAGAAATAAAACGCGTAAAAGAAATGCTTTTCCTTTTTAACCGTCAGTGCATAAGGGGCATAAAAAACACAGGCCAGCGCCACGATGTTAGTGGTGAGCACAAGGATGGCTGACAGTGGGTCTGCAACAATGACAATGCCATATGGTGCCACCCACCCTCCAGTCTCAAGAACAACTGATCCATCAGTAAATACAACCCATGCAAGGTAGGCTGCAACACTAGCGTTAACTAAAGTAAATGCGGCAGCTAGAGTCCGGGAAAGCATGACCTTCTTGCTGAAGAATGCCACAATAATACCCGAGAGTAATGGTAGAATAATTGGTAGTACGGCTAGGTTACTCATTTGTTTTTCCCCTTAATTCTTCCATGTTATCTGTTTCATTTTCTGTTGCGGTACGATAAGCAAGTACGAGCAGGAGGCTGGTAATCCCGAAGCTGATGACAATGGAAGTCAATATGAGCGCTTGAGGCAGCGGATCTGTATATTTAGAGATACCATCCTGCAGAATAGGCGGCTGCCCACGTTTAAGCTTTCCCATTGTTAAAATAAGCAAATGGGCACCGTGGGACAGAAGAACTGTTCCGATGACGATTCTGAGCAACTGTTTTTGCAGCAAGTTGTATACTGCGGTTGCAACAAGAATACCTGCTAAAATCGAAATAATAATTTCCATGTTATTCAGCCTCCTTATCGTTCCGGAGTTTAATCAAACTAACAATGGCCAAAGCGGCAATGCCTAGTACTGCAATCTCAAACAACGTATCAAGCCCACGCATATCAACCAATATGACGTTAACAACGTTGTCACCGCCACCCAGTTTGTGTGACGTTTCAATAAAGTAATCGGATATGGAAGAAAACCCGTTCGTGCTATGAGCGGAGATTCCGACCATCGCGACTAATATCCCGAACCCGGTTGAGATTACGGCATTAATAACTCTGTGCCCAACAGGTTCATCTCGTTTCTTAAGTTTTGGCAGGTGATAGAAAGCAAGCAGAAACAGTGCAACAGATACCGTTTCAATAACAAGTTGCGTGAGTGCCAGATCAGGCGCTCGATAAATGACAAACAGTATCGCAACCCCATAGCCAACAACACCGGTAATTAGAATTGCCGCTACTTTATGGTTAGTAAACACTGTCCATACAGCTGCAATCACCATCACAACGGCAACGACAATCTCCAGAATAGAAACATCAGCCAGGTTATCGAATTTGATTACAAACCCGTCTGTCAAGATCATAAATGCGGTCGTCACAATTAATATGGAACCAATGATCAGTAACATATATAATCTGAGTGAGCCTGTCATGTACGTATTTGTCACACGCATGGATAGGGTGTCCACCTTGCTTATAATGGCATCATAAGCTTTATTAAAACTCAGTTTTCCAGGCAAAATCGTGTAGACTTTCTGCCATTTTTTTCTCGTTAGGACTAGAAAAGTTCCAACGATCACAATCACCAATGTTAACTTGAATGGCGTATTAAATCCATGCCAGAATTTAACGTGTTCAACCTCAACAGGAAAATTGGCAACGGCGGTTTGTACATGATGAAGAAACGAGCCATTGACCAAATTTGGGAATAAGCCGATGAGCACCACGCCCGCAACCATGATTATGGGAGAAAGCAGCATGCCAAAAGGCGCTTCATGAGCTTTCTTAGGCAGTTGTTCTTTTTGTGTTTTCCTGTAAAGATACCAAACAAGAAATACATGGAGTATACAAATGTAAATATACTTCCTAAGACAACAAGATAAGGGATCGCTGCAGTTAAAATACCTGCAAGTCCAGCCATGCTTCCATCAAGGTGTAAAGCAGAATCAATAAATAACTCTTTACTATAAAAGCCATTTAGGAAAGGCAAAGGGATCCCTGCCATGGAAAAAGTTCCAAGCAGAGTCAAGGTTGCTGCGATCGGCATGATCGTTGCGAGACCTCCAAGTTTCCGAATGTCGCGTGTTCCTGTTTCATGATCAATGATTCCCGCTACCATAAACAGGCTTCCTTTGAATGTGGCATGGTTCAGAATATGAAACACTGCTGCAAAGATCGCAAGTTCAGTTCCAAAACCAAACATACCCATGATCATCCCCAGCTGACTGATCGTTGAAAACGCCAGAATAGCTTTTAAATCGGTCTGTCGCACTGCCATGTACGAAGCCCAGCACATTGTTATGATTCCAACAGAGGTAACGATGATGTAAAACCATTCATAAGCAGAGAGCAGCGGAGAAAAACGCGCAATCAAGAACAAGCCTGCTTTAACCATTGTGGCAGAGTGTAAGTATGCGCTGACTGGTGTGGGTGCCTCCATCGCATCCGGCAGCCAGATATGAAAAGGAAATTGAGCTGACTTTGTAAATGCCCCCAAAAGAATCAGCACTAATATAAGCGGCAAGTATGAACTCGATAATACCGTATCACTCTGAGCAATCATACTCTGAATGCTCGTTGTGCCGCTAATAACATATAACAAAATAAAGGCACCAAACATGCTTAATCCGCCAAAAATGGTGATAAGCATAGATTTAAGCGCTCCATATCGAGAACGCTCTTTAAAATGCCAGTACCCGATTAACAGGAAAGAAGAAATTGAAGTCAATTCCCAGAAAGTATAAAGCACAAAAATGTTATCTGATAACACGACGCCGAGCATCGCTGTCATAAACATCAACAAATAAACATAAAATTGGTCCAGACGTTCTGAGCGATCGAGGTAATAAATTGAATAAAGCACAACCAGACTTCCAATACCGGAAATCAAAAGTACAAATAAAAGACTTAAACCATCCAAGTAAAATGAAAAGTTAATGTCTAGGGATGGGATCCATTTGGTGAGCTCCAATTGGGGCGAAAAACCTCGGCCGATAAATGTGACAAAATAAGTAAAAATGATCAATGGAACAGGTAACACGAAAAAACCAGTATGTATGGTGTGTTTGTATTTACTGACGAGTGGTATGAAAATAGCCGCTAAAAGCGGTGCAAGTACAGCGATGATCATGTGATAGGTCTTCCTCCTCAATTTCCTGATAGGTTTGCCCGCTGAAATTGCGGACAATGATGATAAATGGTTTTGTGCTCATTACTGCTGTATACGTCTTTAAGGCAAAGAAGTTTCCAAGAAATAGCTTAACACAAAATGTATTGCATAAAAATAAAAACCCCTCTCTTTTAGTAAAGAGATGGGGTTGATTATGTGGAATGGGACTGTTCAATGGGAAGCGTTAACTGTCGTTTCTCTATTTCCTTTTCAATGAGCGCCACAAAATCCGGGCTTAAATGTAATTCTCGTGCTTTGAAATAGGATTCGATCAGCAGGTCATCCGATAAATTTTTCATATTAATAGCCCTCCTCTGGGACGTTTAAGGATGAGTTTATTATAGACTACCCATAATCTACCACGAATAAACCGTGATAACAAGAAAGCACTTATCAACAACTTGCGGGGGATAGAATGTGCATAACGTTGACAGAAATCGCGTATTTTGGCGGAAAAAACCTGTGGAATTCGTGGGTAATGTTATCCACAACTCGAATTTTGCCGTCATTTGTCGAACGATTTCCGGAATCATATTCCCTCAATATATCGGGAACTGTAAAAAAATGATGGTTGTCACTTCAAAAATGCTGGAAGTTCATATACGATATGTATAGAATAGCGATAGGTAAACGTCGATAAAGAGGTGTGTATGATTGTTTAAGTATTTTTTGCCCAATGAACATGTAAAAACTGTATTTGATATACAACCTGAACAGCTAATTGAGCAAGGTATAAAAGGAATTATTACTGATCTTGATAATACACTCGTTCCATGGGATGTCAAGAATGCTACTGATGAGGTAATAGCCTGGCTTCACCAGATGGAAGCAGCAGGCATTAAAGTAACGATTCTTTCCAATAATAAACTTGAGCGTGTTAAAGTATTTTCAGAGCCGTTGGGAACACCTTATGTATTCAGTGCTCGCAAACCTTTGAAACGTGCATTTAAACAAGTTGCTCGGAAAATGGAATTAAGGAAAGAGGAAATTGTTGTAATAGGTGACCAGCTTTTGACAGATGTTCTTGGAGGCAACATGGCAGGGCTTTATACCATACTGGTCGTCCCTATAGTTAAAACAGATGGATTCTTTACACGATTTAACCGTAAAGTTGAACGTCGTATTCTGGCATACATGCGCAAAAAAGGTAAAATCACCTGGGAGGAATAAGAATGGACGAACTGATATGTCAGGGGTGTGGTGTTACACTGCAGACAACTGATAAAAACAAAGCGGGTTATACACCTGCCTCAGCACTGGAAAGAGAAATCGTCTTATGCCAGCGTTGTTTTAGACTGAAACATTATAATGAATCTCAAGAGGTATCTGTCTCAGACGATGACTTTCTTCAAATGGTCAGTTCAATCCGAAATGCTAATGGACTGGTCGTGCATCTGATTGACCTTTTTGACGTAGAAGGGTCACTTCTGAAAAATCTTCATCGTATAGTGGGCAACAGTCCTGTTGTGCTTGTGGCCAATAAAGTAGATCTTTTGCCAAAATCAATTAATGTCTATAAACTGGAAAAATGGTTGCGTTCTTCCGCTAAGAATGTCGGTGTGCGCGTCAAGGACGTCTTTTTGATTTCAGCTAAGAAGGGTCACGGGGTTGTTGAACTCGCGCAGGCTATTGAAAACGAACGTAATACAGAAGACGTATATATTGTAGGAACAACCAATGTAGGAAAATCGACGTTTATTAACCGTTTGATTAAACATTCAACTGGGGAAGGGGATGTGATTACAACTTCCTATTTCCCAGGTACAACGCTCGGGTTCATAGAAATTCCACTTGACGAAACAAGTGTATTAATTGATACTCCGGGAATTGTAAATAAACAACAGCTTGTGCACTATGTATCAGATAAAGACTTGAAAATTATCACGCCCGATAAAGAAATCAAGCCAAGGGTATATCAATTAAATCCCGAACAAACCTTATTTATTGGAGGTTTGGCCAGAGTGGACTTTATTAAAGGTGAGCGTCAATCATTCGTTTGCTATTTTGCTAATGACCTGGCCATTCACCGGACGAAACTTGAAAAAGCAGAGGCTTTATTTGAAGAACATTTAGGGGGGCTTTTGTCACCTCCTGATGCTGAAACACTGGCCATTTTGCCTGAATTTAAATCACATGATTACAGGCTGCCTGAAGAAAAAACGGATATTGTACTGCCGGGATTGGGCTGGATCAGCGTTCCGAGCACAGGGGCCTCTGTCAGAGTTCATATTCCCGAGGAAGCGACTGTAACATTGCGACAATCATTATTATAGGGGTGCAGTAATGACTTTTAAACTTGCGTTGATTGGCCATCCTGTAAAACATTCCGCTTCACCCGGAATCCACAAACAATTCCTGGGTCAGACAGGACTTAAGGGCTCTTATAACTTATTAGAAATCCCTCCTGAACAATTCGAAACTGAAACGCTGACTCAGTTAAAGAACGAACAATGGAATGGTTTCAATGTAACCGTGCCATATAAACAGAAAATATTGCCTTATTTAGATCATATAGATGCTGCAGCTGAGCGGATTGGAGCTGTTAATACAATTGTCCAGTTAAATGGTAAGTGGACAGGGTATAATACTGATGGAGAAGGCTTTATCGAGGCTTTAAATCACAGTTTTCCTGTTCAAATGGCTAACCGGGATTTGCAAATTCTGCTTATAGGTGCAGGTGGTGCCACAAGAGCAATTTATGATACTCTTGTACAAAATGGGTACAGATTTATAGACGTGGCCAACAGGACCACAGAAACTGCAAAATCTCTGGTCAATCAATTGAGCAAGCCGCATACAGAAACTGTATGTAAAACTCTGCAAGAAGCTGAGTCGGTTCTTGATCACTATGATGTCATTGTTCAAACGACATCAGTTGGTATGAAACCCGCATCAGACCGTGCAGTCATATCACTTGAACGGATAAAGCCATCCGCGATTGTCAGCGATATTGTATATCAGCCGATTGAGACAAGCCTGTTAAGGCAAGCAAGATTACACGGAGCCAATGTTCATTATGGTCACCAGATGTTGCTTTATCAGGCCAAGCATGCATTTAAGTTGTGGACGGGGCAAACGCCGGAAGTTACGGACTTGGCCCAAAAAATGTATTTGGAATTGGAAGGTGGATAAGATGTTGACAGGGAAACAAAAACGTTATTTGCGTAGTCATGCCAATCAAATTAAACCAATCTTTCAAGTTGGTAAAACAGGCGTTAACGATAATATGCTTACGCAAATTTCCGAAGCTCTTGAAAAGAGAGAACTACTGAAAGTCAGTGTCCTTAATAATTGTCTTGAAGATAAAGATGTTGTTGCTGAACAACTCTCAAAAGGCACTGGTGCAGAAATTGTGCAAATCATCGGTAATAATATTGTGCTTTACAAAGAGTCTAAGGAAAATAAACAATTGGAGCTGCCTTAAATAACAAATGATGAAAAAATTGGACTACTAGGTGGTACTTTTGACCCGCCGCACACAGGACATTTATTGATTGCAGAAGGCGTGCGTGATGCATTGCAACTAGATGAGGTATGGTTTATTCCAACCTATGAAGCGCCGCACAAACAAAGCTCTGGGACGGGTGTTGACAGCCGTCTTCAAATGCTTAAACAGGCCATTAAAACAAATCAAAATTTCTATATTAATGATATTGAAATAGAACGAAAAGGTGTGTCATATACTGTTGACACAGTGACATTATTACGAGAAAAGCACCATGACGTACAATTTCATTTTATAATTGGTGCTGATATAGTTGAATATTTGCCCCATTGGCATGAGATTGAAAGATTATTGGATCTTGTAAAGTTTATTGGTGTTGGACGTCCAGGATATAAAATGAAGACAGATTATCCGATCATCGAGGCAGATGTGCCGCTGATGGATATTTCATCCACCGATGTGAGACGTCGTGTTAAAGAAGGCCAGACGATTAAGTATCTGGTGCCGGAATGTGTTGAAACTTATATTTACAAGAGGCGATTATATGAACAGAAATGACGCCATTAATATTGTTAAACCTGTACTTACTGAAGTCCGTTATGAGCATACATTACGTGTAGCTGATACAGCTGTTATGCTTGCAGAAGCGCATCAGGGCTCAATCAGACAAGCAGAACTTGCTGGTCTCTTGCATGATTATGCCAAATATCATTCGAAACAGGAGATGGTGCGGTGGATTAAATCCACGACATTGCCAAAAGACCTTCTTGATTACCATCATGAATTATGGCATGCACCTGTTGGAGCGAAGATGTTGCGATTAATCCATGGGGTGACAGACAGGGCTGTTTTGGATGCTATTTATTATCATACAACCGGTCGTGCCCATATGACGCAATTGGATATGATTGTATTTGTAGCAGATTATACAGAACCAGGACGGGATTTCCCTGGTGTTGATCAGGTACGGGAGGCTTCTCGGAATGACTTGGTATATGCAAGTTGGCTTGCACTTAAAAACACTGTCATATACCTTGCTGGCAATGAATCAGGCATTTATCCCGATACGCTTCATGCTTATAACGACTTAACTAAATATGTAAAGGGTGGTCAATAATTGAGTAAAGAACAAGATATGGTGCAGCTTGCGGCTCAGGCCTGTGATGAAAAACGCGGTGAAGATATTGTTGCTCTTGACATGAAAGACGTCTCGCTCGTTGCTGACTATTTTTTAATTTGTCATGGCAATAGTGAACGACAGGTCCAGGCAATCGCTAAAGGCATAAAAGATACGTTGGAAGAAAACGGAGCTCATGTTAAGCGGCTGGAAGGCTATGAACAGGCCCGTTGGGTGTTGGTCGATACTGGTGACGTTGTCTGTCATGTTTTCCATAAAGATGACCGTACTTATTACAACCTCGAGCGTTTGTGGGGCGATGCAGATCATGTGCATTTGAATTTAGACCGGAATGACACCTATGGCATATGAGCAAATGGCTTCAGTCTATGACACGCTTATGGAAGAAGCCCCATATGGCAATTGGGTGGCGTTTACGAAAGCACTATTCAGTCATGAAACCTCGGAAGTGAAAAATGTAATTGATCTTGGGTGCGGCACAGGGAAAATAACTACTGGACTCGCTGCTTCAGGATACAATATGACGGGTGTTGATTTTTCTTCAGCGATGTTAAGCCAGGCTGATCAGCATGCACAAATGGCAAATGTAAATATCAACTGGATTTGTCAGGATCTCCGTGAATTGAATATAGGTTTTGAAATGGATGCAGCTGTCAGCTATTGTGATGTGATGAATTATATTACGACAGAAAAAGAACTGTTGCACGTTTTTCAGAACACATCAGAAATATTAAAACCAGGTGGCTTATTTGTATTTGATGTGCACTCATTATTCCATGTTGAACAACATTGTATTAATCAAACGTTTGCGGACGTTACGGATTCCGCCAGTTATATATGGTTTTGTCTGGAAGGTGAAGAAGCCGGGGAGATGTATCATGACTTAACGTTCTTTAAAAAGTCAGGAGATGTGTACAAAAAATTTACGGAATTACACCACCAGCGGACGTTTCCAGTCAAAGTATACAAAAATTTATTAAAACAATCAGGGTTCCATTTTTGTCATTTATATGGTGATTTTTCTTTGAAATCCAATAATGTGACAGATGAAACAGAAAGATTCTTCATAGTTGCACGTAAACAGGCCGGAAAATAAGATTTTCCGGCCTGTTTTTCAGTTTGCCAACCGAGCTTAAACGTCCTATAATACGAATAACCACGTAATGAATGCCTTCTATTTCTCTGTAAAGGACGTGCCCCCATGATTCCCGTGTTGAAAAAACACTTTTTTCTTCTTATTGTTGCCGTGGTCGGAATTCTGGTTTTGGTATTGCCGCGTGATGTGGATCAAGGTGTGATTCCAGAAGACGATACGGTGACTGCTGCCTCCGATCATTCTTCCACCGATACGCCTCTTAAGAATGAACAATCCTTCATCATGGTTGATGTTAAAGGTGAAGTGCGAGCACCAGGTGTGTATGAAGCAGAGCCGGGAATGAGAGTTCATGACTTAATTGATCAAGCTGGGGGTTCACAGAGAAGGCAAATGAAGCAGCTGTCAATCTTGCCCAAAAAGTTCAAGATGAAATGGTGATTCTTATTCCGCATCAGGAAGACAATGCCATGGATGCAGTAGGTGTATCTGCATCTTCCCAAGCAGATAAAGTGCGTATCAACTATGCCGACAAGGCAGAGGTTGAAACACTGCCAGGTATTGGTCCCTCAAAAGCAGCTGCGATCATTGCTCACCGTGAAGAACATGGCCTTTTCCGTACAGTGGAGGATTTACTCGAGGTGAGTGGCATCGGTGAAAAAACATTAGACAATATTAAAGATGCTCTCCAAGTTCCTTAAGGGATTGACGAGCAGACCATTCCACCTTAAACTGGAAAAGATCATGAATTTATTTAAGATGGAGGATTACCAATGGAACGAATCTCCTGGGATCAATATTTTATGGCTCAAAGCCATTTACTCGCTTTACGAAGCACGTGTACGCGGCTAATGGTCGGTGCCACAATCGTAAGAGATAAAAGAATTATTGCTGGAGGATACAACGGCAGCGTTTCAGGTGGTGTACACTGTATTGACGATGACTGCTATGTGATCGATGGGCATTGTGTCAGAACCGTGCATGCTGAAGCCAATGCATTGCTCCAGTGTGCAAAATTTGGAGTGCCGACTGAGAATGCAGAAATATACGTCACCCATTTTCCGTGCCTCCAATGTTCTAAGCAAATCATTCAAAGCGGCATTAAAGCCGTGTATTATGCCGAAGATTATCGTAACCATCCGTATGCTGTAGAGTTGTTTCGTGAAGCCGGTGTTAAAACAGAAAAAGTCGTCTTAAACGACCTGATGGTTGATCAGGATTTTCGTAAGAAGCAAACCTATGTTCATAAACTGCTTCAAACCTTGGAACCATTTGTTGATGAGAGTTCGTTTCATACATATAAGCAGGAAGCAGAGCAGCTGTTTAAGCCTTAACAGCTGACCCAAGTAGGGGGAGTGGTATGATTCATGCAATTTCATCCACTCCCTGTTCTATAAAAGGAGGAAGAAAGTGACGGGTTATTGGCATATCACTGCAATCATTATGACATGCACGGTGGTGATTACTTATATTTTACAGCAAACTTGGCTTCTGTTTGCCCTTTTAATTTGGATGGGGATTCTATATTATCAGAAGCGCATCAATCCTATTGTGATGATTGTTTCAATGCTCTTGATGATTTATGTCCTTTTTTTAATGCCCCATCCGAAACCTCTTCAAGATGAGAGCCCTCTGACAGCCCCACTTACTGGCAAAATCACCTCACAAGTTAAATACACTTCCAAAAAAACCGAGTTTACTTTCCGAACAAACCACACGAATACCTTGATTCAGGTCGTTTACTTTCCAGCAGATAATGAACAGCCTCATACCCTCTTTCCTGATCTTAAGCATGGCGCGGTTTGTAATGTTCACGCAAATTCTGAACGCCCTTCTACCAGCACCAACCCCGCTGAATTTAATTACAGAGAATATTTAGCTAAGCAAAACATCCATCACCAGATTATTCTTCAATCTCCTCATGATATAGCATGCACCAGCGAATCATATCTGAACAAAGTTTTTGAAATAAGTCATTTCTTTCAAGGACTTATCGATTCAACTTATCATTCCGAGACGAGTGCCTGGGTGAAAGGGCTTGTTTTTGGAGATGATTCTGGAATTGACAAAGAGCATCTTGAGTTATTCAGGCGATGGAGTCTATCGCATCTGCTGGCAATTTCAGGCCTTCATGTTGGTCTAGTCATGGCTTTGATTTATTTCCTTTTGGTCCGCTTAGGCCTTTTTACTAAAGAAAAAGCAGGGTGGGTAATGCTAACATTTCTGCCACTCTATGCTTTAATGGCAGGGGGAGCACCTTCTGTTTGGCGGGCAGCCCTGATGGCTGGGCTGTTTATTTTAATGCAGAAGTGGAAGCTAGTGGGAAGTTTAACGGATGTTCTGAGTGTTATATTAATTATTGTAGTTGGTTTTAATCCATTTATTATTTATCATATCGGGTTTCAGTTTTCTTTTCTTGTTACATTCGGTCTCTTGTTATCCAGAAGCTGGTTGTCTGAAACATCAAATTCCCCGTTCTATACATTGTTGAAAATCGGCTTTATATCTCAAATGATGATTCTGCCGTTGCAAATTATATATTTCTATACATTTAACCCCTTATCCATTTTGCTCAATGTGTTGGTCGTTCCCTATTTCACCTTCTTTGTAATTCCTTTTATGTTTATCCTACTCGCTTTTGCACCGATAACAGTTCTTGCTCATAAGCTTGAAATGTTGTTCGTGATTGTTCATCAGCAAATTTTGAATGTATTGTACTGGGTCGATGCACATATGTATGCGCCATTTACTGTGGGCACAATACCGATTTTTTCGGCTGTGATCTATTATGTGTTTCTATTATGGATGATGCATGAATTAGAAGGGAAGCATTATTTCAAAGCCTTTGCCCGGGGAAGTGCACTTGTGTTGTTATTAGTCGTGCTCACTTTAAGACCATATGTGTCTCAGACAGGCACTGTTACGATGCTTGATATTGGTCAAGGTGATGCACTGGTGATCGAACTCCCTTATAGGAAAGGTGTTATTGTCATTGATGCAGGAGCCCAGGTTAGCTTTGGGAACATTGATAAGTCTGACAAGGTATACAACCAAATTATTAAACCATTTTTATTATCAAAGGGAATTGATCACGTTGATGCTGTTTTCCTAACACATCGCGATTGGGATCATATTGGAAGTGTGGATGCTCTTGTGGGAGAGTTTTCAGTAGGAACAATTTATATAAGCGATTATTATGAAATCCAATCTGATTCTTTCAAAATATGGGCGGAGCACGCCGGAAATGTCAAGCGTGTCAGACAAGGTATGAGCCTTCAAATTGGAAGCCAGCCCTTTACAATTTTATCGCCTGGGCGGGATTGGGGCTCGCCAAATGAGAATTCACTCGTACTCCTGACAGAATTAGGCAACTCAACATGGTTGTTTACAGGAGATGCAGGGGAAAAAGTGGAGAACGACATTGTTACTGCATTTCCGGATTTGAAAATTGATGTTCTCAAGATCGGACATCATGGGAGTCGAACATCGACTAAATCACGATTTATTCAAGAAGTTCAACCTGGTTATGGCCTGATCTCAGCAGGACGAAACAATCGTTATGGTCATCCTGCACCTGAAGTCCTGGAGGTGCTCGACACATATGGTGTACATGTTCTAAGAACAGATAAAGACGGCGCAGTGATATTTCAATACCAAGATGATGGGGGACGTTTTCTTAAGTATGTTCGTTGAGCAGCAGTATATACGCACACAAAAAGAGACTGCGTAATTCAGTCTCTTTGAAGGCAGAAATCATATCATATTTTGCTTAGGAATAAATAACGCTAATGACAACGCCTATAGTGAAAATCAGGACAAAAAATACAAACGAGAATCCAAATCCTTTAATGGAGTCAACGACATCATTATTTTTCGATTGGCTATCTTGTTCAAATTCGTTCATACTGATCCCTCCCATTCAATCATTAGTATAAAACAAATTCTGTTAAAAATCCACTCATCCATGCAAAATCATCCAATAGATGTCCTTCCTGCAATAGAAAGACTTAACAGCTATAGTTTATCTTTTTCTGCTCAACCTAAGAGCAATATCGTTTGGCATCGATTTGCCCGGGAAATTGACTGCCAGGCGTTCATATAGATTAAAGAGGGAGTTCATACTGGCCGGATCTCCCTCTTTTTATGCTTGCTAAAAAATACGCTTCAATTTAGGATAGAAGTATCTACAAACAAGTGAGTGATCCTATGGCATCTTTTACCGAAACAATCAGTGATATAAAAAAAGGCAAGGTTGCAAATGTTTATTTGTTTTATGGAACTGAAGCTTATTTTATGCAGCGTTTAAAAAACCAATTAATAAAAAAAGTTATTCAACCGGGCGAGGAAGAAAACATGGCTGCATATAATCTTGAGGAAACGCCGGTTCAGGAAATGATAGCAGATGCTGAAACGTATCCGTTTTTTGGCGAGAAAAAGTTAATTATTGCTAATCAGCCGTCTTTTTTACAGGCAAAACCAAAGCAGCTGTCTTTTCAGCATGATGTTGATTTGCTTGATCAATATGTTAAAAACCCTGCGCCATACACAGTAGTCGTTCTGCTTGCAGATTATGAAAAAATTGACAAGCGTAAGAAAATCAATAAAGCTTTGCAAAAACACGGGGTCACGGTATCGTGTGAACCGATTAAGCCGTATGAAGCAAAAAAATGGCTCCAGCACATGGCAGGTCGTGTGAATGTGTCAATCGATCAAGATGCAGCTGAATTGCTTGAAGCTGAATTATCGACTAATTTATTCATGATGCAAAATGAAATAGAGAAGCTTGCTTTTTATGCAGGAGATAGCGGCACCATAACGAAGGAAATGGCGGAAACACTACTGGCTCAATCAATGGAGCAGACTTCATTACAATTGGTTGAAGCGGTTATTAACGGCGATTTGGAGCAAGCCATCTCTATTCACAATCATTTATTGGATATGAAAGAAGAGCCGATTGCGATGGTGGCTTTGCTCGGCTATCAGTTCCGCACGATTTTGCAGATTAAACGGCTGAAAGAAAAAGGATACAGCCAAGGCCATATGCAAAAGCAATTAGGCGTTCATCCATATGTTATTAAAATCAATGCCCAAAGAGAAGGACGTTTCACCGATGATCAATTACGAAATATACTGATACAGCTCACACAAACAGATGCTGTACTTAAACAAGGGAAAATGGATAAGAGGCTGGCTTTTGAGCTGTTGCTTTATGCATTGGTACAGGCCAGACTACAGCCAAATTAATATTATAAAACACACAAAAAACGATCCATACCAAGGATCGTTTTTTTCTGTGGTCTTATGCGTTTTGAACAAGTTTTGCCAACCGTGATTTTTGACGGTTACCTGTATTGCTGTGGATCACACCTTTACCAACAGCTTTATCAATCTTACGCGTGGTGCTTACCAATTCTTTTTTTGCACCTTCAACATCATTGGCAGCAACAAGCTTCTCAACACGTTTGATATGTGTGCGCATATCTGATTTATAATTCTGATTGAGATCATGCTTCTTTCTGTTTGTATCAACACGTTTAATGGCAGATTTAATATTGGCCATATTGTCACCTCCTGACAGACGTATCATCAAGCAAAAAATATTGTATCAAACAGGAGCCGTTTTTTCAATAGAAAGTATGAGACAACTGAGTGATGCTTGTATGTTTTTGGCGAAAAAGTCCATTCTATGTACTAAACGTCTTCACTTTGAAAGGTTGTGATGAATTGAAGGAAGAACAAGATTTTAGTGTCAGAACAGACTTGGCCGTAGAAGCAAAAGACATGTATGTGGAATCTAAAGAAGATAAGGACACCGAGTTGTCAGGTGTAACGGTTAAAGATCGACAACAGGATGATGTGAATATCACATATGTCGAAGTTTCTTCAGAAGGCGGCAAACTTATCGATAAAAAGCCTGGTACGTATGTAACGATCTATGCCGATGGTGTTAAAAAACAAGATACTAAGAAGCAAAAAGAGGCAGCGGGAATCTTGGCTAAGGAACTGGAAGCACTGCTTGAGCACAACCAAGTTCCGAAAGACGCCACTGGGCTTATTGTTGGACTTGGCAATTGGCAAGTAACACCGGATGCGCTTGGTCCGATGACCACTGAAAAAATTCTAGTTACAAGTCATTTGTTTGAGCTTGATTTTGAAACCGTTGCCGAGGGATACAGGTCTGTTGCTGCTATAACACCAGGGGTGATGGGCGTTACGGGGATTGAAACAAGTGACACTATTTTTGGGATTGTTGAACAGTTTAAACCTGATTTTATTATAGCCGTAGATGCCTTGGCTTCCAGGTCTGTGGAGCGAATCAATGAAACGATCCAGCTTTCAGACTCGGGCATACATCCAGGTTCGGGTGTGGGCAACAAAAGAAAAGAATTAAGTAAAGAAACGCTGGGGTCCCCGTTATTGCCATCGGGGTGCCGACTGTAGTTGACGCTGTTACAATCACGAGTGATACGATTGATTATATGCTTAAGCATTTGGGCAGAGAAACTGAAAATGAAGGAAGACCTGGAAATGCCCTCGCACCCTCTGGTTTTTCATTTGGAAGTCGCACTTTAACCGATGAAGATCTACCTGATGAACAACAACGACATACATTTATGGGGCTTGTGGGTACGTTGTCAGAAGATGAAAAACGCGCGCTGATCAAAGATGTGCTTACCCCCATTGGACGCAATTTTATTGTGACTCCCAAAGAGGTAGACGGTTTTATGAGGGATATGGCTCACGTTGTCGCCTCAGGTATCAATGCTGCATTACATGACACAGTCGACCTTGAAAACTTTGGATCCTATACAAGATAATAGCATTTCAAATAGAAACTATTTGCTCATCCAGTGTTGCTATTTATTAAGGCACAAAATCCATAAACTGCGAACTGACTTATGACTGCCTAACACTGCCGACCGGGGGACTCATATATCGGAAAATCAAGAATTTATTATTAGAGACGCAACCAAAACTTCTCAGTAACCTTTTAGAAAAGAGTCTTAACATAAGACCGGTTTCTAATTCTATATAGAATTAGAAACCGGTCTTTTTGGTTGTTTAATCTGCCTGGTTCTATTTCTGATATAGCGTTCATAGAGATATACAAGAGTCATGGAAAGGGGTGGGCAGATGAAGCCAAATTACTTAAAAAAGAAACAAACCGATAAAAAGGGGATAGGTTTTTTTAAAAATAGCGGGATATATATTGCTTGTATCATGATTTTGTTTGTCAGCATCGGACTGTTAACTTCATTAAGTCCGGCATATCGGCTCTCGTCTGCTGCAATTGAAAGATGGACAAGCGAAATCGAGAGTACAACCTACTTAAAGCTGCTCGGACTTGAAAATAGAGCATTTCGGGAGGCTCTTCCCGAAGATGAATCAATGCCAAATATTACGGCTTCCTTGTTTCAGTTGGCAACAAATATGCGGCCTAATGACCCGCGCAGCCTGCTGGGTCAGGAAATTCCAGGCATTGCAACTTTTGAAAATAAAATTATTGTAGCTGGGGAAGGGACGGGGTATTCTGATTTATCTTTCGAATCCTCACCACCACTTGAAGATGTTCTTGAAGAGCGAGAAGCTACTTTTGAAGAAGAGAAACAAGAAAAACCACAACAGCCTGACCATGAGCAAACAACAGGTGACAGAGATGTTGTGTTTATTTATAACACCCATAACCGGGAGTCTTTCTTACCGCATTTGCCTGATGTGGATAATCCGAATCTTGCTTATCATAAAGAGGTTAACATTACAAAGGTAAGTAAGCGCCTTGCAGAGGGGTTGAAAAATAGGGGCATCGGGTCTGTCGTGGATCAAACAGACATCGCCACCAAATTACAGGAACGGGGTTGGAAACATTGGCAATCATATGACGCTTCAAGGGATGTTGTGAAAGCAGCAGTTTCCGGTAATAAAGATCTGCAATATGTCATTGATGTTCACCGTGACAGCTTGCCGCGGAATAAAACGACAATTGATATTAACGGAAAACCTCATGCGAATATTTTGTTTGTGGTCGGAGCAGAACATCCTGATTTTGAAAGAAACGTCCTTGTTGCTAGGGAGTTACACAAAATGCTTGAAAAGAAATATCCCGGTCTGAGTAAGGCTGTTATAACAAAAGAAGGTCCAAATGTTGATGGTGTTTACAACCAGGATTTATCAGACAGGTCGCTTTTGATCGAATTAGGCGGCGTGGATAACACACTTGATGAACTGTATCGAACTGCAGATATTTTTGCAGAAGTGTTTGGAGAATTTTATTGGGATGCTGAAAAAGTGAGCGGGGAAGAGGAGTGAGGTAAATGCGTTTTATTACTGTGGTGTTATTGATGGCCGTATTCTTTTTGCTGGGGATTGTTTATGCGAACAATCCTTCCGGTGAAATGTTTGGTGGGTGGAAAGAAGCGCTGGAGCAAAATCATGAGGCAGAGGACATTCCACCAGTTCAGAAGGAGCCCAAAACCGAACCGACATCCGTATTAGAACCTGTTGACGTGGAACAATCCCCCACTTCACGCAAAAAATGGCATCGTCCCTTGAAACAGTCGTAAAAGGCTTCTATGACGGCGTTGTCGACGTACTATATACATTCACAGAAGCATTCTTTTAGAATACCTGACTACAAATCATTTTAATCACAGTAGACACAAACTGCGAACTAATGAATCCTTAAATTTATTCATGGGAAGAGATATTCTGGCTGTTAATCGAAAAGGCAAATCAATGTGCGTGATAAGTGTAAGGTGATTTCCGCTACGGACAGTTCGCTTTAACTTTATCACAGCTCAAGTGCGACATCTGTTCAAGAAAATCACTTTCACAGTGTCTTCTAGCCGCGGGCACGGCCTCAGCCTCCTTGCCCCGGCAAGGGGTATGTCGACGTTGTCCGCAAAGGACGGTTTTAGTCGACCCTCCCTAATGTAACGCTGTGGGGTCTTCGACTCGTGCTATTCCCGCAGGAGTCGACTGTCCTTCGCTCCAATCACCCTATTTTATTAAGTAGCTTGGACGGCTATGCTCAAGAATTATGACACGTTTTTTTAACGTTTGGTTTGGCTACAAAATGCCCGATACATGCATAGTTGCAATAAGATTTATGAGCAATTTTGCATTCCGGAGTAATTATATCTTAAAATGTGCGATTTCCCGGTTTTGATCATTCTCTTCATAAAAGCGAAAGAATGAAATTGTTCTTCACAAAGCTCGGGGAAAACACGGAGACTCCTGTGGGATGCAAAGCCTCGGTGAGACCCCGGAGGTCGTCAGAGGGGAAGGAAGGCTAAAACCGCGACGTCCTGTCGCAACGCCTTCATGACCCACATCCTGTGGGCCCGAGGCTCAGCAGCGCCCACGGAACGCGAAGTGTTTTCCCCGAGCTGGAGCCAGAAGCAGTCCCAAACATGCTTAGTTAGGTCCACCACTTACGTCGCAGTTTATGGATATGGTATTTTAGTGGGATCTGTTCGAAAATAGGGTTGGTTTTTGGTTTGATGATTGATTGTCTATGGTTCACTTGCTATAATCAATGCAGCAAGCAACAATTCAATCGTGATTGTCATGTGGCAAGTTATGCATGATACGTGTATTGACCATGTAGGAGTGAACATCGTTTATGGTGAGAAAACAACAAAACGTCCGTAACTTTTCTATCATTGCTCATATCGACCATGGCAAGTCGACGCTCGCTGACAGGATATTGGAAAACACCAAAGCCCTTACCCAGCGGGAAATGAAAGAGCAGTATCTGGATGCCATGGATCTTGAACGTGAGCGTGGAATTACAATTAAACTAAATGCCGTACAGCTTCATTATTCGAGCAAGACAAATGAGGAGTATATTTTTCATTTAATCGACACCCCAGGTCATGTCGACTTTACATATGAGGTCTCAAGAAGTCTCGCGGCGTGTGAAGGTGTCATTTTGGTGGTGGATGCAGCTCAAGGCATCGAGGCTCAGACGCTCGCAAATGTGTACTTAGCACTTGATAATGACCTTGAGATTATCCCTGTCATTAATAAGATTGATTTACCGAACGCGGATACAGACCGTGTGGCTCAGGAATTGGAAGATGTGGTTGGAATTGATAAAAATGAAGTCATTCTGGCCTCTGCCAAGGATAACATTGGAATTGATGAAATCTTGGAGCGAATCGTTTCGGATATCCCGGCCCCGGCAGGTTCTTCAGAAGCACCGCTTAAGGCACTGATTTTCGATTCTTTATATGACTCATATCGTGGTGTCATTGCCTACGTTTCCATAAAAGAAGGCGCGCTAAAAAAAGGCGATCATATTAAAATGATGGCTACGGGCAAGACGTACGAGGTCAATGACCTAGGCGTGTTTACACCAGCACCTGTCAGTCAGGATGAATTATATGTCGGTGACGTCGGGTTTCTGACTGCCTCCATTAAAAACGTTGGAGACACACGCGTCGGGGATACGATTACCCTTGCGAACTATGAAGCCGAAGAGCCTTTGCCAGGCTATAAGCCACTAAACCCTATGGTGTTTTGTGGGTTATATCCGATAGACTCCAATAAATACAATGACTTAAGAGAAGCGCTTGAACGTCTGGAATTAAATGATTCTGCTTTGCAATATGAGGCAGAAACCTCTCAGGCACTTGGGTTTGGCTTTCGTTGCGGATTCCTCGGACTCCTGCACATGGAGATTATACAGGAGCGTATTGAGAGAGAATTTAAGATTGATTTGATAACTACCGCTCCAAGTGTTATCTATGAAGTCGAGACAACGAGCGAAGAATTGTTGGAAGTGGACAATCCCTCAATGATGCCAGACGCTCAACAAGTTGAAAACATAAAAGAACCTTATGTTGAGGCTACAGTTATGGTGCCCAACGATTATGTGGGAGCAGTAATGGAACTTTGTCAGAAAAAGCGTGGACAATTTAGAGATATGCAATACTTGGACGATGTTCGTGTGAATATTGTTTATCATATACCGTTATCTGAGATTGTTTATGACTTTTTTGATCAACTGAAATCCCAGACAAAAGGTTATGCCTCGTTTGATTATGAAATAATTGGCTATCACACATCAAAGCTAGTTAAAATGGACATCCTGCTTAATGGCGAAACAGTTGATGCGCTGTCTTTCATTGTGCATCGTGATTTTGCATACGAACGTGGAAAGCATATTGTAGAGAAATTAAAAAACCTTATTCCCAGACAACAGTTTGAGGTCCCTGTTCAGGCCGCCATCGGAAATAAAATTGTCGCCCGCTCCACGATTAAAGCCATGCGTAAAAACGTCTTATCGAAGTGTTACGGAGGGGACATCTCCCGAAAGCGGAAATTGCTGGAAAAACAAAAAGAAGGTAAGAAACGGATGAAAATGGTTGGTTCAGTGGAAATTCCACAAGAAGCATTTATGTCTGTACTGCAGATGGATGACGATTAATTCAGAGGAGAAACTTTGGATATTCCAAAGTTTCCCTTTTTCGTTATTCGTGCATATAAAGGAGAGGTTATACAATGCCGGACTCGGTATATATTCATATCCCATTTTGTGAACACATCTGCCATTATTGTGACTTCACAAAGTTTTTTTATAAAGAAAATCAAACTGATGCCTATTTGGAGGCTTTGGCTAATGAAATTGGTATTAATGTTGCAGAACCCAAAAAATATGTTAAAACAATCTATATTGGTGGTGGCACACCAACTGTTTTGACATTGGCTCAATTAGAGAAACTTATGTCCATGATCAATGAGGCATTTGATGTCACGCACGCTGAGGAATTTACCATCGAAGCAAATCCTGGTGATATTGACACTGAAAAAATTAAGTTGCTGAAAGAGTGGGGGGTTAACAGGGTCTCACTCGGTGTACAGGTGTTTGATAATGATATGCTTAAAGAATTGGGGCGGGCACATAAAGTAAAGGATGTTTACACGACCGTGAGTCGTCTTCAGCAAAATGGTATAGAAAACATCAGTATTGATCTGATTTATGCTTTGCCTAACCAGACTCCTAATCATTTTCGGAAAACCGTTGAAGAAGCAGTGGCATTTGACTTGCCACATTACTCAACCTATTCTCTGCAAATTGAACCCAAAACTGTATTTTACCAACGCCATAAAAAAGGTATTTTAAATAAGCCGCCTGAAGAGGAAGAGGTGGAAATGTTTCATATCCTTAAAGATACCATGGCTCAAAACAGATTGAACAGATATGAGGTCAGCAATTTCTCAAAGCCCGGTTTTGAAAGCAAACACAATCTGACATATTGGAATAATGACTATTATTATGGATTCGGAGCAGGAGCGAGCGGGTATTTACCAGGACGTCGAACTAATAACTTAAAACCGCTCCCAGCTTACATTAAACAAGCCAATTTGGATGGGAAACCCCTTCTTCAAGCAGAGGAGATCGGTCTTAAAGAGGCTGTTGAGGAAGAGTTTTTCCTTGGACTCCGTAAAATGGAAGGGGTCAATAAAGCACAGTTCAAAGAACGTTATGGCTTTTCCCACGACCTTGTCTATTCCAATGCGATTGATGTTTTAAAGCAAAAAGGCTGGCTTGCGGAAGATGAAGCATGGATCAGGTTGACGGAGGAAGGTCTGCTATTCGGAAACAGCGTATTTGCCCACTTTTTGATTGAAGAAGCAGATCTCAAACATGTTCGTTGACAAAAAAAGCATCTTTTGATAATTTATTTATAGAATTAGCACTCAACACAAACGAGTGCTAACAGAGGTGATCATCATGTTGACAGAGCGACAAATGTTGATATTGCAAGTCTTGATTGATGATTTCATTGAATCTGCCCAGCCGGTGGGCTCACGCAGATTGTCACAAAAGAAAAATGTTGATTTCAGTCCGGCAACCATTCGAAATGTGATGGCTGACCTTGAGGATATGGGGTATATTGAGAAACCACATACTTCTTCTGGTCGTATTCCGTCTGAGCAAGGCTATCGGTTTTATGTAGATCATTTAATTCCTTATCCAAGTGCAGACCAGGGTATACATTTCATTGAACAGGTTGTGCAAGATGAATTTATGGAATTCGAACAAATCGTTCAGAAGTCTGCAGAAATTCTGTCCGATATTACGAATTACACCACGATCATCCTAGGTCCGGAAATATTTGAGACAACATTAAAACAGCTTCAGATTGTGACGCTTACTGAACACACAGCTGTAACCATCCTGATAACAAATACAGGGCATGTTGAACATCGTTCATTTACAATACCAGCTCATATTAGTTCATCTGATCTGGAAAAAATCGTTAACATACTAAATAACCGGCTACATGGTGTACCGCTTATCCACTTGCCACAGAGGGTAAATGTTGAACTTCATTCAATGCTCAGACAGTATGTTGATGATTATGAAACAGTATATGAATATGTGAAGTCCGCTATAGTTGGTGATTATCCAATTAAACTGTACATTGGCGGCAAAACGAATATTCTTATGCAGCCTGAATTTAATAACATTGAGAAGGTCCGTTCGTTTTATACAATGATGGAAAATGAAGATGAAATCACACAATTGTTTAAAGGTACACCGAACGGTATTGAGGTCAGGATCGGTAACGAAAACAAAATGGAAGCTGTTAAGGATTTAAGTGTTATCACATCTTCTTATCATTTAGGGGATGGTAATGCTGGCATGATCGGTCTTCTCGGTCCAACCCGCATGGAATACAGAAAAGTGATCAGTCTGTTGCAAGCTTTTTCAAACGAAATGTCTGATGCTTTATATGTGTGGTTTAAACAAAATGAATAAAGTGAAAGATGTTCATGTTACGTCTTTGCGTATCGGTTTATTTCGAGAACCGTTCATGATATAGTCTATCATGGCAAATGCTCATCAAGGAGGTGGCTTTAATGGAATCTGAACACACAAATGCTACAGAAAAAAATGAATCTGTTGAAAAGGATTCAGAAATACTTGAAGCAGAAGAAGTGGAACAAAATGAGGTTGAAGACGAACAAGTGGAAGCTCTGAAGTCTGAGCTGGTTTCGTTAAAAAACGAAAAGGATCAGCTGCAAGAACGGCTTCTTCGGGTTCAGGCTGAATTTGACAATTTTAAAAAACGTTCCCAGAAAGAAAAAGAAGCTGAACGTATGTATAAATCACAGGACTTGGCCCAAGAAATATTGCCGGTTCTTGACAATTTCAACCGTGCACTTGCGGTAGAGACAAACGAAGAAAACAAAAGCTTTTTAGAAGGCATGAACATGATCAACAATCAACTGGTTAATGCTTTGGAATCTGCAGGAGTTAAAGGCATTGATGCAGTGGGTGAACCATTTGACCCTAATCTCCATCATGCTGTCATGCAGGTGGAAGATGATCAGTACGAAGCGAACACAGTTGTGGAAGAACTGCAAAAAGGCTATATGCTAAAGGATCGCGTTATTAGACCTGCAATGGTCAAAGTTAATAATTAAATGAGTGTGGAGTCAAGGAGGAAATCATTATGAGCAAAATTATCGGAATTGATTTAGGTACTACAAACTCTTGTGTATCCGTCATGGAAGGCGGGGAGTCAGTTGTTATACCAAACCCGGAAGGTAATCGGACAACCCCTTCTGTAGTGGCATTTAAAAACGGAGAACGCCAGGTTGGCGAAGTTGCCAAGCGTCAGGCGATTACAAATCCAAACACAATACAGTCCATTAAGCGTCATATGGGGTCGGATTACAAAGTTGAAATAGAAGATAAAGAATATACCCCCAAGAAATTTCTGCTATTATTCTGCAGCATATCAAATCTTATGCCGAAGATTATATCGGTCAGACTGTGGAAAAAGCTGTTATCACAGTTCCAGCTTATTTTAACGATGCACAGCGTCAAGCAACAAAAGATGCGGGTAAAATTGCTGGTCTTGAAGTAGAACGGATTATCAACGAGCCAACAGCCGCAGCACTTGCATATGGCATTGATAAAGAAGATGAGGATCAAACCATCCTTGTTTACGACCTTGGTGGCGGTACATTTGACGTATCTATTCTGGATATCGGCGATGGTACCTTTGAAGTTGTTGCAACTGCCGGACAAAATGACCTTGGTGGTGACGATTTTGACAACGTCATTATCGACCATATGGTAGCAGAATTCAAAAAAGAAAATGGTCTCGATTTGTCTAAAGACAAAATGGCTGTACAACGGTTGAAAGATGCCGCTGAAAAAGCGAAAAAAGATCTTTCCGGTGTGACTCAAACACAGATTTCGTTGCCATTTATCACTGCTGGCGATGCAGGTCCGCTTCACCTAGAAATGACATTGTCCAGAGCGAAATTTGAAGAACTATCTTCAGATCTCGTAGAACGTACGATGATTCCTACTCGTAAGGCGATCAAGGATTCAGGTCTGTCCATGAACGATATACAGAAAGTATTGCTTGTCGGCGGTTCCACTCGTATTCCGGCCGTTCAAGAAGCAATTAAGAAAGAAACTGGTAAAGAACCTTCGAAAGGTGTTAACCCTGATGAAGTAGTTGCTCTTGGTGCAGCAATCCAGGGTGGCGTTCTGCAAGGTGATGTCAAAGACGTACTGCTTCTTGACGTAACGCCTTTATCACTCGGTATTGAAACAATGGGTGGTGTGTTCACGAAGCTTATCGAACGAAACACAACAATCCCAACAAGTCATTCACAGGTGTTCTCAACAGCTGCTGATAATCAGACAGCCGTAGATATCCATGTCATGCAAGGTGAGCGTGAAATGGCTGCTGATAACAAAACGCTCGGACGTTTTCAGCTCGCGGATATTCCACCAGCACCAAGAGGGATTCCACAAATTGAAGTATCATTCGATATTGATGCTAATGGTATTGTAAATGTTCGCGCCAAAGACAAAGGAACCAATAAAGAACAGTCGATTACCATTAAGTCATCCTCTGGTCTTTCTGATGATGAAGTCGACCGCATGGTGAAAGAAGCAGAAGAAAACGCTGAAGAAGACAAAAAGCGCCGTGAGGAAGTTGATCTCAGAAACGAAGCTGATCAAATGATCTTCACAACTGAAAAGACACTTAAAGATCTTGGCGATAAAGTGACTGATGAAGAAAAGCAAAAAGCCGAATCAGCCAAAGATGAGCTGAAAACAGCGCTTGAAGGCGACGACCTTGACGAAATCAAAGCCAAGAAAGAAGCACTTGAAGAACAAGTTCAGCAACTTTCTGTAAAACTGTATGAACAAATGCAGCAGGAAAATCAGGGTGCTGAAGAAAGTGCAGAAAATAGTGATGAAGATGTCGTTGATGCTGATTATCAAGAAGTAGATGACGAAGAAAGCGACAAGAAGTAAACACTTTAAAAAGTCAAAGTCAGGATCCCCTTGACTTTGACTTTTTTACTGTATCCAACCCTTCTCATAAAAAAACTTTTTTGTTTTAAGTCATGTAACAAACTTAATGTATATGTAGGCAGACAAAGCATTAGTTGCTATGAAGTGTGTGTTAGTGATATTATGAAACCTATGCAATAGTGGATCGGGAGAGTGATTTAATAGTGAGTAAGCGTGATTATTATGACGTTCTCGGTGTGGAACAAGACGCATCGAAAGAAGATATAAAAAAGGCATACCGAAAGCTGGCCAGAAAATATCACCCAGATGTGAACAAAGAAGAAAACGCCGCTGACAAGTTTAAAGAAGTAAAAGAAGCTTATGAAGTGCTGAGTGATGAGCAAAAACGTACACAGTATGATCAATTTGGGCATGCCGGAACAGATAACCAAGGTTTTGGCGGCTTTGGTGGCGCCCAGGACTTTGGCGGTTTCGGTGACATTTTTGACATGTTTTTCGGAGGTGGGGGCAGAAGACAAGACCCGAACGCCCCGAGACAGGGTGCTGATTTGCAATATACAATCACACTTGACTTTGAAGAAGCAATTTTTGGTAAGGAAGCCGACATAAGGATACCGCGGGAAGAAGAATGTGACACTTGTCAGGGTTCCGGTGCTAAACCAGGAACACAGACTAAAACGTGTGGCCATTGTAATGGCTCTGGTCAGTTAAATACGGAACAATCAACCCCATTTGGAAAAGTTGTGAACAGGCGTGTGTGTCATTATTGTAATGGTACAGGCACAATTATTCCGGAAAAATGTAGCACGTGCGGTGGAGCAGGTCGTGTTAAAAAACATAAACAAATTCACATTTCCATCCCTGCTGGTATTGACGAAGGGCAACAAATTCGTGTAACCGGGAAAGGTGAATCCGGTATTAATGGAGGGCCGCCGGGAGACTTGTTTGTCGGTGTGCGTATCCAGCCACATGACTTTTTCGAACGAGATGGCGATCATATATACTGTGAACTGCCATTAACTTTCGCTCAGGCAGCTCTGGGAGATGAGGTTGAAGTACCTACAGTTCATGGGAATGTTAAATTGAAAATCCCTTCAGGTACACAAACCGGTAAAACATTTCGACTAAAAGGGAAAGGTGTACCAAATGTTCATGGTATGGGTCATGGCGATCAGCACATCCAAATTCGTATTGTGACACCGACAAAATTATCCGAACGGCAAAAAGACCTGTTGCGGGAGTTTAATGAAATTGGCGGTCACGATACTACAGAAGAACAACATTCTTTCTTCCAGCGATTTAAAAATGCATTTAAAGGTGAGTAACCTTGAAAAAGAAATGAGTGGGTCTGATGAAATGGAATGAAGTAGCTGTCAATACAAATAGAGAAGCGGTCGAAGCAGTTAGCCATACCTTTCATGAAATAGGGGCAAGCGGCGTATCAATTGAAGACCCGCTTGATATGATTAAAGATCGAGATTCCCTTTTTGGTGAAATCTATGAACTGAATCCGGGTGATTACCCCGAAAAGGGGGTCAATGTTAAGGCGTATTTCCCCGAGGACTTTGATTTGAAGACGGCAACACAACAGCTCAATACATCATTACAGAATCTAAAAGCCTTTTTTGATATTGGAAATGGCTCCATTACAATCAAGGAAAT
Organism: Lentibacillus sp. JNUCC-1; assembly: GCF_009741735.1. Lineage (NCBI taxonomy): Bacteria > Bacillati > Bacillota > Bacilli > Caryophanales > Bacillaceae > Lentibacillus > Lentibacillus sp. JNUCC-1. The sequence goes on from NZ_WHOH01000003.1 coordinate 1,093,674, forward strand.
GGATGAAACTGACTGGGCGACCGCCTGGAAGGCTTATTATAAACCAGTAAAAGTCTCTGATAAAATTGTCATTGTACCAACATGGGAAACGTATATACCTGAGGAAGGCGAAATCATTCTGGAGCTGGATCCTGGCATGGCGTTCGGCACGGGTACACATCCGACAACTCAATTATGCATTCGAATGCTTGAGTCATATGTAGAACAGGGGCAAAAAGTTATTGATGTTGGCTGTGGGTCAGGGGTTTTAAGTATTGCCTCAGTGTTACTAGGGGCGGGCTCAGTTCATGCTCTGGACCTGGATGATGTTGCAGTAAGCAGTACCAGAAACAACCTGGACTTAAATGGTTTTCTAGATCATGTTCGTGTTGAGCAAGGCAACTTGCTTGAAAAAACGCATCTTTGCGCTGATATTATTGTGTCTAATATACTCGCCGAGGTTATTGTGCAATTTACAGACGATGCATGGGATAAACTTGAAACGGATGGTTTGTTTATTGTTTCAGGTATTATCATGGAAAAGAAAGCGATGGTAATAGATGCTTTGACTGTGGCCGGATTTGTAATAAAAGAAGTGGCTGAAATGGAAGACTGGGTATCTATTTGTGCCCAAAAGAAGCAGGTGTAAATATGCAGCGTTATTTTGTGCCAGAGTCAAGCTGGCGAAACGATAAAATACTCATTAAGCAAGATGACGCCCATCATATTGCCCGAGTAATGCGTATGGATACTGGAGATACCATTGTTTGTGTTGATCCTGGAGGCCATGCGGCTTTGTGTAAGATTGAAACGGTTGCTCAACAGCAAGTGGTGTGCGCACTTGTTGAGTGGATGGAACAAACCCCGGAACTCCCTGTTGACATTACGATCGTCCAAGGGCTCGCGAAAGGCGATAAGATGGAATACGTTCTGCAAAAAGGAACGGAAATGGGTGCATCTGGTTTCATTCCTTTTCAAGCAGCACGTTCTGTTGTTAAATGGGATCAGCAAAAGGCACACAAGAAACTAAATCGTTATGAAAAAATTGTTAAGGAATCCGCAGAGCAGTCCCACCGGACACGGATTCCGGTCATACATAACCCAATGGAATTACAAGACATTATCAATGTCTCTGGCGACTATGACGTCACTATGTTAGCATATGAAGAAGAAGCAAAGATTAAATCTCGACATGCGGCTCTTTCCGGGATTATTCAAGAACTGGAACCTGGAAAAAAGCTCTTGGTCGTTATTGGGCCAGAAGGTGGGCTGACTCTAGAAGAAGCAAATGAAATGCAAAAAAACGGATTTCTTGCCGTTCGAACTGGTCCGCGTATATTACGCACAGAAACAGCAGCTCTTTATATTTTAGCTGCTGTAAGTTACCATTTAGAAGAATTGAGGTGTCAATCATGACAACAGTTGCTTTCCATACACTTGGCTGTAAAGTCAATCACTATGAAACAGAAGGCATTTGGAATATGTTCAAAGCAAATGGGTATGAGCGGGTGGATTTTGAAAAACAGGCTGATATTTATGTAATCAATACATGCACAGTCACAAATACTGGTGACAAGAAAAGCAGGCAGGTCATACGCAGAGCAGTTCGAAAAAACCCTGAGTCAGTTGTCTGTGTGACGGGATGTTATGCCCAAACATCACCTGGTGAAATCATGGAAATTCCCGGCGTTGACGTAGTTGTCGGCACTCAGAACCGAAAAGAAATGATCGGCTATATTGAAGAACATATGAAAACACGACAGCCCATCAATGGTGTCGCAAACATTATGAAAAACCGTACGTTTGAAGAAATGGACGTACCGGCATTTACCGATCGTACCCGGGCATCCTTAAAGATACAGGAAGGTTGTAATAATTTCTGTACCTTCTGCATTATCCCCTGGTCCAGAGGGTTATTACGGTCGCGGGATCCAGAGAATGTATTGAAGCAAGCGAGACAGCTTGTTGAGGCTGGTTATAAAGAGATTGTGCTTACAGGCATTCATACAGCAGGCTATGGTGAAGATATGAAAGATTATAATTTTGCCAACCTGCTTTATGATTTGGAACATAAAGTGGAAGGACTCAAGCGCATTCGAATTTCTTCAATTGAAGCCAGTCAAATTACAGATGAAGTGATTGATATCCTTGACCAATCAAAGAAAATTGTCCGGCATTTGCATATTCCGCTTCAGGCTGGCTCTGACTCTGTGCTTAAACGTATGCGTCGTAAATACTCCACAGCATATTACCGTGAAAAGATTGAAAAGATCCGTCAAGCTTTACCCGATTTAGCGATTACATCAGATGTAATTGTCGGTTTTCCAGGCGAGACAGATAAAGAATTTAATGAAACCTATCAATTTATTGAAGACCTTGGCTACGCTGAATTGCATGTATTTCCATTTTCACGCAGAACCGGCACACCTGCCGCACGCATGGACAACCAAGTCGATAACGATACAAAAAATGATCGGGTGCATCAAATGATCACATTGTCAGAAAAACTTGCCATGCAATATGCTAAACAGTTTGAGAATGAATTGCTTGAAGTGATACCAGAAGAACATTCCGAAGACCCAGATGAACCCAACATGCTGATTGGTTACACCGATAATTATCTGAAAGTGAAATTTGAAGGTACGCCCGATATGATCGGACAAATTGTTCGCATTAAGTTATTGAAAGTAGACTATCCAATTAATGAAGGACAATTTGTGCGCATAATGGACGAAGCAACGAATCAGCCTATATCAGCACAGTCATAAAGAAAACCGGCGCTTGCCGGTTTTCTTTATGCAACAGATGGAAAGAAGTGCTATGATAGATATGAATAAGAACTTACATACAGAGAGGACGTTATACATGCAAAAGGAACTTGCTAAGTACATTGATCACACCGCATTAAAACCAGGTACAACTTCAAACGAGATCGATCAGTTAGTTCAAGAAGCTGCAAAATACGAATTTGCTTCAGTTTGCATAAACCCTTATTGGGTGAAAAGATGTTATGATCAATTAAAAAACACATCGGTAAAAGTGTGTACGGTTATCGGTTTTCCTTTGGGTGCCACAGCTACGGAAGCTAAAGCATTTGAAGTGAAAACAGCCATCGAACATGGTGCTACTGAAGTCGATATGGTCATCAATGTCGGAGAACTGAAAGCCGGCCATGATGAAAACGTCCAAACCGATATTGCCGAGGTGGTAAAAGCCGCTAAAAATCAGGCGCTGGTTAAAGTCATTATCGAAACATCTTTATTAACTGAAGAAGAAAAAATTCGTGCCTGTCAATTGTCGAAAGCAGCAGGAGCCGATTTTGTTAAAACTTCAACAGGCTTTTCAGGGGGAGGCGCGACAGCTGAAGATATTAAGCTGATGCGTGCTACAGTAGGACCGGAGATGGGCGTCAAAGCTTCTGGAGGCGTGCGCGATAGAGAAACAGCACTTGCTATGATAGAAAATGGTGCGACACGAATCGGTGCCAGTGCAGGTATTGCTATCGTAGAAGGTGGAACTGGAGAATCAACTTATTAAACAGAATAGTGTTGACCATGTTAGATTCATATATTATAATAACATAAGCATATAAGTTCATATGCTATGAAGAAATTGGCTGTTGCTTCGGAGGGAGGGAAATTAGCATGTCAAATACAACTCGCGTTCGTAAAAACGAGTCTCTTGAAGATGCTCTTCGTCGCTTTAAGCGTAATGTATCAAAAAGTGGTACATTATCTGAATATCGCAAGCGTGAATACTATGAAAAGCCCAGTGTTCGCCGCAAGAAGAAATCAGAGGCTGCCAGAAAGCGCAAATAAAGGGTGCTGAACATTTATGACATTGTTGGAAGAATTGAATCAGGATATGAAACAGGCAATGAAAGATAAAGACAAAGAAAAGTTGAGCGTCATTCGTATGGTGAAAGCTTCATTGCAAAATGAGGCAATTAACACCGGGAAAGATTCTCTTTCCAAAGAAGAAGAGCTCACAATACTCTCAAGAGAATTGAAGCAACGAAAAGATTCCCTCCAGGAGTTTAAAAATGCAGGACGAGATGATCTGGTTGAAAAGCTCGATAAAGAAATTCAAATCCTGACAAAATACATGCCTGAACAACTTTCTCCTGAAGAATTGGATCTAATGGTTCAACAAACCATCGAAGAAGTTAATGCAACTTCACCAAAAGACATGGGGAAAGTCATGAGCGCCATCATGCCGAAAACAAAAGGCAAAGCTGACGGTGCCCTGGTTAACCAACTGGTACAAAAGCATTTAAAACAATGAAACATAAAAAGTCCTTGCAATCACCATCAGCAAGGACTTTTTTTATGCATTTAACCTGCAAATGCTTCACAAAATCCGTAAACTGCGAACTAACTTAAGACTGCCACTGGCAACCGCTCGGGGAAAACACTCCGCGTCCAGCGGGCGCTGCTGAGCCTCGGGCCCACAGGATGTGGGTCATGAAGGCGTTGCGACAGGACGTCGCGGTTTTAGCCTTCCTTCCCCTCTGACGACCTCCGGGGTCTCACCGAGGCTTTGCATCCCGCAGGAGTCTTCGCGTTTTTCCCCGAGCTGATTGAGAAGTGTTCACCTTTCTTCTTGCTTTTGTGGGTAGAATAGTTGAAAGTGTGAATGGGCATATAGGGATTGAAAAAAACATAAACGGAAATAAATCTCATAAGTAAGCCGAGATTATGACTAATAAGGAATCATACCTAACAGTGTGCGGCCCTAGAAGTGTTCACGTCCATACTTGATTTCTTAATTAGAACCGTCCAAGCCACTGAAAAACATAAAGTGATTGGAGCGGAGGGAAGTCGACTCCTGCGGGAACAGCACGAGTCCGAAGACCCCACAGCGAGTACATTAAGGAGGGTCGACTAAAACCGCCCTTTGCGGGCAACGTCGACATACCCCTTGCCGGGGCAAGGAGGCTGAGGCCGTGCCCGCGGCTAGAAGACACTGTGAAAGTGGTTTTCTTGAACAGATGTCGCACTTGAGCTGTGATAAAGTTAAAGCGACTTCCCGCAGCGGAAATCACGATGCTCTTACAAACATGTTGGTGTTTTGCTTTGCTATATTGGAAATTCTATGTGTTGTAATCGGCATTTTTGAAGTACATATCGGCGTTTTTAACTCATATATCGAAAAATCACATGAAATTACTATACGAGTCGCATCCTAAAACTTCACAGGCCAGAAGTCTTAAGTTTGTTTTTCATTAGTTCGCAGTTTGTATCTACTATGTAATATGGAATTGGGTTTTGGAATTTGTTATGGTTTCTTTACTTGATGTAAAAAGATATACTGTGTTTAGTTTGGGGGTAAAACATGAGGAGAAATGTGATCTTATGATATAATTAATGAAACCATTTTCAATGACAATCGTATAAACGGTTAACGGAGGGGGTGATGAGTGGTGAGTAAAAAAAGAAAGTTCAGGTCGGTTGTGATGATCTTACTGGTTGTTGCGATTGCATCTATTCAATTTACTACACTGGTTCTCGCTGATAACAGCGGTAGCGGTAAAAAAGTGTATGTGATCCCCGTTAAAGATGAAGTAGAACGCGGGCTTGAAGCATTTTTAGAGCGAGCGACCAAGGAAGCAAAAGAAGCTTCTGCAGACCACATCATTTTTGAAATCGATACACCTGGAGGACGCGTTGATGCAGCCGGCAATATCGCAAATATCCTTCAGAAGCTGGATATACCAACAACAGCATTTGTGATCAACCGTGCACTTTCAGCCGGATCCTATATTGCACTCTATGCAGACGAAATCTATATGACGCCTCAAGCTACGATGGGCGCAAGCGGCATCATTAATCAGGACGGCACTGCAGCTGATAAAAAGGCACAGTCTGCTTGGATTGCGGCTATGGAAGGGGCTGCAGAGGCGAAAGAACGTGACCCACTATATGCACGTGCTATGGCAGATGCATCTGTTGACCTTCCGGAATATGATGCGCCAAAAGGCGAATTTCTTACATTAACGCCTTCCAAAGCTGTTGAAGTCGAATATGCAGAGGGAGTCGTCAAACATCGTACAGCATTGCTTAATGAATTAGGACTCTCTGGTGCTGAAATTCATGAAGTAGAACAAACGACTGCAGAAGGCATTGCGAGATTTCTCACCAATCCTGTCGTCATACCAATTCTCTTATCTGTCGCAAGCCTTGGCCTTGTTGTTGAGTTATATTCACCAGGTTTTGGTGTGCCGGGTATTATGGGACTTATAGCTCTCGTACTGTTTTTCTATGGTCATATTATTGCCGGACTCGCTGGAATGGAATCCGTTATATTGCTCATATTGGGTATTGCACTCATTATTGCAGAGTTTTTTGTACCTGGTGGCATTGTTGGCTTACTAGGTGTTGGGGCAGTACTTGGCGCCTTGCTAATGGCTGGTTATGATTTAGGGCATATGGCAATGAGTGTGGGAATAGCCTTTATCGTATCTGTTGTGGCTGCCGTTATCTTATTTAAGACGATGGGGCTTAATAAGGGATTGTTTAGACACATTGTCTTGCAGGAGCGAACTACGACTGAAGAGGGTTATGTATCCAGTGTCAGCCGACTGGAGCTCATAGGTCTGGAAGGTGTTACACAAACACCGCTACGGCCTGCGGGGACTGCCCTTTTTGATGACGAACGACTTGACGTTGTTTCCGAAGGGGGTTTGTCGAACAGAATAAGAAGGTTAAAATTGTGAAAACAGAAGGCATGCGTATTGTCGTTAGGCCTATGGGAGACTAAATACATACTTTAGAGGAGGAAAATAAATGGAATTTGAACAAGTGTTAACATTGATTATTATTGCAGCGATCTTAATTGTTATAGCTGTATTATTCACCTTTATTCCTGTAATGCTTTGGATCAGTGCTCTTGCTGCAGGTGTAAAAGTCGGTATTTTTCAACTTGTGGGTATGCGCCTGAGACGTGTTATCCCCTCTCGTGTAATTAATCCGCTCATCAAAGCGTACAAAGCAGGTTTGGATGTTAAGACAAACCAGCTTGAGAGTCACTATTTGGCGGGTGGTAACGTTGACAGAGTGGTCAATGCTTTGATTGCTGCGCACAGGGCTAACATTACCCTTACTTTTGAACGGGCAGCAGCGATTGACCTAGCCGGTCGTGATGTTCTTGAAGCCGTTCAGATGAGTGTTAACCCGAAAGTCATTGAAACACCGTTTATTGCAGGTATTGCCATGGACGGGATTGAGGTTAAAGCTAAAGCACGTATTACTGTAAGAGCCAATATTGACCGCCTTGTCGGTGGTGCCGGTGAAGAAACCGTCATTGCTCGTGTTGGTGAAGGGTCGTCAGTACCATTGGTAGTTCTGAAACACATAAGAAGGTACTGGAAAATCCAGATTCCATTTCACACAATGTATTAAGTAAAGGCCTAGATGCCGGAACAGCCTTCGAAATTTTATCCATCGATATTGCGGATGTGGATATCGGCAAGAACATCGGGGCGATGCTTCAGACAGATCAGGCTGAGGCAGATAAGAATATTGCTCAGGCTAAAGCCGAAGAACGTCGTGCGATGGCTGTTGCAAAAGAACAAGAAATGCTTGCCCGCGTTGAAGAAATGCGCGCGTATGTTGTTGAGGCAGAGGCAGAGGTGCCAAAAGCATTGGCAGAAGCATTACGTTCCGGCAATATGGGTGTTATGGATTATATGAATTACAAAAACATTGATGCTGATACAGATATGCGTGATTCCATTGGCAAACTAAGCAGTGATGATAATGATGAAGACGATCAACAATAAGCTGAATTGGAGGTTATGCCATGGATGGGCTCTTTGAATTTCTGTCGGCAAACTTTGTTGTAGTCATTGCGCTGGTTATAGGGCTTATGGGATTCCTGAAAGACAGATCTGACAAGCAGGAGGATGAAAGAAAGCGGCAAACAGCGTCACCTACGAGACGGCAATCATGGCCTGACTCAACCCCTTCCGGTCCAACCCAGGTTGAAAGACCGGATGCTGATATGAGACAAACAGCTATAGAATTATATCAACAGTCTCAAAGGGATGCGTTGGCAAAACGGATGCGCGTTGATCCAGCCGAAACAGAGAACCTCCAGCAAGAAGAAGTCGTTTCTGCTTCGAAATTCAGATCGGCTGATCGATCTGAAACAAATCAGGAGAAGCAAGCATTAAAAAGACAGTTTAAAAACCATTTAACGAAAAAAGGAATCGTAAATGGGATTGTTATGTCAGAAGTACTTGGTCGACCCAGAGCGCATAAGCCATATCAAAGCGTTACAAAAGAACGAATGGATCGGATATGATCTTCTCATGAAAGCCACTAACAGGCTGAACAATGCCTGTTAGTGGCTTTTTTTGTTCTTAAAAACTGTATCTTTTCATAAGTATGTAATGGGAGAGAGGGGGTTTTCATTTGAAAAAATGGCAGCAGTTTAAACCATGGCTCAATCAACATTTGGATCTTCCGTCAGATACACTGCTGGAAGTCCCCCGGATTACTGCAATTGGACAATTCCACGTTTACATAGAAAATCATAAAGGTTTAATCCTTTACACCGATCAAAAACTGGTTCTTAAATCAGATCAGGGGGAGATCCAAATTACAGGTCAGGGATTTGTTATAAAAATGATGCTTCCGGAAGAATTATTGCTTGAAGGTCAGATCGAAAGTATTCAATTCATTGAAACGCCTTAGATATCATTCTAAAGAGAAAGTAGGGAAAACATGCGGCAGATACAAGCAACATTTTTGACAGGGTATGTGACGATCCGAGTCTATGGCGGATATCCTGAACGGTTTTTCCAAAAACTATCCCTAAACGGTATACAGATATGGGATGTTAAAAAAGAACAAGAGATGGTCTGTACCGGGAAGATGCGCTTAAATGATGTAAAACGAATGCGGTCTTTTAGAAGGGGCACCCACTACAAAGTATCTTTCCAAGATAAAAAAGGATTGCCGATTATGATCAATAATATATTGCGTAAACGTGCACTTGTCATAGCGCTTGTGATGAGTGCAGCACTCGTGTTTATTTTATCTAACATGGTTTGGAAAATTGAGATCAATAACGTCTCAAAAGAACTGGAAGAAAAGATTGACACCTCGCTGTCCAAGTACGGTATACGCGAGGGGAGCTGGGCATTGTCCCTTGATGCTCCAAATGTGATCCAGCGGAAGCTTATTGAAGATATTCCGGATTTGTTGTGGATTGGTGTGTCAAAAAAAGGGACAACCTATTTCTTTGAAGGTGTGGAGAAAATAGTGGTTGAAGAGGAAGAAGCCCCATCCCCACGGAATTTGATCGCCAGTAAAAATGGTGTGATCGAGAACATGTATGTGTCCAAGGGGCTTCCGCTTGTACATGTTAATGATTTTGTGAATAAAGGAGATCTTCTTGTAGCGGGAGAGTTGCAGTTTGGTGAAGAAGATGATGAAGAGGATAGCGCGCCCAAAAGTAAAGTCGCTGCGGATGGTGAAATTATAGCCAGAACATGGTATAAAACAACGGTAACTGTGCCTATGAAAACAAATACAGAAAAATTGACAGGTGAACACAAACGGCAGTATGCCCTTAAGTTTGGCGAGACGAAACTTCCAATATGGGGCTTTAAAAAACCGGATTATCAAACAATGCACCAAGATATTCAAGAGCACCCGTTATATTTTTTAAAGTGGAAACTCCCAATTACTTTCCAAAAGACCATCATCAGCGAAACAGAGCAAAAAACTGAAACAAGAACACGTGATGAGGCCATGCAAATCGGAAAAAAACAGGCCACTAAAGAATTGCAACTCCAGCTTGGTCCAAAAGCAGAGATTGTATCAAGTAAAGTTTTGCATGAATCTGTCGGGCGTGGTAAAGTTAAACTAATCATATATTTAACTGTAAAAGAAGATATAACTGAAACACAACCCCTAACTCAAGGAGATTGATTATGTCAGAAAATCTGCATGCCATTGATCTGAGTCTATCCAGTGCGTCAGAAGCTTTGGCACTGTTTGGAACAAATGATAAGTATTTAAAACATCTTGAAGAGCAATTAAACGTGTCGATTGTAACACGTGGAGAAAAAATCAGCGTATCTGGTGCTGAACAAGACGTTACGCATGTTCAGAATATTCTCCTGAAGCTGCTGGATATCATTCGAAAAGGTTTAACGATTACAGAACGTGACGTGGTATATGCTGTGGATCTAGCCAAAGCAGGTAAGATCGATCAGTTTGAAACGTTATTTGAAGATGTGATCACCAAAACCCATAAGGGCAAAGCAATTCGTGTGAAAACATTAGGCCAAAAAAAATATGTGAATGCTATTAAATCAAATGACCTTGTATTTGGAATTGGCCCTGCCGGAACTGGAAAGACGTATTTGGCGGTTGTAATGGCCATTCATGCACTTAAAAATGGAACAATCAAACGCGTGATTTTAACCAGACCGGCGGTTGAAGCCGGTGAAAGCCTGGGCTTTTTGCCTGGTGACCTAAAAGAAAAAGTCGATCCGTATTTGCGCCCATTGTATGACGCTTTGCATGATGTGCTGGGCACAGAGCACACGGCACGATTAATTGAACGTGAAGTGATTGAAATTGCTCCGCTTGCATACATGCGCGGAAGAACGCTTGATGATGCTTTCGTTATCTTAGATGAAGCACAAAACACAACTCCGGAACAAATGAAGATGTTTCTGACACGACTCGGTTTCGGCTCGAAAATGATCATAACAGGTGATATTACCCAAGTTGACCTGCCTAAGGGGACGACATCCGGGCTCCGTGTTGCAAGCAGTACACTCGCCACCGTCAAAGGGCTGGATTTTGTATACCTCGATCAGACAGACGTTGTCAGGCATCCGTTGGTTCAGCGGATTATTGATGCATATGAAAAAGAAAATAAATGATATAAGCGTAAGACCCCGGAAAGCGGGTCTTATTTTACATATAAATCTTCTTGTGGCATGAGAGGTGTCATGAAAATGAAAAAGGCTGTGGCTTGGATAAATCACATTAAAACGAAATGGCTGACCATTGTTTTACCTGTTTTAATTTTGGGTTTTATTATCTTTTTTGCGACACTGAACAATGTGTATACTCAAACGTATGATATTGAACGCTTCACAATTGCAAAAGAAACGATACGCTCTCCAATTACTGTAGAAAATGAACCGGAAACAGAACGCAAAATGCGGGAAACAGTCCAGTCTGTTGAGGATCGGTATACGATTTCAAATGAAGTAACCGAGGAAAGAATTGCTTATGTCGAAGAAATATTTGATGCGATCACAAAACTGGAAAGTGAAACAACGATTGCAGCTGAAAAGAAAACAGGCGAAACTAAATTTGTGCAATTAACGACTGAGGAAAAGGTAGAGCGTCTTAAACAGGTCTTATCCAGTAGCATTGTTCAGTCTGTCAGTGATGGAACCCTGCATGCGTTAATTGAGACATCTCCAAAGGCCCGAAGCGAAGGGGAAAAAGTCTTCATTCGTATTTTGTCTGATACCCTTGACAAAGGCGTAAGAGCACAACATATCCAAACGACAACAAATGAAGTCCAGCAGCATATTAAATATGCGAACCTGGAAAGCGGAATGATCCAGGTTTTATCTGAGTTAAGTGATTTTGCAGTTACGGAAAATGCTTTTTATGACGCAGAAAAAACCATGCAAGCTCGAAAAGACGCCGCAGCTGGTGTAGAACCTGAAGTTATAAGAGCAGGCGAGGTCATTGTAAGAGAAGGCCATCGCATTACGAACGAGACTTTTGAAGAACTGCAGCTTGCGGGATTGCTTAACAAGGACCGCAACCTGTTTCCGGTGATTGGTCTTGTATTGCTGATTGTATTGGTTATGAGTGTTTTATCTTATGAGATGAACCTGCTTTCAGTAAAAAATCAGCTTGATAGAGGCACTGTTATAACAATTCTTGTCGTCAGTGTGATGAGTATCGCCTTAATGAAAGTGGTAAGCTTATATACAAATGAGGTGAATCAGCTGTTTTATATAGTGCCTGTGGCTACAGGTGTCCTTCTTGCTAAACAATTGATTCACGAACGACTTGCCATCGTTCTTGCCGTTTTGTATGCTGTAGTTGGAAGTGTGATTTTCAATTCTGAAATCCCTGGTTCCCTTAATTTTGAAGCAGGTATTTACTTTTTGTTTTCTCAATTGGGTGCGATTATGTGCCTTGTCAACGTGAAAGATCGACTTTCTATTGTCAGAGCGGGTATCGGAATGACACTTGTAAATGTGTCTGCTGTTATGTTATTTATATTTCTGTCATTTGAAAAGTATGCCTGGAGCGACTTAATTGTTCAAGGTGGATATGGCGTGGCTTCCGCTTTCTTGTCCGCGGTATTGACACTCGGATTAATGCCATTTTTTGAAACCTCACTGGGGATCTTATCGGATATTAAGTTACTTTCTCTGGCAAACCCGAACCACCCTTTATTAAGGAAAATTCTGATGGAGGCTCCTGGAACTTATCACCATTCACTCATGGTGGCCAATCTAAGTGAAGCAGCTTGTGAAGCTGTGGGGGCCAATGGACTGCTTGCAAGAGTTGGTGCTTACTATCATGATATAGGCAAAACCGTTCGGCCTCAGTTTTTCATTGAAAATCAAATGGGGATTAAAAATCCTCATGATCAGATTGACCCACAAGAAAGTGCAGACATTATTATAAGCCATCCTTATGACGGGGCTAATATGTTGAAAGAATACCGTATGCCAAAAGAGATTATTGCGATTTCCAGAGAGCACCACGGAACGACATTATTGAAGTATTTTTACTATAAAGAGAAGGAAATCTCAAAACACGCAGATGAAACCCGTTTTCGTTACCCTGGCCCCAAACCTCAAACGAAAGAATCGGCGATCATATGTATTTGTGATTCGGTAGAGGCAGCAGTGAGATCCATGGAAGCTCCGACTGAACAGAAGATTGAAGATACTGTTTCTGCAATTATCAATGACAGACTCATGGAAGGACAATTAATCGATTGTCCCCTGACAATGAAAGATTTAAACAAAATACAGACAGCTGTATGCGAAACACTAAAAGGCATGTTTCATTCCCGTATACAGTATCCAATGGAGGAGGCAACATAAATGCATATTGATATTCATGATCAGACACAGTCCGTAACTGCAGACACAGTGGATTCGATTCAGCAGCTTCTATTATTCGCCGCTAAAGAAGAGCAGATTCCAAGAGAGGCGGAGATTTCTGTTAATTTTGTGGATGACACAGACATTCAAGCGCTCAACAGGAACTACCGACAGCTTGATCGTCCTACAGATGTTTTATCTTTTGCGTTGCAAGATGCCGTGGATGAAGAAATGACAGTTAATGACGAAGCTGACATTCCACTCGCTCTTGGCGATATTGTCATTTCAGTCGACACTGCTAAGCGTCAGGCGAATGAATATGAGCACTCCATTAAGCGCGAACTGTGTTTTTTAGCATTGCATGGTTTTCTGCATTTGCTTGGGTATGATCATATGAACGAAGAAGATGAACAAAGGATGAACAACAGACAAAACGCCTTGCTGGGAACGTTTGGCATTGAGCGCTAAATCAAAGAAACGGGGCATAGGACTATCATTTGCACTTCAAGGCATCGGACAAGCCATTAAGAAAGAACGTAATATGAAAATACATGTCGCAGCTGCTATAAGCGCTCTTATAATGGGGGTTCTGCTTAAGCTCAACAGTATTGAATGGATCGTGCTTGTGCTTGTTATTGCTTTGGTTGTAGTAGTTGAAATGCTCAATACATGTATTGAGGTTATAATGGATTTGATTAAACCAGAATACCACATCATGACGAAGTATATAAAAGACATGGCCGCTGGTGCTGTGCTTGTGGCAGCGATAGCAGCTGCCGTGACCGGGTTGATCTTGTTTGCGCCGAAGTTAATAGAGTTTGTATTGTTGTAAATAGGGTATATTTTATAAAAAAGATGATGATGTCTGTCAGATCAAGAGAAGTTCTGTCGAAGGTCTGGTCAAAGGATCTATTTCATGTAATATAGAGGACAACACATCTAATCGGAGGATACATCATGTCGCAAGAACATAAATCGGGATTTATTTCAATTATAGGCAGACCTAATGTTGGGAAATCAACATTTCTAAATGCTGTGATTGGACAAAAGATTGCTATTATGAGTGATAAGCCCCAAACGACCCGTAACAAAATCCAAGGGGTTGTGACACAAGAAGAAGCTCAGTTTGTATTTATAGACACACCTGGTATACATAAGCCAAAACATCAGCTTGGAGATTTCATGGTCAAGACAGCACAAAGCACCCTTAATGAGGTTGATGCTGTTTTGTTTATGATCAATGCAGAAGAAGGGTATGGCAGAGGTGATCAATTCATTATTGATAAATTACAGACTATTGAAACCCCTGTTTTTCTCATCATTAATAAAATTGACTTGGTGACACCTGAAGCATTATTTGAACTAATAGAGCAATACAAAGATAAGCTCCCTTTTGCAGAAATTGTTCCGATTTCGGCTTCAGAGGGCAACAACCTAGCTCATTTGCTGGATGTTCTCAAATCGTATTTGCCCGAAGGCCCCCAGTACTACCCGGTTGATCAGGTGACTGACCATCCGGAACGATTTATCATGAGTGAATTGATCAGAGAAAAAGTACTTGAATTAACAAAAGAAGAAATTCCCCACTCAATTGCAGTTGTCATAGAAGGAATCGAACAGAAACGAGAAGACCTGGTACATGTGCAAGCAGTAATTATGACAGAACGAAAATCACAAAAAGGCATATTAATTGGCAAGGGTGGCGTTATGCTTAAAAATATAGGTAAGCGCGCCCGCCTTGATATCGAAACCCTACTTGGCACTAAAGTGTATTTAGAACTGTGGGTGAAAGTTCAAAAAGACTGGAGAAACAAAGCTGCTCAACTCCGTGATTTCGGCTATGATGAAGAACGCTATTAGATATGGTAAATTTTAATACTCATTGATTTGCGATGAAGGGGTCATTCTAACAGTATACACATGTTCAAACACATATAGAAAGGTGGGGGTTTCTTGTGATTGATTTGACTTGGCAAGTGTTCAGTCAGACAGGAAACATTGAAACCTATTTACTCATGAAAGAGCTGGAGAATGAAAACGAAATGACGGTCATAAAGAGTCAAACTCAATATCGGCAAACACCATTATCGGATTAATTTGGTGTAGAAATAGGTGACATGTGTGCTCGAGAAAGTTAAGGGGATTGTACTAAAAACACAAGAATATGGTGAAACACACAAAATTGTTACGCTTTTTGGAGAACAGACAGGCAAAATAACTGCAATAGCTAGGGGCGCGAATAAACCTAGAAGTAAGATGACGGCCATAACACAGCCATTTATATACGCTGAAAACTTTCTTTACCTAAATGCCAGAGGCCTCAGTACCCTTCAGCAAGGAGATGTGATCGATTCATTTCGCGGGATTAGGGAAGACATTATCAAAACGGCTTATGCGGCTTATATCGCGGAGCTAACCGATAAGATCATGGAACGCCATGAAGCTGATGCCTTCTTATTTAAACAGTTATATTTAACTTTAAAAGAATATCTGAGAGTGAAGAACCAGCAATTCCGATTATGATGTATGAACTTAAATTGTTTCACAAAGGTGGTTTTGCACCTGTTTTGGATAGGTGTGCTATTTGCGGACGCGCAGAAATGCCGTATGCCTTTTCAATCAGTGAAGGTGGATTCCTCTGTCCGCGCTGCCGACATAGGGATTCCTATGCGGTTACCTTAAATGAAGCCCTAGCAAAGTGGATGCTTGTGTTCATGCAGACGGACTTGGAAAGAATTGATAAAATCTCTGTAAAAGAAGAAAACATTAACCGACTGCGCTCTTTACTGGATGCATATTATGACCAGTACGGAGGTTATTATTTAAAATCAAAACGTTTTCTGAAACAAATGGATCTGCTTAAATGATCTTTAATTGACAAAAATGTATGGTTGAATTAAGATTTAATGAAGAAACAATAAATGATGAATGCGTTGAAGGAGAAGAGTACCCTAGAACAAAGCGATTCCGGGATGGTGAAAGCCGGAAAGAAACAGGGGAATGGCACTCTCGGAGCATCAGCACAATAAAGTGGCCCGTCCAACGGGCAAATAGGGTGGAACCGCGGGCCCCAATCCCGTCCCTATGCCTTTTACCGAGGCATAGGGACGGGATTTTATTATGAAGAGCACAATTTCCGTAAACTGCGAATTAACCAGAAGATTTATGACTGCCTCTGGCAACCGCTCGGGGAAAACACTCCGCGTCCAGTGGGCGCTGATGAGCCTCCTCGGTCTGACGACCTCCGGGGTCTCATCTAGGCTTTTGCTCCCACAGGAGTCTCCGTGTTTTCCCCGAGCTGGATATGAGAAATCAGTTTGCTAGCTCTTATTATGAGTAGAACCGTCCAAGCCGCTGAAAAAATAGAGTGATTGGAGCGGAGGGAAGTCGACTCCTGCGGGAATAGCACGAGTCGAAGACCCCACAGCGCTACACTAAGGATGGTCGACTAAAACCGTCCTTTGCGGACAACGTCGACATACCCCTTGCCGGGGCAAGGAGGCTGAGGCCGTGCCCGCGGAAAGCGACTTCCCGGAGCGCAAATCACGATCTGCTTACTACGCACATTGATTTGACTTCACCTTATGTAGTAAGAACGCTTCTTAAAACTTTCACTAGTTCGCAGTTTGTGTCAATTATGTTATTAAGAAGGTCTGCTAGATAAAAAATCGGGAGGTATTGTAATGAATATTCAAGATATGATTTTGACGCTTCAGTCGTATTGGTCAAAACAGAATTGCATTTTAATGCAGTCGTATGATGTTGAAAAGGGTGCCGGGACGATGTCGCCTATGACTTTATTGCGCAGCCTCGGTCCGGAACCATGGAATGTTGCATATGTTGAACCATCGAGACGTCCTGATGACGGTCGATATGGTCAAAATCCAAACAGGCTATACCAGCATCACCAATTCCAAGTCGTGATGAAGCCCTCTCCAGATAACATTCAAGATCTGTACCTGGATTCGTTAAAAGCACTTGGAATTGACCCCTTGGAGCATGACATCCGGTTTGTTGAAGACAATTGGGAAAATCCAACTCTCGGGGCTGCTGGTCTTGGTTGGGAAGTCTGGCTTGATGGTATGGAGATCACTCAATTTACTTATTTTCAGCAGATTGGAGGACTTGAAGCAAGTCCGGTCTCTGTTGAACTTACATATGGAATTGAGCGACTGGCCTCCTATATACAAGACAGAGAAAATGTTTTCGATCTAGAATGGACAGAAGGTGTAACTGTAGCAGATATATTTATGCAGCCGGAATACGAGCATTCTGTTTATACATTCGAACTGTCGGATTCTAATATGCTTTTCGATCTGTTTACCATGTATGAACGTGAAGCGAATCGAATCATGGAAAAAGGGCTTGTTTTCCCTGCTTATGATTATGTGCTTAAGTGTTCTCACACATTTAATTTGCTGGATGCGAGAGGCGTGATCTCAACTACAGAACGAACCGGCTATATTGGTCGCGTGCGCAAGCTTGCTCGTGAGATTGCCAAAGCCTATGTTGCTGAGCGGGAGCGTCTTGGATTCCCGATGCTCAAAAAGGAGGAAGCGTAGATGCGAAAAGATGCTTTGTTTGAAATCGGACTGGAGGAACTCCCCGCAAGATTTATTGATGATGCTGAACAACAGTTTCATAAGGCAGCTATAAAGTTTTTAAAAGATGAGCGTCTTGCGTTTGAGTCTGTGGAATCCTATGCTACTCCCAGACGACTTGCAGTGATTATCCGCGGACTTGCAGATGCTCAAACGTCAATCGAAGAAGAAATGAAAGGGCCAGCGGTGAAAATTGCCAAGGATGATAACGGGGATTGGACTAAAGCAGCTGTTGGTTTTACGAAAGGGCAAGGGCTGTCAGTTGAAGATATTTATATTAAGGAATTAAAGGGAACGGAATATATCTTTGTCAATAAACATATAAAAGGGCTTCCTGCTATGGAGCGTCTTTCAGGCTTTGCCGATCTTATTCAATCAATACAGTTTAATAAGAACATGCGCTGGGCCGATCAATCTATGCGGTATGCAAGACCGATACGATGGCTTGTGGCATTATATGGAAACGATGTGGTTCCCTTTGAAATAGCTGGTGTTCGAACAGGCCGGATGACATTCGGGCACCGTTTTTTGGGTGGTGAAATTGAGCTGAAGGAGCCGAAAGAATACCTGCCTTCACTTACTGATCAGTACGTCATTGCATCCCCGAAAGAACGGGAAGAAATGATTGTGCGGCAAATTCATCATGTGGAAACAACGGAAGGCTATGAGATTCCGGTCGACCAGGCATTATTGGAGGAAGTTAGAAACCTCGTTGAGTACCCAACTGTTTTCATGGGGAGATTCGAGGATACGTTTCTCAAATTGCCATCGGATATTCTGGTTACATCTATGAAAGCCCATCAGCGTTACTTCCCGGTAAAGGACAGCGACGGTCATCTGCTGCCAATGTTTGTCGGTGTGCGAAACGGTGATGAAAGAGCACTGGAAACAGTTGTAAAAGGGAATGAAAAGGTACTTAAAGCGCGCTTGGCCGATGCTCAGTTTTTCTATGAAGAAGATCAGAAAACCCCCCTTAAAGATCACCTGGAAAAATTAAGCCGCGTCGTATTTCAAGAGAAACTTGGTACACTTGAGGATAAAGTAATGCGCATTAAACAAATCGCAGGCCGGATATGTGATATGATTGCTCTTTCACCTAATACCAAAGACCACATTGAAAGAGCTGCAGAGATTTGTAAATTTGACCTTATGACTCAGATGGTCAATGAATTTACGGAACTGGAAGGTATTATGGGCGAAGATTACGCATTAAAATACGGAGAGAGCCCACACGTGGCAAATGCGATTCGTGAACATTATTTGCCAAAGAGCTCACAAGGAGAATTGCCGCAAACCGTTGAAGGGGCTGTGTTAAGTATCGCTGACAAGCTTGATACAGTTACAGGCAGTCTCTCTCTTGGCCGGAGACCGAGTGCATCACAGGATCCATACGGTTTAAGACGGCAGGCTACGGGGATTTTGCGTATTCTTGAATCGAGAAAATGGGACGTTTCTGTGGAGGATCTCCTACAAGTTGTGATGCGCATTTACGATGAAACGGTTAAAAACATAAACTGGTCAGCTGATACGTTCAACGAAGTGCAGGCGTTTTTCAAAACCCGCGCTGAATATGTGTTGAGAGATGAGCAAGTTGAACAAGATATTGTACATGCTGTTATAAGTAATCGTATTGGAAACTACTCTTATGCGGCCGATAAAGCGCACGCGTTATCCAGTAAACGCCATGATCAAAACTTTAAACCAACTCAAGAAGCACTTGTTCGGGTATTGAATATTGCTAAAAAGGCTGAACAGACAATAATTGAACCAGCCGTATTCCAAACTGATTCAGAAAGAACACTTTATGAGGCGTTTGAAGACATTAAGCCAAAATATCAAACTGCGAAAAGTTCATTAAAGGCCCAAAATGCTTTAGACCAATTGGAGAAGCTGGCTGCCCCCATTCATGCGTTTTTTGAACATAATATGGTCATGGCTGAAGATGAAGAAATCCGCCTTAATCGACTAGCGCTAATGCATGCCATTTCTGAACTGGTTTTTGATTATGCTGATTTATCTGTTGTAGAATGGAAACAGCATTTCTGAAGCCGCGAAACTGATATAGGCTGTGATTTTGGCCCTTAGTATGCCATAATTGGATGTAGGTGATGATATAGTGGAATTATCCAAGCGACAAGAACAAATTATTGAAATTGTTAAGTCTAACGGGCCGATCACAGGCGAGAATATTGCAAGTAAGTTAGGTCTGACGCGTGCAACATTGAGACCTGATTTGGCCATTTTGACCATGTCAGGCTTCCTTGAGGCACGGCCTCGTGTCGGTTATTACTATACAGGCAAAACAGGCAATGAGTTGCTGACAGAAAATATTAAACGGCTGAAAGTCCAAGAATATCAATCAGTTCCGATTGTTGTTAAAGAGCATACGTCTGTGTATGATGCGATTTCCACTATGTTTTTAGACGATGTCGGGACACTGTTTGTAGTAGATGAACAATCATGCCTCATCGGGGTTCTGTCTCGAAAAGATCTATTAAGAGCGAGTATGGGACAGCAAGATCTCACTGCAGTGCCTGTTCATATCATTATGACACGGATGCCTAACATAACGGTTTGCAGACGTGACGACATGGTTCTTGATGCGGCCAGAAAAATGATTGATCAGCAAATAGACGGATTACCAGTGGTTAAAGCCGTTGAAGGCGGACTCGAAGTTGTTGGGCGCATTACCAAGACAACCATTACAAAAGTATTTGTCGAACTGATTAGAGGTAACCATATTTAAATAAGAGAGGAGATTTTACCATGAGTGCCAAACCACCTGTGTATGTCTTGTCAGACTCAGTAGGGGAAACGGCAGAACTTGTTATAAAAGCAGGCCTGAGTCAATTTAATGGTGAATGTGATATTCAGCGTGTACCATATGTTGAAGATAAAACCACAATTGATGAAGCATTACAGCAAGTTGTAGAAACAAACGGAATGCTCGGATTTACTCTTGTGGATCCCGAACTCAGGCATTATACAAATGAGCAAGCAGACAAGTTGAACATTGAGGCGATAGACATCATGGGGCCTATGATGGGGGCGATGGAAAAGTACTTTAAACTTGAGCCTCGTTTAGAGCCTGGGCTTGTTCATAAACTCGATGAAGATTATTTCAAACGTGTGGAAGCCATCGAATTTGCGGTTAAATATGACGATGGGAGAGACCCTCGCGGAATAGCCCGGGCAGATATCATTTTGATAGGTGTTTCACGGACGTCCAAGACGCCTCTATCACAGTATTTGGCATTGAAACGTTTGAAGGTGGCCAACGTCCCGATTGTTCCAGAAGTAGAACCACCAGAGGAACTCTATCTAGTGGATCCATCGAAATGTATTGGGCTAAAAATCAGCTCGGTTAAATTAAATGATATACGAAAAGAAAGATTAAAAGCGCTCGGACTTGGGGATCAGGCTTCATACGCTAATATTGAAAGAATAGAGCAGGAATTGACTTATTTTAACAAGGTGATTGACAAAATTGGCTGCGAAGTGATCGATGTATCCAATAAAGCAGTTGAAGAAACAGCAAACATCATTATGCACATGGCAACAATGAAATAATGCTTGAAACAGAAAACATCCCTAAAAGGTATGTTTTCTGTTACTTTTGTAGTCATTTGGTTATAATTAATGTATAATGTTAATTTTAATGATGAAGAGGAGAAGCAATGTGCCACATATTGATTCTGAAAAATATAACATCGTAAAAAAGAAGGATTTTGTTCCTCTCATGTAGAATTAATATATTGAGCATGATTGAGAAGACACTTATTCTTCTGCGATGATTCGCTGATTCAATCGAATTGTCATTATAAATGAATCCAATGGTCTATTCATCCTTCTAGAATCAACATTAAACAATAGAAGGAATTTTTTACGCCTTGCAAAAAAATATTGT